>JAAVYM010000073.1 GCA_022791135.1 Oscillibacter sp.
CCGCCGCCGCACCAGAGTAGTGGGCTGCTTCCCGGATGGCAATTCTGCTTTGATGCTGGTCTGTGCCAGGCTCCGCCATGTAGCTGGCACACAGTGGGGCAACAAGAAGTACATGAATATGAAGCACTTAGTGGCTACCCGGGAGGATGCCTCTATTGCTGGCTGATTCTATTCTGCCAGAGCCTGCAAACTATTTTGCGCATAACTCTTGACATTACCTGGCCCAATGCTGTTTCCTCATTTGGCACCTCCGAACTGAGCATCCACCCACTGCGTGAACTTTTCCTTGGGTACCACCATGCGACTGCCCACACGCAGCACGGGGAAGCCCGGCTCGTGCATCAGCTCGTAGGCTGTGGAGGGAGAGACGCCCAGCACTTGTGCCGTCAGACTTGCGTTGAGAAACAGCGGCAGGTCATCGTAGCTTTTGCAGTTTGACATTTGCAGCAGTTCGGCGGCCTTTTTACATTGACTGCTTTTTGATCTTGGTTGGCCATGCACCGTACCCGTTCCTGCCCTGTGGCCTTGTTTGACCTCCACGGCGTTTTCTTCGACCTTGGCGCGCTCAACTGTTTTCAGCATCTTGGCGTCGCTTCCCCGGTGAGTATCGTCTCCGGTGATGGGTATTCAGTTGTCGAGATGCGCAGAGGGCGGCTGTATTTCCTATTGACAAAAACCACTCACCCAATGTTAGACTTATTGAAATAAGATATTGACAGTCAATGTGCTTTTGAGGGTAACACACTCTCATCGCTTTGCCAAGTCTATTTTAACGATTGTCCATTTTGGGGGAGGCGCGTATGTGGTACGTTAAAATGTATTTCTCGGAGAAGAGGGAGTTCTTTCAGTATGACGCCGCCGGCACGCAGGGGGCGCCCTCCGTCTCTCGGGAGTTTCCGTTTCTGGAGAGCTTGCTTTCTTTTCTGGAGATGGACTGCGAGGAACTGGCGCCCATGCTCCGACAGATCACCGAAAATTGGAGCCGCCTGATTTCAGAGGACGACCGGCAGGCTGGGGCGAACGCCATGGTGGAGCTTGGCCAGCTCAAGCAGCGGCACATCTACCTGGAGCTTCTGTATGTGCGCTGGTATGACCGCTTCTCCAGGATGGGAGATTTCGGTGACCGGGGCAGTGAGGAGGACCGGCAGATGCTGGAGGAACTGCGGCTTCTTCCGGAACAGCTTCCCCTGTATCAGAAACAGATCCAGCGGTTCTTGGAGTTGGTCCTGGACGTGGACAGCGCGGGGTGGGACCCGCAGCAGCAGGCGTCCCGGAACTATTTGCACGACGCACCGAAGGATCCGGCACTGTTTGCCTTCCTGCCAATCCCCCTCGGCTTTGAGCCGGTGGAGCAGGGACGCTGTTCACCGGTCCTGTACTCCGGCACGATCAGGGATATGATCGACTACTCCTTGCGCAGCTGTGTGGAGCGGGGTATTACTGTGCGTCACTGCAAGAACTGCGGACGCTGGTTCCCCCAGACCGGGCGGGTTAGCGCGGAGTACTGCGAGCGCCCGGTGGCTTCGGGACAGCAGACCTGCCGGGAGATGGGGGCCTTCCAGCAGTGGACGAAGAAGCAGTTCGACGATCCGGTGTTTAAGGTTTACCGCAAGGAGTACAAGCGGCGCTTCGCCTGGATCAGGGCTGGGCGGATCTCCGACACTGATTTCTACGCCTGGAGTGAGCAGGCCAGAGAAGAAAAAAAGAAGTGCGGCAGCGGCGCCCTCTCTCTGGAGGACTTCACGGCGTGGCTGAAGAACTCCTGAGATCACAGGATAGAAAACACGGGACCGGACACTCAGCCGATCCCGTATTCTTTGTCTATGGCGAGGCAGTTTTCGGTGCGCTTACGGCTCCGCCTCATAGAGCTGAGCGCAGGGAGGGGGTGTCTTCTTCCTGTGGAAGGGGTGCTCCAGTGCGGGCTGTGAATAGTCTGCTTCATTTAAGGGTTTCCGCATGCCGCTGATCGTGACAAAAAATTCTACCGGATAGCTTGTATCTTCTTTTCGGCTATTTTCAAATGATCCTGTTTCTAAAAATTAGACGCTGGAGAAGCCACGGCCAGACACGTCCACGGTACTGGACATGCTTATAAAGGCCGGGAGCGCATTCTGCCGGATATAGAGCTGTAGCTGGCCGGCCTGCCGCCGGGTCAGGGTGGTGAAGACGATGGACTGTTCCGTTCCCGTGCAGGCACTCTTGGCCTGGCTGACGGTGGCACTTCGGCCAAGGGTGCGGGTGACGTAATCGCACACCGGCCCGGCGTCCGCACAGACCACCTTGACCGACTTGCACATGGAGATGCTGCCGGTAATGTCGTCGATCAGGAAGGTTTTCACCGCCAGGCCCACGGTGGAGTAGAGAACCGACTGGAGGTCGAAGACGAACACAGCCAGGGCCACCATCACAAGGTCAATCCGGAACAGAGCCACGCCGATATTCTGAAGGTGGGCGTACTTCTTTAGGATTGTGGCCGGGATATCCGTCCCGCCGCTGGAGGCTCCCAGGTGGAACAGCAGGGCGCTGCCCGCCGAGGGCAGAGATACCGCCAGGATGAATTCCAGCATTGGCTGGTCGGTCAGAGGGTTTCGCCAGAGGGAACAAACTCTCAAAAACCATCAGCAGGGTCGAGAGGACGGCACTGGCGAAGGCGGTGGTCATGGCGAAGGCCCGTCCCACGAACACAAAAGCCGCTAGCAGCAAGATTAAGTTTGCTATTGCGTTAAACTCGCTGGCGGTGATGGGCAGGAGCTGAGCGGCGATGGTGGAGAGTCCCGTAACCCCGCCGAAGCAGAACTGGTTTGGAAACAGGAAAAAGTAATCCCCCACGGACATGACAAACACGGCCAACGTCATCAGCCCGTACCGCTGTAGCTTCTTGTCCATGCCAGCCCTCACAGGAACGCCAGCACGCCGTCCAGCCGGTCCAGCGTAGCGTCGGCGGCGCTCTGGTCCAGCCTTAGCTCCGGGCGGGGTTTCAGGGCGTAGACGCGAATACCTGCCCGTTTGGCGGCGGTGATGCCGGTGGGGGAGTCCTCCACGGCCAGGGCCGTCTCCGCCGTCAGCCCCAGGGCCTCCATGGCTCGAAAATAAATCTCCGGGTCCGGTTTGTGGGCTTTGCACTGTTCCCCACTGATACAGAAGTCCACCAGCGTCTCCGCCCCAGCCAGCCGTACTACCTCCTTCACTGCCCCCAAGTAGGACGAGGATGCGATTCCGATTTTCAGCCCTCTTTCCTTCAAGGCCCGGAAGAGGCCGGGGACCTGGGGATTCAGTAGCTCCCTATAGGGCACTGGATGCAGATGCCGGTAAGCCCGGTAGCCCATCAGCATCTCCTGACGGAACTCCGGGTCGTCTGGTACCAGCGCCTCCCAGATGGCCCGCTCATTGGACCCCACAAAGCTGTTGTCGGAAACGGGAAAGTCCATTCGCTGGAAGAACTCCATTCGCCGCTTCTGGTAGTACCACTCGCTGTCCACCAGCACGCCGTCCATATCAAAAATAACCCCTTTGACCATGGTGCCAACCTCCTGAAAAGCCACGGGAGGACGGGCTGCCGCCCGCCCTCCCGGCAAGTGTTTTGATAGATTAGAATCAATACTCAATTTTCCACATATAGCGCCGCTTGCTCAGGGGATGCTGGCGGATGAAGCTCAGCTCCTCGGCAAAGACGCGGAAGACGGCGGTGTGCAGCAGGGGGTTGAAGTAGGTGGCCACGTCACTGCTGGCAGCAGAGGCGAGGTTGTAATCCTTGGCATCCACCACGGTGGTCAGGGCGTCGAAGCGCTGGAGGAAGGTCAGGGCGCGGGCATCCACTGGGCGGGTCTTACCATCGTTCATCAGCAGGATGAAGGGTACGTCCTTGTCCACGATTTCAAAGGGGCCATGGAAGAACTCACCGGAGTGGAAGGAGCCGGAGTTGATCCACTGCATTTCCATCATCAGGCAGATGGAGGTGGAATAGGCGACCTCGGCGGAGGCACCGGAGGACATGACGTAGACCACAGGAGCGCCGGCGTACTTGGCGGCAAACTCCTTGGCGGCCTTCCGGGCGGACTGGGCGCTGTTCTCGGCCAGCTCGAAGATGTTGTCGAAGCCCGCCAGCATCTGCTCGTATTTGTCGTAGCCCTCGGTCTGCTGAAGGAGCTCCAGGGCCAGAGCCATGACGTAGCCCATCTTCTCCAGTTTGGCGGCGTAGTTGGCCTCAAAGCCATGGACAATGGCGAAGTCCGCTTCCTTGGTCAGGGGGGAACCGGCGGCGTGGGTGACGGCGATCACGGTGGCTCCGGCAGCCTTGGCCACGGAGTTGGCCTGAACCGTCTCAGGGGTGTTGCCGCCCAGGGAGGCGGTGATGACCAGGGTGTTCCCGCCCAGCCAGTCGGGGGTGTCGTTGTTGAACTCGGCGGCGGTGTAGTGATAGGAGCGGAGCTTCTTGGCGGCGCTGGTCAGGAAATACTTGGCGGGATACAGTTCGCTCTTGGATGCGCCGCAGCCCACAAAGGCCACGTTTTCAATGGTGTGAGAGGCGGTGATTTTGGAGACGATTTCCTTGACCTTGCCCATGTCGATGTTGTACATGATAAATTTCCTCCTGATATGTTTTGATATAATGGGGTGGAAGGTGAATGTAAAAAGAGACGGTTTTTGCGTCAGACCAGGATGTGCAGGGCGTTGATGACGATGCCGCCCACGATGCAGATGGCCAACAGCCAGCCGGTCTTAAAGCGCTTTTTGATCAAGGCGTACATCGTCATGACCACTGCCAGGTCGATGGCGCAGGGCAGAATGGAGTCGATGATATCCTGCAAGACCAGCCCGGCGCTTTCAAAGGTGATGGGCGTTGTGATGCCCACCATGCTGGCTACCATGGCTCCGATGACCATCAGTCCCACGATGCCGCAGACGTACATGAGCTGGTCCATCATGCCGCCCTGGAGCTTGGTGAGGTACTTGCTGCCCATGGTGTAGCCCAGCTTTCCGGCGAACCAGGTGATCACGAAGGAGGGCACAAAGGAGATCAGCATGGCCAGGATGGGACCAAGGATGCTGCCCTGCTGAGCCAGCTGAATGCCCAGGCCAAAGGCGATAATGCGGATGGTGCCCTGGAAAAAGCTGTCGCCCACGCCGGAGAGGGGACCCATCAGGGAGGTCTTCACAGCGTTGATGGTGTCGGGATTGAAGTTCTCCCGGTCGGCGGCGTATTGCTCCTCCATAGAGGAGGCCAGGCCCAGGGTGAAGGCACTGGTCTGGGGCGTGCAGTTATAGAAGGCCATGTGGCGCTGATACGCCTCTTTTTTATAAGCCAGCTGCTGGGGGTCCTTCTCGTCGGGGTAGAGCCGGTCCAGAGTTGGTGCAATGCCGAAGAGGAAGCCCATGTTCATCTGCCGTTCGTAGTTCCAGGAGTCCTGGATGGCCCAGGAGCGCCACAGGAACTGCCAATACCGTTTGCGGTCGCTGATTTTCGTGCTGCTCATTGCCTCGTCCTCCTTTACAGATCGTCGTCTTCCAGCGGATCGTAGTCATCGGCCACCGGCGCGCCGCTGGCGGAGGCCGCAGCGGCCCCGCCCCGGAATTTCAGCCCCGTCAGCACGATGGCGATGATGCAGGCGAAGATGGCGATGGCGGTGATATTCAGTCCCAGATAGCCCACCAGGAAAAAGCCCAGCAGGAAGAAAGGCATCAGGCTTTTGTTGAGCATGCTGCTCATCAGCAGGGAAATACCGTAGGCGGTGAGGAACTTGCTGCCCAGGTTTAATCCGTCGGTGAGCCAGGCAGGGATGACCTCCACCAGCTTCTGGACGAAATCGGTGCCCAGGTAGACGGCCAGAAAGATGGGCACGAAGTACATCAGGGAGTAAAGCACCGTACCCCAGAGGATGTGCATACTGGTGGCCCGGCGGAAATTGCCCTGCTCGATGGCGTGGTCCGCCGCATGGGTGAGGTTGGAGAGGATGGTCCGCATGACCACGCCCAGCATCTGGCCGAGAACCGCGATGGGGATTGCCAGAGCCAAAGCGGTTTCCGTACTGGCGTCCGTGAGGATGGCAAAGGCGGAGCAGATGATGGCGGCCATGTTCATGTCCGGGGGTGCCGCTGCGCCAATAACCACCAGGCCCAGGCTCATCAGCTCGATGGATGCACCCACGGCCAGGCCGGTGGGAAGGTCGCCCAAAATTAGGCCCACGATGGTGCAGGTGATCAGGGGGCGCTCGAAGTTCAGACGGCCCAGCAGGCGGGAGTCTAGGATACAGAACACGCCTACCAGTCCCAGGATCAGGGAAGTGACAAACATCGGGGATTTCCTCCTTTATTCGGTTCTGTTTCTTGAGCCGTTACAGCTTCAGAGCTTCCTCTTTGTGGCTGGGAGTCTGCTGCATGAAGATTTTAACTCCCCCGTCCAGCAGTTCCTTTGTCTGGGCGATTTCCTCTTCCGTCAGGAAGACGGACTGACCATATTGCTTGGTGCCAGGGCGATTTGCAGTAGCGCCGTAATTGATTTCTCTGATTTTCGGATAGCCCTTGCAGAAGGCCCGGAGCGTAGCGACGTTTCCGAAGATGAACATGATGTTCTCATTCAGCGTCTCCACCTTGGGCATCTTGGCCAGGGCTTTCTCCAGGGGAAAGATATTCAGCTTGACGCCGGTGGGCTTGCTGAGGGACAGAGCGGATTTTTTCAGATCATCATTCGCCGCCTCGTCGTCCACTACAATGATGCGCTGGGCGCTGACGTGACCGGTCCAGGCGAAGACCACCTGGCCGTGGAGCAGGCGGTAGTCCAGTCTTACCAATTTGATCATAAGTCGTCGTCCTCCTCGTTTGCTGCGGTTTGCAGCAGTTTGTTGCAGTTTACGATCTGCCCCCTGGCTTCCTCCAGGAACTCCTCGATCTCCGCGTCACTGAGGGGTTCCTCCGCCGAGGCCAGGTTCAGGGCAAGGCACGCGTTGGTTCCACAGAGGATGGTCGCGCTGGGGAAGTCCGAGAGCAGTGTCAGCATATCGTTGTTGACGCTGCCTCCCATCACGTCGGTGAGGATATACACCGCATCTGTCGGATCGAAGCTGTTCAGCAGCCGCTTCGCCCGGACGGTAATGGGTTCGGTTTCGTCCCGGGTGGTGGAGATGGCGTGGACATTGGGGACCTCTCCCACAATCAGCTCCACGGTATCGCGCATTCCGGCGGACATCCCGCCGTGAGACGCCAGGATCACTTGATTCACCCTGTTCACCCTTCCTTTCTCACTCCATCAACATTGTATCATCATAAACGTTACATACGTTTTCTGTAAGGTTATAATAATCCAACTGCAAAGCGTTTGTCAATAGCTCCGCCACAAGTTTTTGCGTTTTGTATGGTTGAATAACTCCGGGTAAATTCCTTTGTGAAAAACAGAAAAAGGCATCCCTCCGGGAGAGGGATGCCTGAGAACTCCAGCCATTCAGTTCAGATTTCGAACATATACCGGCTGCCGATGTAGTACGGCCGTCCAATACAAATAGGACGGTTTTCACGGTCCACGAAATAGCAGTTCAAATGAAGCAGCGCCTCACCCACCGGTACGTTTAACAGCGAGGACTGCTCCGAGGTGGCCCGGACAGCCTCAATGGTGCGGCGGCTGGCGGCCGCCACCCGATAGCCGCTGACGGAGGCCATCAGTTCGAACACGGACTGGTTTTCCCAATCGGCTTGCATGAGGGACTTGAAGTCATGGTAAAGCATAAACAGATTTTCCAGGAAAACCGGCTGTCCGTCAGCGGTCCGGATCCGTTGGATGTAGAGCAGCAGCGCATCGTCCCCGCAGCCCCAGAAAGCCTTCTCATCCTCCCGCACAGGAACGATTTTCCGTTCGGCCACCTTTGCCCCCGCCAGCATGCCATATTCCCGGCAGGTCTTAGTAAAGCTCACCACCTGGTTGCTGACAGAGAATTTCCGGTGAATGCGGGGGGCGCTGACGAAGGTGCCCCGGCCCTGCTGCTTGACGAGATACCCCTCGCTGCAAAGCTCTTCCACGGCCCGCCGGACGGTGACACGGCTGACAGAGTATTCCGCACTGAGTTCCGGTTCCGTAGGAATTTGTTCTTTGGGCTTGTATTTGCCGTGTTCAATGGCGGATTTGATATCGTCCTTGATCTGCTGGTAAAGGGGGACAAAAGTGTTTTCGGACATGACAGGCTCCTTTTCGCTGCGGAGAGCTGGCCCCAGCGTATCATTATAAACATTATAGAATTCTATGATGTTTTCTATCATATCTGATTTTTCACTTTGGGTCAAGCCCCTAAGCCGGAATCATTCGCCTTTCTTTATCTATGGCATAGCATATAAGGAGTTGGTTCGTTTACGGCCGCAGTGGATAGTGAATAGCTGAACATTCAAGACGGACGGCCTGCAAAGTTGCTGGCCGCCCGGCCGCGATTGTAGGGCGCTGCTTCGTTGAGCGCTGTGACGCTGTCAGCCCAGCATGGCCTCTTTCGCTTTTTCAATGTCTGCCGCGTCTTTCATAGGGAACAGAACATTGGCGATGATGGCTACAATGCAGGTAGCCGTGACTGCGTCGTTGAAAATGAAACGGATAAAACCGGGGAGCTGGGCTACAGCCTCCGGGTGAGTGGGCACACCAATTCCGAAAACAAAGGTCAGCCCCATGACCAGGATGTTCCGCTCGCTGAATCCCGCCTTGGCGATCATTTTAATGCCGTTAATCAGGATCATTCCGAACACCGTAATGATGGCCCCGCCCAGAACGGCATTGGGGATCGCGGAGAAAATCGCACCCAGTTTAGGGAAGAAGCCGGAAATCATGAGGATGAAGGCTCCGGTAGCAATGCACCAGCGATTCACCACTCTTGTCATGGCCACGATACCTGCATTCTGACCGAAGGCCGTGTTGGGCAGGGCATTGAAGATTGCCGCCGTAGTGGAACCCAAGGCGTCCGCCAGAATTGCACCGGAGGTTTCCCGCTCCGTTGCCTCCCGGTCGAAGCCCGCCATGGTTATGCCGGAGGTGTTGCCGATGGTTTCGAGGCCGGAGGTGACGAACAGGGCTGCGAAGCTCATGATGGCGGCGGGCTGGAAGGTCAGCTTGAACTGCATAGGCAGTGGTAGGCCAAACCACGCCGCGTTCGCAATGGGGGCTGTGTCCACCATACCCAAAACGGCGGCCAGAATATAGCCCGCTACCAGGCCGACGAGAATGGCGGCGTTTTTTACCAGGCCTTTTCCAAAACGCTGGAGTAAAATGACGATAATCAGCACAAAGGAGGCCACGGCCAGATTTCGCAGGGAGCCGTAGTCCGCCGCGCCGGCCCCGCCGGCAAAGTAGTCCACGCCAATGCCCAACAGATTCACGCCGATGGTCACCAGCGTGCAGCCTACCACCAAGGGTGGAAAAAAGCGGCGGATGTATTTGTAGAAAAAGCCCATGAAGACTTCCACCAGACTGCCCGCGAGACACCCGCCTAACACGGCCCCAATGCCGCCCGCTGCTCCCACGGCGGAGGCGGTGGGTACAAAGGTGAAAGAGGTACCCATAACAATGGGAAGCCGGGCGCCTACCTGGTATTTGCTCCCTAGGCGAAGGGGATAGAGCTGGATAAAGGTGGTGAGACCGGAGACAAACATGGCGCACTGGACCATGGTCACCGTATCCGCGCCGGAGAGCCCGCAAACACTGGCAATGATGAGGATGGGTGCCAGGTTTGACGTGAACATAGCAAGGACATGCTGGAGGCCCAGGGGAACCGCCGTGGCGAGACTGGGTCTGCCGTCCAGCTCATAGACCAGTTTCTGGTCCTGTTTGCGGGTATTTTCTCGATCAGCGTTCATGCTATCTTCCTCTTGTAGCTCCGCGGGAGGCAGTCCCGCAGAGCGATTTTTAACATGCACTCAGCGGTTTAAATACGCTTGGACACAGGCCCGGGCTTCCCGGACCGCTTTCTCCTCGTCTACTCCGGTGAGGCGGCCATCCTTGGCCACGACCTTGCCGTTTACCACCGTAGCGTCCACGGGACCCTTAAAGCCAACGGTGCCCAGCATAGATTTGACATCTAGGTCCGCCCCCACCAGCTCCAGCCGGTCCCGGCGAATCAGAAACAGGTCCCCGGCCTTGCCAGGCTCCAGGGAACCGATGTCCTCCCGGCCCAGCACCTGGGCGCTGCCCCGAGTGGCGATTTTCAGGAAATCATAGCCGCTGGGGGCCTTCTCGCTGGAGCACAGGCGATGGAGCAGATAGGCTGTCCGCAGCTCTTCCAGGAGATTGGAACCGTCGTTGCTGGCGCTGCCGTCCACGGCCAAGCCCACGGGAACTCCCAGCTCCAGCATATCGGGAATCCGGCACACGCCGGAGGAGAGTTTCATGTTGGAAATGGGACAGTGGGCGACGCCGGTGCCCGTGTCCGCCAGGAGCTTCAATTCTGCGTCATTAAAGTGGATTCCATGGGCGTACCATACGTCCGGGCCGACCCACCCCAAGTCCTCCATGTAGGTCAGAGGGCGCTTGCCGTGTTTCTCCAGGACATAGTTTTCCTCGTCCTTTGTTTCGCAGAGGTGAGTGTGGAGCCGAACCCCCAAGTCCCGGGCCAGAACTGCGGACTGCCGCAACAGTTCCGCCGAGACGCTGAAGGGCGAGCAGGGGGCCAGGGCTACCATCCGCATGGAGAGGGGCCGGGGATCGTGAAATTTTTCCACCGCCGCTTGGCAGTCCCGGAGGATCTCGTCCACGGTCTGGACGACACTGTCCGGGGGAAGTCCGCCGTCCTTTTTGCTCAAGTCCATGCTCCCTCGGGAGGCGTACATCCGGACCCCCAGGGCCTCCGCCGCAGCAAATTGGGCGTCCAGCAGGGGGCCGGAGCTGCCGCCGGGGAAGACATAGTGGTGGTCGAAGACCGTGGTGCAGCCAGTTTTCAGCAGCTCTCCCATACCCACGATGGAACTGTGATAAATAGTTTCGCTGTCCAGGTTCTTCCAAATTTCATACAGCGTTCTCAGCCAATCAAACAGTTCCATATTCTGGACCTGGGGCATATTCCGGCTGAAGGTCTGATAGAGGTGATGATGGGTATTGATGAGTCCCGGATAAACCACACAACCCGAGGCATCCAGTGTTTCGTCCGACGTCTGGTGTTCGGGTCCCATGGAAACGATGGCCCCGTCCCGGATAAGGATGCCGGCGTTTTCCAGCACAGTATCCTGGCCGTCGCAGGTGACGATGGCCGAGGCGTTTTTCACAAAAAGACTGCTCATGCGTTACCTCCCAAATACGCGGTTTCCGCGTGAGATCATACGGGCAGGATAAGCACATGAGCAGCCGCCGAGTGCGCACAGGGCGTCCGCCAATATTGGAGAGCTGTAGTCTTTCTTCGCCGGCGAGGGAAAAACAAAAACTGCCAAAACAAAAAGACCACAAGTTTTAAGGCAAAGCCAAAAAACTTGTAGTCAACTGTTAAGGCAGTTGGTAGAAACGCTCATCCAATCATGAACTTATACAAGCCAGTATTTACAGTACGCAGTATACGCAGAAAGGTCGACTTTGTCAAGCAACTATTCCAAAAATCCACAAACCGTTCTATTTATTGCAGAGAAATTGTGAAAAACTTACAAACAAATTTTGCTGTGCCGCAGCTCTGGCATTTTGGCCGTGCAGATTTTCCGGAGCATCTGACGGGAAGTGTGCTGAAAGATAAGCGGGTTTTATTCTTCCGCAAGTGGCCTTCCTTATTAGCATAGGCGGACCTCATGTCGAGAAAGAGGTTGTTTTGATGAGCAAATAAACGCAGGATAAGTACTGGTTTGCCCAGCCGGTCCGACAGAGTTATATGCGGCGTAGAAATACTCTGGGCAGCTTGACAGGTTTGCCAGATGAGCACATCATCAAATTGATGACGGTCCAAATCTGGAGGGATTTCCCCAAAATTAGGAAGCAATACGGGATCCTCAAAATGGTACAGCCTTTTCTGCAAAAAACAAAAACGCCCGGACAGCACAAGACTGTTCGGGCGCATAGGGAGGAATATGAGCAGACGACGGTTTCTGTAAATCCAGATGAGCTTATGCCACAAGAGTTGGGTTTTTGTTCGTAGTTTGCGCAACAAAGAAGGCGCGGCAATATCTCCGAACGGTTGCCGTGTCCGTTTATTTAAAGCAAAAGAGCCGATAACCGCATTTAATCTGCATGTTATCGGCTCTGCGTCTGTGCGTCTGGCTCTGTGATAACTGAAACCTTAAATTTTTCTACATAGATTAGGGTTCCTTTCCGGCATTTAGGGCAAAACAGTGGAAAGTTTATTAACTCCGTATCAAAACGCGTTTTGATGCGGGTCTTACTGTTGCATACAGGGCATAGCAGCCATTCAAAATTTTCCTTTGACGGTATTACTGTTCATCTTTCCCACCGCTTTCTTGAAGCAGTGCGATACTGCTGATGACGCCAACGCTTCCCAGAACAGCGCACCACTTCGACGAGAACACGACGCCCGCTGCCACCAGACTAACACCAACAACGAAATGGCATGCCGAGGTTATTTTCATCGTTTTTTTCCCGGGGTTAGGGAGCGGTATAGAAACCCCCAGCTTTTCATTCAGCTTTCCGCAGGCGTGATTGATTTCTTTTATCATCGTTTTTCCTCCTAAATAATCAGCTGTATGCCATGATTGACTATAAACAGTACGCCGACAAAGATTAAATTCCATGCAGGCGTGTACTTTTCTTTCCATTTTCTTTTATTCAAAAACAGAAAAAGGATCCCCATAACTGTAACACAGATGCCGATAATCAGCGAAATGATTGAGATAAGCTGCATCGTTTCCGCGCTAGGAACGGGGATAAAGCCGGGGATGGGAAAGTTCATATAACCGCCTCCTTTCTTAGTTGCATAAGGCAGAAGAGACCATTTTATGGACGAAAATTATGGAAGAGCCTGCGCCGATCGCGCCAGACACGATTGCCGCAGCCGGGACGGACATGGACCCTGGGTTGTTGCCTGGGGCATTGAAAACGATTCTTTTTCAATGTGCTCCCTTAACTGGTTGATCGCTTCAGAGTCAGGGGTTATGATGTGATTGAGAGTTTTCATCAGAAAAGTTTTCCCCGCGCCATTTGAACCGAAAGCCATAAATCACGCCCTGCTTCGCGTGTATGGTTATATCGTCCGATATAATGCTGCCGTCAATGCTTTTGGATAGCTGACGCGTTTCAACGGTCATGCCTGCATTGCCTCCCCCGGTTGGTTCGGTCTCTTGAAAATAAGCGTGACCCAATGGGCAAGCCCTACAAGAGAATACTGTGAACTGCCTAGATAGGGATGGGTGAGGGATGAGACCAGTTCCCAGCCCTCTTTGCCCCAGCGGTTTAGTTGAGCAGCCAATATATCTTGGCAATACTTCATATCCTTACAGTCCACAGTGACGGTTTTGTACTCAAATGTTTCCATGAAATCTCCTTTTACGCAAAGATGCTGTTTACAAGAATATCCGCCATACAGTCAAACACGGCGAAATAATCACAGGTGGCAGCAAGCGTCTCTTTTGCGCTGGTGGTGGACAGCAGCGCACTCAATATCCCATATGCCTGGGGCGGCTCTATTTTCAAAGTGAGGTTTGCGGCCTGGGTAGCCTGCTTGAAAGTTTCAAAACTGTCAAACTTTATTTTTTCCAGGGCTTCTTTCGGGAGCTTTGTCACAAACGACTGAAAATCCGGCGTATTTACGTTATACAAAAATGGCTTGCTGTCATATTCCCGAAATAGTTCTTTTATAGATTGGGCAAACCCCTCCTTTGTCTGCCTGCGTCTGTTGCTGTCAAGGATTTTTTCTTTCAGCCTCTTTTGTATGAGTTCGATTGTTTCTGAAAATAAATCTTCCTTTTTGGGATAAAGAGTGTAGAATGTGCCAATAGATATGCCCGCATTCTCGCACAAATATTTGATGCTGGTCTTTTTGTACCCGTGTGTAATCCAGCATTCCTCGCACAGCTCTCCCAGCCTCATCCGGATTGCTTTTTTATCGGCGTCCGAAAGAACAGGTTTTGATGGCATAGGTTGTTCATCCTTCCTAGCGATTTCTAATTACGAATATTCATAAAAAATGTTCACAAAAACATGATAACACCACTGCTCACCCCTGTCAAGGAAAATCTCAAATCATGGGAAGAACAAGCGCCACCTGACGAGGGCAGGCAAGACAAATATGTTTTTTGGTATCGTCCGTTGTGCCGCTGCGGCGAAAAGTTGTACTGCTGCACCAGTAAAAACGAGGATATCACACAGCAGGAAGGACAGGCAGAAAGTCTTGACAGATTTGCCGGCAAGGTGCGGAAGTATCTGAATTTGAACGAGCGGATGTCTGCCAGACTAAACAACGTGGTAAAACGGTGCATGTATACGTACCGGACAAGTCTAATGGCCACAGGGAACAACAAATTGATATATCTTGTGACTTTATGGGAATATGCCCTGCCGCTTTGTTGAACGGCCTTCAAAATGGAGAAACGGCATAGCCGAAGCTGCGCCGTTTCTCACAAAACCGAACGTTTGCTGTTTTATTAATGCTATCCATTGTGAGGCTGCGTTATAGTGAAATGCAGCCGGCAGGACGTGCCTTGAGATGTGGACAATATCACACTGTTGCAAGGCGAGAGTAAGCCAACCGCTACAGGTAGTCTGAGTGGTCCTGATATGCTGCGTTATACTCGATTCTGACCCTTTATAAGGAAGTTTGTCCACCAGATGGTTTCCCGGGAAAAAGCGTGCATTGTGGGGAAAACCCTGCTATAATCGACATGAAAAACAAAAATGCGGCAGCCTGCGGGTGTTCCCGCACCCGCAGACCTGCACAGGCGCTATGACCACCTACACAATGGCCGAACGGCCACACCGCATGGGGATATTATACGACAATCCGGCCCTTTGCGCAAGGGGCGGGGTTTGTCGTTAACTTCTTTGTGTCTGTGTCCGCATGAAAAGCGACCGCTTCTCGCGCTGTGTAGGGCTTTGATGCCCTGCATGGCGTTTTTGTTTTTCACCCGGCCCCATCCCCAGGGGCGCAGCGCCCCCTGGGGCCGCCGTGGTGAAAACGGTTTTGGCGGGAGCCGCCCGCTATTTCGGGAGAAAGGAGGAGTATTCCAGCACGATACAAAAATCTTTCAGAAAAGAGGAAACAATCGTGAGTAAACGTTTCTTAGCGGAACTGTTTGCGCTTTGCATGGCGCTGACCCTGCTGCCGGAGGCGGCGCTGGCGGCGGAAAACCCTTCTGGTAAACTTTATAATACAAAGGTCTATTGGGAGTTTGATGCAGAACATTGGACTCTTAAATTCAGCGGCACAGGCAGCATGGGCCGCGGCGCTCTCTATGGGGAAGGCAGACCCTGGGGAAAATATCTAGCAGACATTCGAACGGTTATAGTAGGGTCCGGAATTACAAGTATCAGAAATTGCGCGCTCCAGGAGTGTGAAAACTTAACCTCTGTTATACTTCCGGGCACCCTCGAAAAAATAGGAGACTCCGCTTTTGCTGGCTGCCGCAGTTTACAGTCAATCGATATGCCGGCGAGTGTAACGGATTTAGATCACGGCGCTCCCGGTGTGTTCGCTAGATGCACATCCCTTCGGAATATTTCGGTTTCGCCAAGTAACCCAAACGATGCCTCATATGGCGACGGAGCCTTGTATTCTAAAGATTTACAAGCGCTTCTGTATGTTCCCTTAGATTTAAGCGGGACATTTAAGGTCCCCCATGGAGTGCAGGAAATAGGGGCTAATGCCTTTGCTGGAAAAAATCTATCAACCATAATTCTTCCGAGCAGCATCACAAAGATCGGGATGGGTGCGTTTTCGGGCAGTGAGGTCAGTTCAATCAATATCCCCTCAAATGTGACGGAAATCGGAGGCAGTGCATTTATGCATTGCGATAATATAACGAGATTTGATATTCCGGCAAGTGTTACAAGTATTGGGGACTGGGCCTTTGGGGAGATGTTTAATAAAGAGATTCGCTTTTTCGGCAAGGTACCCGCACTGGGGAAAAATTGCTTTAAGGGAGGCAACTATAGCATTTACTATCCGGCGAGAAATGCGAGCTGGACGGATGATGTTATGCAGGATTATGGAGGAACGAACATCACCTGGATCCCATGGGACCCTTATGGCCCCGGCACTCCTGACGTCCCCGACACCCCCGACGACGGCCAGCTCCACGGCAAAATCTCCGTCAGCGCCGTCTACAATGCCGAGGGGGAAAAAGTAACCCTGCGCGTCACGCCCGACCCGGGCTACAAGCTGGCCCTCTTCGAAGTCACTGATAACGACGGGATGCGGCCTATCTCCCTTTCCGACAGTGGGAGCACCTATACCTTTCTCATGCCCACGTACGATGTGACGGTCCACGTGAAATTCACAAAAATCTGACACAGCAGGCAAAAGCGGTGGACCAAAACTGGTCCGCCGCTTTTGCCTGCGCTTATTTCCGGAACTCTTCCACATGGAGGCAGCGCATCGCATTTAAAATAGCGAGGAATGCTACGCCCACGTCCGCGAATACCGCTTCCCACATGGTGGCCGTGCCGAAGGCCCCCAGCAGCAGCACCACCCCTTTGACTCCCAAGGCAAACCAGATATTCTCCTTCACAATCCGGAGGGTCTTCCGGGAGATGCGCATGGCTAAAGCAATCTTAGCCGGGTTGTCATCCATCAGCACGATATCCGCTGCCTCAATGGCGGCGTCAGACCCCAACGCGCCCATGGCAATGCCCACGTCGGCCCGGCTGAGGACCGGCGCATCGTTGATGCCGTCCCCCACGAAGGCCAGAGCTGCGCCGGAGGATTTCCGGGAGAGGAGTTCCTCCACTCGCTCCACTTTGTCCGCCGGGAGCAGCTGGGCGTGGTATTCATCCAGGCCCAGCTCCCGGGCGACGGACTTGGCTGTGGCCTCCGTGTCCCCGGTGAGCATGACGGCCCTCTTCACCCCGGTGGCCTTCAGGCCCTCTACCAGGGTCTTCGCCTCCGGCTTAAGAAGGTCCGAAATGATGATGTGCCCGGCGTACCGGCCTTCCGCCGTCACGTGGACAATCGTCCCCGGCTGATTGCAGGGTTCCCAGCGGACCCCTTCCCGCTCCATCAGGCGGCTGTTGCCGGCGCAGACGGCTCTGCCGTCTACCTTTGCCGTAATGCCGTGACCGGCGATTTCCTCCACATCCGTGACCCGGCCGGGGTATGCCTCCTGTCCCCACGCCTTGCGCAGGGACAGGGAGATGGGATGGCTGGACCAGCTCTCCGCCAGGGCCGCCAGCTCCAGCAGCTCCTGCTCGTCAAAGCCTGGGGCGGGGTGCAGGGCAGTAACCGTAAAACTGCCTTGGGTCAGGGTACCGGTCTTGTCGAACACCACGGTTTCCGTTTTAGACAAAACCTCCAGATAGTTGCTGCCCTTCACCAAAATGCCGCACTTGCTGGCGCCGCCGATGCCGCCAAAAAAGCTCAGAGGCACGGAGATCACCAAGGCGCAGGGGCAGGAAATCACCAGGAAAATCAGCGCCCGGTGGAGCCAGCCGGTCCATTGCGTCCCGGCCAGGAATCCGGGCTGGGCGGAGGGCGGAACCAAAACCAGGGCCAGCGTGGGCAAAAGGAACAGCGCCAGGGCGGCCAGCACCACGCAGGGGGTGTAATACCGGGCGAAGCGGGTGATGAAGTTCTCGCTGGCGGCCTTCTTCTCCCCCGCGTTCTCTACCAGGTCCAAAATTTTTGAGACTGTGGACTCCTCGCAGGGCTTTGTGACCTTTACCCGCAGCAAGCCGGATCGATTCACGCAGCCGCTAATCACCGCGTCCCCCGGCCCCACGTCCCGGGGCGCGGGTTCGCCGGTGAGGGCCGCCGTGTCCAGGGCGGAGCTTCCCTCCAGGACCACACCGTCCAAGGGAATCCGCTCGCCGGGCTTCACCACGACGACTGCACCCACCTCCACATCCTCCGGGTCCACCTCTTCCAGGGTCCCGTCCTCCTGCTCCAGGTTGGCTGTTTCCGGCCGGATGTCCATCAGGGCGGCGATGGACTGGCGGGACTTGCCCACGGCATAGTCCTGGAAAAGCTCACCGGTCTGGTAGAAGAGCATGACGAAGACGGCCTCGGCGTATTCCCCGGTGGCGAAAGCTCCGACGGTGGCCAGAGCCATGAGGAAATTCTCGTCAAAGACCTGGCCGT
Organism: Oscillibacter sp.; assembly: GCA_022791135.1. Taxonomy (GTDB): domain Bacteria; phylum Bacillota; class Clostridia; order Oscillospirales; family Oscillospiraceae; genus Oscillibacter. Next base: position 18,177 of record JAAVYM010000073.1, read on the forward strand.
TCAGGATGTTGCGCACGGCCTTCCAGAGGACGTCCCAGCCGATGACGGCGTAAGGGACCAGATACAGCACCCACTCGGCCCAGCCGGGAACCGGAAGCGCGGTGGGCAGCAGCTTCACAGCGATCAGCAGCGCCGCCGCCAGAAGAATTCTAAACAGCATTTTCCGCTGCTTGCGGGTCAGGTTTTTCATCAGAACGCCTCCTTGAAAAGTTTACATTTTCCTGCTTGCGAGGTCCGCCCGGCTCTGCTATACTGGAGGCAGCATCCAGGCGGCGACGCCTCCGGTGCTCCAAGGAGATAGCCGCTGCTGTGATGGGTAGGCGGCTATCTTTTTTGCTTTCCAAAAAGCCCGCCCAAGGGCGGGCTTTCGCCTTACAGATTGATTACGCAGTCTGGCTCCACCTTTTTGCAGACAGCCACGATCTCCTTCATGATGTCGTCGAAGCGGGCGTCGTCCGCGTCCACGGTCATTTTCTGGGCCATGAAGCTGACGGTGGCGTCGTGGACGCCGTCAATTTTCTTGATGGCCTCTTCCATCTTCGCGGCGCAGTTGGCGCAGTCCAGATCGGTGAGCTTGAAACGCTTTTTCATGGTAATCTCCTCCTGATATGTTCATATGTCGGCGCATGGGACTACAAAATCATTCGCGGACGTGCTCCAGGCCCTGGTCGATGATGGTCTTTACGTGGTCGTCTGCCAGGGAGTAAAACACTGTCTTGCCCTCCCGCCGGGCCTTCACCAGGCGGGCGTTTTTCAGGGCGCGGAGCTGGTGGGAAATGGCCGACTGGGTCATGCCCAGCAGCGCCGCGATGTCGCAGACGCACATCTCCGATTCAAAGAGTACGTACAGAATCCGCACCCGGGTGGAGTCGCCGAAAATGCGGAACAGCTCCGTCAGGTCGTAAAGGGTGTCCTCCCCCGGCAGCTCCCGGCGCACCCGTTCCACCAGCTCCTCGTGGGCGTGGATAAAGTCGCAGCACTCCACAGTATAGCGGTCTTCCATAGGCGGCTCCTTTCATATGTTCATTTGAACGTCTGTTCATATGTTCATTATACTCGCCGCTTCCGGTTTGTCAAGGCCCTTTTCAAAAAAAGTGGAAATGCGGCGGGGGATGTGGTATACTGGCGCTGCACTTTGAATTTGAGGAGATGTCCTATGGAGGATCGGGGGGCCATTCGGCTTGAGGCCTTGAAACTGGGGGCCAACGCCTTCACAACTCACAATTTTATGGAGCTGGAGTCCGCCGGGCCGGGGCGGGCGGTGTACCGCCTGACGATCCGGCCCGAGAGCCGGAACCCCTTCGGCATGGTCCACGGCGGGGCGCTGTACACCCTGGCGGACGACGCCGCCGGGGCCGCCGCCCACAGCGACGGGCGGCACTATGTGACCCAGAGCGGCAACCTGCACTTCCTGGACAACCGGGCGCACGGGGTTATCCGAGCCACGGGGCAGGTCCGGCACCGGGGGCGGTCCACCGTACTGGTGTCCGTTGAGATTACCGGCGAAGACGGGGCGCTGCTGGCGGCGGGGGAGTTTTCCTACTTCTGCGTGGATCGGGCGCGCATGGCCCAGCGGGCTGAGGAAACCTGAATGCCGGGGCGTCCAATTCAGGACGCCCCGGCATTTGCTTAGGGCAGCTTGGCCTCCAGGCCCCGCCAGAACTCCACCAGCTTGCTCTTGAGCACGTAGCCCTCGTTCTCCTCGGTGATCAGGCCTACCTGCCCGGGGGAGAGACCCGCCGCCAGGGCCGTCTCCGGCACCTCCTCCGCCGCTGCTGCGCAAAGAGGCGGGAAGACCACGCACCACCAGTTCCGCCCCGCGCCCTCGCCGATGACGATGCGCAGGGCCAGGTACTTCCCTGCCGGAAGGGTGAAGCCCTCGTACTCTCGGGTGGGGAAGGACGCGTCCTCCAGGCGGACGGATACCCTGTAATCATAGCCGTTGGCCCGGATTTCCTCCACGGCAATCCTTTCCATCTCCAGAAGGCGCCCCCGGAGCAGGGCCTCCGCCTCCCGGCGGTCGGCGGAACCAGCCAAAATCGGCTCGGTATAGGCCAGGATGCGGTCCCGGACCTTCAGCTTCAGAGCCTGGTCCTCCTCCGAATCGGAATTGGCCAGCACATGCAGGCGGACTACCCGGTCCGACAGTTCCTGGCCTGTTTGCAGCGCCATGGCCCCCGACGCCAAGCCCACCGCCAGTGCCAGCAGCAGCGTAACCTCGATCCACTTCAGCTTTCCCTTCGTCTTCATCCGGCCGTCCATTCCTTTCCCGGCCCGCGGTCAATTGTTCCGGGCCTTTGAGAAAAGCATGGACGGATATTCCAGTTTTTATACCTTGGGACGTACAAAGCCCGCCGGAAAAACCGGCGGGCTTTGAAACTTTTTCAGTTCTCCTCCGCCTCCGGGGCGGGAACCGGCGAGGATTCGGCCTCTCTTTCCAAGGGTTCGTCCGGGGCCACCTCCCCTTTCTTGAGCGTGGCGGGATCAATGGGCGCGCTCTCTTCAAACTGATCGTAATAGTCCTCGTTCTGAAGGGTGGGACGGCGCTTCCGGCCAATGGCCGTAATGGTGGGGTAAAGAACGATGGCGATTAATCCCCCGGAAAAGCCGTTGTTATACAGATTCAGCCCTGCCACAGGCCCCCCGGTTTGGAGCACCAGGGAGGCATGGATAAATCCGGCAAGAATGCCGTAGGGCCAGCCAAAGTGCCCGGAAATGGGGGCCAGAGTAGTTCCGAACAGGCCCGCCAGCTGGAGGGACGGATAGTCCGGAGTATGATGCATCCCATAGGCCCCTACGTAAACACCCAGCATGACGGGGATAATGTTCCGGGCATGCTTGCCGAAGGCCGAAAAGCCCATGATGGTAAAAATGCCGCCCAAGGTGGGACCATTGAGATCCCCGCCCACCAGAAGGACGTAAGCCATGCCCAGCAGGCCGTTGACGCCGATGTTCACCATCACTGGGCCATAGCCGAACATGCGCAGGTAGTCGCTGGGTGCCCGGCCGGTGGTGGAGAGCAGACGGCAATACCCCGTCCAGACAGACCAGGCGGGAATGTTTGTGGCAAAAAAGCCCAACAAAATCAGCGCTGCGCACAGCAGCCCCAGCACGGCAATGAAGCCCTGGTTGTAGCCTGTGGCCCAGTAGAGCACGGAGTCCGGGCTGTCGCCGAAGGCCGTCATTACCGGGACCACCATCATGGCGAACAGGCCGCAGGCGAAGCCCATATTGTAGAGGTTCATGCCGTTTTGTACCTTGTAGGTGTAGGACGACAGAGAGGGCAAGATGAAGCCAATGACAATGCCCGCTGCAATACCCAGGGGAATGCTGGCGTGGATGCTGCCCAAGGACATGTAGCTGACCAGCGGGGCCAGGGAGGTGGCCAGCAGGGCCACAGAGGCATGCTTGGAAAAAGGTTCTTTTTGATACTTGGCATAGAGCCAGGTGCCCAGGATAATGGGCCATATGTTGATAAAATTCTTGCCGAAGAGGGAAAAACCCGCCATCAGTCCCATTTCCACAATGGTAAAGCCGTTAAAGGGATCGCCGGAAAACTTGATGATACAGATGGAGATCATCGTCACCAGTCCCGCGTTGACCAGGGCTGCGCCAGGGCCGCCGATGGAGACGTAGTCTGTAATCAGCAGATCCTGCATCGTGACGATGGACCACAGTCCCCGCAGAATGTCCAGGGGCGCTTCCAGGCACAGGCCCAAGAGCATCAGTCCGGCGGAAAGCACTAAAGTGGCTGGGAAAAGATTTTGATAGCGGTTCTGCACGGCGGTCCCTCCCCTATTTGAATATATCGGCTTTTCCATTATACCGGAAAAGCCTTCCAGGTGCAAGGGGGATTTGTGGATTCCGCTGAGGAACATGCGAGCTTTGCGCAGGAGGTGAAAAGACCGGCCCGACGGATTTCAAGTTTTTCCGGCGCGGGCGGCCTTTCGCGCAAGGGTGTTCCAGGAAGCACAGCCTGCGCATCCTCAGTGTTCCCGGATTTCAAACGCCTGGGGGGGCATGGAGTCTGACAGGGCCATAAGTGTGCGGTTGAAGCCGCCGCTGTAGTCGAAGCGCACATCGGACAGGGTGCTCCCACTGAGGCGGTCCGGCATAGAGAAGGTAAAGCGGCTTCCCTTTCCCTGGCGGGACTCCGCCGTAATGGCCCCCTCATGGCCCCGGGCAATCCCCCAGCACAGCGCCAAGCCCAGGCCCAGACCCTGGGACGGCGGGGAGGGACGTTCAGCCTGGTGGTAGCTGTCAAACAACCGCTCCAGACGTTCCGGAGGGATGCCCTCACCGGTATCCTCCACGGAGAGGAAGATGCGTTTCGCCGCCAGGCGCAGTTCTACGGTAATCAGCCCGCCCCGAGGGGTGAACTTAAAGGCATTGGATAAAAGCTGATACAAGAGATGCTCCAGCGCGTCGGAGCAAAAGGCGCAGATGTGTTTCTCCGAGGCGCAGAGCAAACGGGTCTCCAACCCCCGCAACGGGGCCAGAGACGAGACTTTGGCAAAAATGTCTGTTACAAGCTCCACGATGTCCCCATCCTGGAGGGGCAGCGGTTCCCCGTTGAGATACGAGGTGGCGGTGAGGTTATTTACCAGCCGGATCAGCTGGTAATAGCTCTGGTCCACCAGAGCAGCCTTGGCGTCCAAGGCGGCATCCTGCTCCCTTGCAGCGGCAGGCGCCAGCCGGTTGGCTGCAAAGTAGAGATTACTCAGCGCACTCCGCATCTGCGCCGCCGCTTGTGGAAGCAGAGAGAGGTCTAAATCCATGTAGGTCTCCTTTCCGGCGAAACTCCCGGAGAGGGGCGCCCTCTGGAAGCGTCGAGGTTAGCATTTGCTGCGAAAGGCCGCCTAAGCCCAGGAAAAGACTGCCTTACACGGAAATATCATAACAAAAAACCGAGGACAACACAAGGATTTTATCGAATCCTGTCGAAAACAGTCGAATCTCCTCGACAAAAACGCCGCCCTGTAAGGCGGCGTTTTTCCGATATAACAAATGTTTATTCGCTGTCCTCCGGAGAGGGGGATTTTTTGCGGCGCCCGCCCCGCCGGGGACGGGTGACTTTCACCGCCCGTTCCGGCTCCACCTCCGGAGCTTGAAAAATACGCTTGAGATGGTTATACAGTATGCAGCCCTGGGCTGATCCGTATTCCTTCACCAGGGCGTTGGCCAGCTCCTGGCGGTCTGATGCCCGAAGGATAAAGGGCAGATGCAGGCAGCTTTCAATGGAGGGGCGGAGGGCCACCTCCTGGAAGGCGTTGGCATAACGGGCCTGAAGGGCGTCAATAGACGCGGCATAGCCCTTGTCCTGGCTGATGACATAGGCGTAATCTGCCTCCCGCTTGCCCACCAGGACGCCCAGTTCCGTGATGATCTGGAAATCGATGGAGTTCTTGCCGCCCCGGACGCTTTCAACATACTGCACATCCGCCGCCGTCCCGGCGCAGAGCTTCTGGATTTTGGTCAGGGCTAGGCCCTTTTGGTAGAAAATCAGGACGGTGTCCTGGCAGGAGAGCATGTCAATGCCTTTTAGGCCCGTGCCGATGTTGTTGTCTCCGTCAACAAGAAAAATCATTTTCATGAAGCCGATCCTTTGTAAGTTATTTATGCGGGGGCCGCCCCCTGCATGGCTGGAACGTTCAGTATATCAGCTTTGCAAGAAAAACGCAAGGAAAACCCGCGCCCAGGAGACTCATAGTATATGTATTGGGAAAAATCCCCATATTCCTATGCTTTTGGGTCCGGCGTCCCTGTCCGGACGCCCCGCCTCAGATGTGCTCGATGGGCAGGCCCTGCAAATACCGCCGGACCACGTCGAAGGCGTGGTTGGCCGCTAGGCCCTGGATGCGGTCCCGCCGCCTCCGGCCCATGTCCAGGGAGCGGCAGAAGGTCCCGCCGGGGGCCGCTAGGCCGATGTACACAATCCCTACCGGCACGCCCCGCTCGTCCGCCGTAGGTCCTGCCGAGCCGGTGACGGAGACACCCAGGTCCGCGCCGGTGATTTTCCGGACCCCTTCCGCCATGGCCCGGGCGCAGGGTTCCGAAACGGGGCCGTAGGCGTCCAGAAGCTCCTGGGGTACGCCCAGCACATCCGCTTTGATGCTGGTCCAATAGCTCACCACTCCGCCCCGGTAGATGGTAGAAGCCCCGGGTATAGCGGTGAGCTTCTCGGCGACCAATCCGCCGGTACAGCTCTCGGCGGTGGCCAGAGTCATGTTCCGCCGGATGAGCTGGGCGTGGCAGCACGCCGCCAGGTCCATCATATCCACGCCGTAGACGATGTCTCCCAGGGTGTCCAACACCATCCGCTCCACCGGGGCCAGCATGGCCCGGGCTTCCTCCTCCGTGGCAGCCTTGGCGGTGGCCCGAAGGCGGACCTCGCAAGGCTTGGCGTAGGTAGCCAGAGTCGGGTTCGTCATATGGGCCATCTTTTCATGGAGCAGCTCATCCACGGAACTCTCCCCCATGCCGAAGGTCATAATGTCCCGGGAGACAATGACTTCGTGGGACAGCTTGCGGAGATACGGTTCCACGTGGCGGCGGAGCATTGTTTCCATCTCGTGGGGCGGACCAGGGAGCATGAGGACATGGACACCCTCCGCTTCAAAGGCGCAGCCCGGCGCGGTGCCCACCGGGTTGTCAAACACGGCGCAGTCCTCCGGCAGCTCCGCCTGCTGGGTGTTGTTTTCCGGCATGGGGACGTGAACGGCGGACTCGTAAAAGGCCCGGATGTCTTCCAGAATGTCCGGGTGCAGGACCAGGGGCTTTCCAAATGCCTCGCAGATGGTCTGCTTGGTGAGGTCATCATAGGTGGGTCCCAGCCCTCCGGTGGTGATGATGACGTCCGCCCGGCGGCGGGCGATCTCCAGGGCCTCTTTGAGCCGGTCCGGGTTGTCGCCCACCACGGTGTGCCAGAAGACGTTGACGCCCAGGGCGGAGAGGCTCTGGCTCAAAACCTGAGCGTTGGTGTTTGCGATGTTGCCGAGGAGCAGCTCCGTGCCTACGGCGATCAGTTCAGCGGTGTGAGACATAACCGTTACCTCCTGTTATGGGTGATCCGTGTTTGGCGTGCGCGGCGATTGCCTGGCGAATCCCATCGAAGATTCGCCGGCTTTCCTGCTCCATCAAAAGGAAAGCCTCCGGCATTGTTCCCTGTGAGCTTCCTGTGTTTTTCTTCAGCGATAGCTTCTAAATTCAATTGAAGGGACAGTAATTTTTCCTGCCTTTCCAGCCGTTGGGTATGCTGCGGCAAGCTTTGCGCTTTCCGGCCTTTCGGGGATACACCGCCCAGGAGTCCGGTTCGCCAAGATGCGCCAATTTGCTCCGACTGCATTTTCCGCAGGCAATCGGGAACTCTTTTTATCCATGAAGGACGAACCTTCTGAACATCAAGGCTTCGCCCAAATCCACTGCTCCCCCTCCAGGGACCGGGCCATCAGGGCCTCTACGTCCAGCCTGGCCTCCGCCTCCCGGACGTCCTCAACCTTGGGGCGGGTAGCGGGGTGCCGGGGCGTGAAGACGGTGCAGCAGTCCTCATAGGGCAGGATGGAGGTGTCGTAGGTCCCAATCTCTCTTGCCTGCCGGATGATCTCCACCTTGTCCATGCCAATCAGGGGCCGGAGGACCGGCATCTCCGCCACGTCGTCCGTAACGGCCAGGGCCATCATAGTTTGGCTGGCCACCTGGCCCAGGGACTCGCCGGTGACGAGGGCCTTGGCCCCTGCCCGCTTGGCGACAGCCTGGGCCAGGCGCATCATGAAGCGGCGCATAATGAGAGTGAAATACTCCTCGGGGCAGTTCTTCCGAATTTCCTCCTGAATCTCGGTGAAGGGAATGATGTGAACCCGGAGCCGGCCGCAGTACTTTGTCAGCAGCCGGGCCAGCTCCAGAACCTTGTCCTGAGCCTGCTGAGAGGTGTAGGGCGGAGAGACGAAGTGGACCATCTCCAGCTCCACGCCCCGCCGGGCCATCATCCAGGAGGACACGGGGCTGTCCAACCCGCCGGAGAGAAGGCTGACCGCGTGTCCCCCCATGCCCACAGGAAGTCCGCCTGCACCGGGGACAGCGGGGGCGTGGACGTAGGCGTATTTCTCCCGGATCTCCACGTGGACCGTCAAATCCGGCTCGTGTACGTCCACCGCCACATGGGGGAACGCCTCTGCCAGCTCGCCGCCCACGGCTTGAGAGACCTGGATAGAGTTCATGGGATAGTTTTTGTCCGCCCGCTTGCTCTCCACTTTGAAGCTCTTCGCGGCGGCAAAGGCGTCGGATAGGTAGTCCCTGGCCGTCTCCACGATGGCTTCCACGGTCTTTTCACAGGGCACGGCCCGAGCCACGCTGACCACGCCGAAGACCTGCCGCGCGGCTTCGTAGGCCGCCTCCATATCGCAGTGGTCCGTGGTGGGTTCGGCGTAGATGGTGCTTTGGCGGATGTAAACCTGAAAGCTGCCGCAGGATTTCAGGCGGCGGGCCACATTGGCGACCAGCCGGTCCTCAAAGGAGCGGCGGTTCAGGCCCTTCAGGACGACTTCGCCCAATTTGAGTAAAAACATCTCGTTTTGCCGCATGGGTGTTCCTCCGTATCGTGTGAATTCACAGGGGCTATTATAGCGCACTTTTCCCGGAAGAAAAAGAGCTTTTTTCATTTTTGTCCGCTTTCGCTATTTCCGCACGTTCCCCACGAGGGACTTGAACGGCAGCAGGCGGCCGGCAATGTCAGCCGGCCGCCCGAGATCGTTCGCCTGCCCGGCGGGAGAACAGAGCGCCGTGCCACAGCGAGACGCTCCTGCTGCCGGTCCCCTGACTTTTTCTTACAGCTCTTCGTATTCATCTTCGATGTAGGACGCGGTATTCCGTTCTTTCCAAAGAATTTTATAATAGAACTCCTCGTCCTCTTTTGTGATCCACCTCTGCGCCCGCACGCCGACGGCATGGATAATGGGGCAGCCCAGGCGGCTGGTACGCGTGAATGAGGAAAAGTATGTGGCCAGAAAGTAATCCCGCTCCTCCGCAATTTGGCGGAGCCGCAGCATGTCCTTTCGGGCCTCTGCCCTCCACTGCCGATCCTGAAAGTCGTCCAGGGCACCCAGGTAATTCTGGAAGAGGGAGATGTCGTAATAATCTGTGTCCACGATCTCCTGCCGGCATGCACAGGCCCGCAGGACGTCCACCTTGGTGTTGTATGGCCCATCCTCCTCCATGAGCAGGATATTCACAATGGGTTCCCCGCAGCCTTCACAGCGTATGGGAGATTTTAAAACCCGCAAATCCTGTTCGCTCAACGTCCATAGGGCTTTGAACTCCTCCAGGCAGGGGTTGACTGCGGCGGCCTCGTCGGTGATAGTAAGGTCCTCATAATGCCTCTGGTTGGCGCTTAGCGTCCAGTTGAAAGAACCGAGCAGCACCCTTCGCTTGTCGATGATACAGAACTTATGGTGCATCAGCCCCGCGCTCCGGAGGAACTTGATTTTGATGCCCTGAGTTTCCAGCCGTTGGATGCTCTCTTGATAACGGCGGTTCCTCACGTCGTCGTTGACGATGACCTTGACCTTGATGCCACGGTTCCGGAGGCTCATGAACACCGTTTCATAAAGCGGGAAGTTGACCCAGGCCACCGCAACCTTCACGCTTTTCTGGGCGTTGTTCAAGTGGCTGAGGACAATATCCTGCAAGTTCTCAAAATAGGTTTTTGTCATGGGGGCATCTCCTTTTCGGCCCTTCCAAAATCTGGTGTATGCCAGATGGAAAGCGGAATATGGGAAACGAGAGTTCTGTAAGCTGTCCGCAGCCCCCTGCTTCCCATTCCTCTTTTAGCGGCCCGCCGGGGCCTTATTTCAGGTGTTTTTTAAGCTTGAGGGCGACAGTCTGAATATCGATCGGCTTTGCCAAATGGTCGTTCATACCGCACTCCAGGCATTTTTGAATGTCCTCTGAAAACGCATCGGCGGTCATTGCAATAATGGGAACGCCTGCGTCTGCGCGTTTTAGTCCCCGGATGACCGTGGTCGCTTCGTATCCGTCCATAACGGGCATTCGCACATCCATGATGATCGCGTCATAATACCCTACGGGAGACTTTTCAAATTTCTCCACACAGACCTTCCCGTTTTCAACCCAGTCCAATTCCATTTCCAGGACCGAGAGCAGCTCCCTTGCGACCTCCCAGTTCAGCTCATTGTCCTCCGCCAACAGGATATGTTTTCCCCGAAGGGCTAGATCGGCCGCATTTTCAGAACCAGTCGTTTTTTCAACGACCGTACCGGCGAATATGTTCAGCGCGTCGAACAGGGTGGACTTGAACAGGGGCTTGGAAATAAACCCGGAAATCCCGGCGTTCCTGGCCTCCTCGTCCACCGCGCTCCAATCGCAGTCTGAGAGCAGCAGCGCCGGGCTTTCCTCTCCGTAGTTCCGCCGGATTTCCCGCGCGGCCTCAATCCCGCTCATGCCCGGGAGCTTCCAGCTCAAAAGAATGATCTGGTAGCTGTCGTTTCGGCGGCGGCAGTCGGCGATCCGCTCCATCGCCTGCTCCGCGCTCAGGCACCATTCAGCGCCGATGCCGAGGGACTTCAGCGAACGAACCGCATTGACGCACAGCCGTTCATCACCATCCACCACCAGCATGTTCCAGTCGGGAAGCGGCGCATTGGTCTCCTGGCCGGCCACCTTTTCCAGGTCTAGGACAACATGGAACTCGCTGCCCTTGCCCTGCTCGCTGCGGACGGAAATGGAACCGCCCATCGCGTCTACGATATATTTGGTAATTGCCATTCCCAGCCCGGACCCTTCCGTTTTCTGCACGCGGGTGTTGTCCTCCCGGCTGAAGGAGTCGAAGATTTTCTTTTGGTACTCCTTTGACATGCCAATGCCGGTATCGCGCACCAGGAAGTGAGTGCGGACGCGGGAATCATCCTCCGGCAGAGCTTCCTGGTACAAGGACACCTGCACCGAACCGTTCTCCGGCGTGAATTTGACGGCATTTCCCAGCAGGTTGATCAGAACCTGATTCAGCCGTACGCCGTCACAGCGCACGGATTCCGAGAGAATTTCATAGGCGGCCACATAAAATTGCTGGTTTTTTTCCCGCACTTGGGGCTGTATGATATTGATGATACTGTCCATTGCCTCCCGCAACGAAACCGGCTTGATATTCAGTGTCAGCTTACCACTTTCAATTTTGGATATGTCCAGCACGTCATTGATCAGCCCCAGCAAGTGCTTGCTGGACAGGGCGATTTTCCGCAGGTATCCCTGGACCTGTTCTGGGTTGTGGGTATTGGCTGCGGCCAGGGATGTCATGCCAATGATGGCGTTCATAGGGGTTCGAATGTCGTGGCTCATGCTGGAGAGAAATTCCTGTTTTGCCGCATTGGCGCGTTCAGCCTCCTTTTGCGCCTGCTCCGCCGCCTTCCGTGCCGCGTCCATCTCCGTGTTCATGTGCCGGAGTTCCGATACCTGATTTCTGAACACCCTCAGGTATTGAAAGAATATGTAGAGAAGCATGGCGATCACCGCGAAGGAGGCGGCGTAAACGATGGTAAGCCACTGGCGTCCCATGCCGGAAATCGCGCGGTCCAGCCCGTCAAAGGGAAGGACTGTTACCAGATACCAATCGCAGTAAGGGAGGCTGGTACAATACAAGTGCCGGCGGGATTCGGCGTTTTTCAGGATTACAGAATAATCCTCATTGGCATTCATGGCCGCCGTCATCTGTGCAATATAGGAATCCGCCTCCTCACTCTGGCCGTCAAAGATACGGTAGAGCCTGTCAAAATAGTTCTCGTGGATGCTGCCTTCATCCTGAACGACGCAGCTGCCGTCTTTGCGTATGACGAAGGAGTACATCAGCGAACTGTCCGAATCAAGGAAAAGAACCTCGCCCATATATTTGGAGGAAAGTCCTACAACCAAGGCAAGACTGGTGCCTCCGCCGGACATGGGGTATTCACAGGGAACGCCAAACAAAATTATGCCGTTGTCGCTGCTGTCAACTGCGGACGCCGCTTTTCGCTCTCCATTTCGCAGGCTCTCCAAGAATGACTCCGGATGGTTGAACTCCACAGGGTCGCCATAAATCATTTCGATCCCGCCGTCGGGGGAATACAGGGCTGCGCATAAAAAATGCCTCGCCCTTGCGCCGTACTCGATTTCTTCCTTCGAGCCGTAGCCAGCCCCTCCCTCACCCGCCGCGATGTGCGCGATGGATTCCGCCATCGTCAGGCGAAGGTCAATGATCGTTTCAAAATGCAGTGATACCTGCTGGCTCATTCCGGCCATATAGGTTGTGCCGATATTCTCAATCGTGTTCTTGCTCATTCGGCTTATAGACAGTCCGAGAAAAGAAAATACAAAAATATTCAAACATACGACGGCTGCTATGCTGACTTTTAGAAAACGAGGTAAAGCCAGGTGTTTCATGCTTCTTTTCCACCTCCACAGGTTTTCAAACGGGTGCGGCGCCAGTGTGCCCGGCCGTCACCCGGCTCACTTTCCTAGCAGCACCGCAGGCGACTCATGACCTTGAACATTTTGCGCGTATCCACCGGCTTTGCCAGGTGTTCATTCATCCCGGCATCCTTTGCCAGCGCAATGTCCTCTTCAAACGCGTTTGCCGACAGCGCTATGATGGGTACGGTCTTTGCATCCGCCCGGTCCAGGCCGCGAATTACCCGGGCTGCCTCATATCCGCTCATAACCGGCATCATCAAATCCATGAGCACGCAGTCAAACGTTCCCGGCGCAGAGACTGCAAACGCGTCCACAGCGGCTTTTCCATTGTTGGCGGTTACGACCTCCGCGCCCGCCTCTTGGAGAATATACTCTACAATTTCGCAGTTGATCTCATTATCCTCCACCAAAAGGACACGCATCCCAGCAATATTGTCCCGCACCTCTTGATCCTTGTTCGCCACCTGTCCGTTCCACGTTTCGTCGGCCCGGACGGGCAGGGTGATTTGGACGGTGCTGCCCTTGCCGATCTGGCTGTCTACTTTGATGGTTCCCTTCATCTGGTCTACCAGCTTTTTTACAATGGACAGTCCAAGCCCAACGCCGTTGTAGTTGGTCCTTGCGCCTTGGTCTCCCTGGGCAAACGGCTCAAAAATATGCGCCTTAAAGTCCTCTCCGATGCCGATGCCGGTATCTTCGATCACAAAGCGGAAGCTTGCGGTCCCGTTCTGGAAACCGGTCTCCTCTGCCCGGAAAAATACGGAGCCGTGGGGACGGTTATATTTGAGCGCGTTGTCGATGACGTTCATCAGGATTTGCTTCAGGTGCAGCGGATTTCCAATTACCCTGCTGTGCTGCAGGCCGGGTTCCTCCAGCTCCAGATGGATTCCCTTCTCCTCCGCCTGGGGGGACATGATTGTGATGCAGTCTTCTAATACGTGGCGAAGGTTAAAGGGTTCCTCCACCGCCGCCGGCCTTCCGCTCTCCAGTTTGCTGACTTGAAGAACGTCGTTCACCAGGGACAGCAGATGCTCGGTGGACACGCGGATTTTCTTCCAGCACTCTCTTTGCCGTTCCGGGTCGTCCTGACTTTTTTCCAGGATAGCCAGCATGCCCAGAATTCCGTTGATGGGGGTCCGGAGGTCGTGAGACATATGGGAGAGGAATTCACTTTTGGCCGAATTTGCCCGCCGTACCCGCTCCAAAAGCTCCATAATGGATTGCTCTTGCTTCTTCCGTGCCACCATGGTTTCCGTGATGTCCTGGTGGTATCCGTTTAGGCTGGCGCCCGGTTTTTTGAACGTTTTGTCCGGCACGCCTCCGCAGCGGACATAAATTCTCCCCAGCTGCGGGTGATTCCATGGGTAGATTACCTCGGAGCGCCCGGTCTCCAATATTTCCAGCACTGCCTCCTGCACCATATCCACATAGTCCGGCTCGATATTTTCAAACCAGTGCCGGTAGCACTCCTCCGGGCCAATCTCCTCCGGCACGCCCAGGAGAATCCGCATGGTCCGGTCCGCATACATCCTCGGCGGGCATCCCTCTTCCAGCTCGATTGTCCAAATGCCGGTTCTGGCCCCCTCCAGGATGTCCTCCAGGCTCTGCCTGGCCTCCAGCTTGTACTTTTCCTCTTGCTCCACCACGGCATTGATATCCCGCTGAGCAAAGATCGCGCAGTTTTTCTCCTTTGTCTCCTCCGTGGCGGAAAAGTGGAACTCCAGGTGCTTCAGCCCGGAGAGGCCGTCCTTCACCTGGTAGCGGACTGAGAACTTCTTTTTTGCCCGGAGCTGGGCGAGCACATAGTCCTTTTTCGTCACGGCGCGAAGCCGTTCCTGGTCCCGGGGAACCACGTAACGGGCAATGTAACGCTCCATGGCGGCGGGATAGCCGTCTTGAAAATGGACAGCCCAGTCTATGCCTATGGACTCGCTGCTCCGGTAGGTTTCACATTTGCCTGTGTCGAAATTTACCTGATAGATGCCTAAGTAGTCCACGCTGAGGGCGTGAAGGACGTTGTAGCTACGCTTTTGAAGCTCCCGGAACAGGTTGCGCCGTTTCAGAGAGGACACGATGAAGTATGCTGCCGTTTGGAGCATATTCGACGCGTATTCCAGCGACTTTGCAGGAGGATTATCCACGCCGTAAAAGCCGATGATTTGTTCGCCGTTATAAAGGGGGACCACCACAAGGGAATGGATGTCCTGCCGCTTCAGGTTTTCATACTGAAGCGGGTCGGTTTCCCGGATATCCTCCAGGGTTTTGATGACGATATGCTTGCCGATTCTGAAATTCCGATACCAGCTTGCGCATACCTCCGGGGGAACGTTTTGAAGACTCTCTTTTTCTGGCTCCACTCCGTCGGCAGCCCATTCATAGGTATTGTCATCGCCGCCGGATTCGTTTTGCTCAAATATATAGGTTCGGTCCCCATTCAGCGCTTTTCCCAAATGCTCAAGCAGCACTCCCAGCGACTGATCCGGAGTTTCTTCCAGCAGGGCGACACGAAGTCCCTCGTTGATAACAACCTCCAGATTTTGGACACTCCGCATGCCGCTGTGCTGCTCATGGTCCTCAAAGGCCGGAGTCCCGTTACCGGCCCGGTCCAAAAGCCACCCTGAATAATCCATATGTCCACCCTCCATGTAGGCCGCTTTTCGGCCAGTGCCGCCACAGCGGATTCCCGTGCGGAAAGGTTCCCCACCGGAAAGCTCTGTTTTGAAATATATGAATTGTTTTACCTTGTTTTCGCAGCTTTGCCGCAAATATCAGGAAAGTCTGTGCCATGATACCATATGCCCCCAATCCCGTCAATACAAAAGGCGGTTCTTGACTGGCCGTATTGATGGCCCTGTAAAAGGCCCTATTTTAAGTTGCCGGCAGGAGTGAATCGGACTCCGGCGGCCTGATCAAAAAAGTCGGCGGGGTTCTAAGAGGTGCAACCGAGACAATCTTACAGGGACTTTTTGCAGCAGCCTGGCCATCTATGGATAAAGAGAAAACAGATCTTCGGGCGGCTCGCACGCGTTTATCTCCAGCGACAACTATCGCGCTTCTATTAGAGACCCCACCTTCTCCGACTACGCGAAAGCAGGGTGCGCCCTTAAATTTATTGCCCAAAAATGAGATGAGAAAATTGTGAGATCGGTAGAATCTGATTTTACTTTGCAATTCACTCTTGACTTCTTTTCGCGGCATCGCTATCATGAGTACAACTTGATGTTGGAATGTTACCGGTTCGCCGGGCTTGACCGACTCTGTCTGGGTTTACCTGCGCATGCCTTGCGTGGATACAGAAGACGGGGTTGGTTTGTTTTTTAGGGAGGCAGAGGATTTGCGCATCAAAAAAGTGATCAACAACAACATCCTCTGCGTGGTGGACGATAAGGGCAGCGAGATGATTGTTACCGGCAAGGGACTGGGCTTTAAGCGAAAAATCGGCGAGCGGGTGGAGTCCTCCCTGTTTGAAAAAACCTATCACATGGAAAGCAAGGCGGAACAGCGCAAGCTGCGGGAGCTGTGCGAGCAAATTCCCCTGGAGCACCTGAGGCTGACGGAGGACTTGATTGAATACATCAAAGGGCAGATTTCCACCCCGCTGAACGAATCTTTGCTCATCACCTTGGCTGACCACATCAGCTTTGCCATCAAGCGCAAAGAAAACGGCATAGAGTTTACCAACCCCCTCCAGGGGGCCATTATGAGTTACTACCCTACCGAGTATCATTTGGGACAGCACTGCCTGAAGGTGATCCGGGAAGAAACCCAGGCGGACCTGAACCCCAGCGAGGCCGCATTTATTGCGATGCACATCGTCAACGCGGAGCTGAACACCAGCATGAGCGTGATGTATGACATCACGAAGCTGATCGAGGGGACGCTGGAGGTGGTGGAATATTACTACCAAAAGAAATTCGACCGGGATTCCCTGGACTTCAACCGCTTTATTGTCCACCTGCGGTATTTTGCCCAGCGGCTGTTCCAGGCCGCGCCTCAGCAGCCGGATGAGTACGACGCGGATTTTCAGGAGATGATTATCCGCTGCTGCAAGCAGCATTACAAATGCGCCCAGCACATCGGAGAATACATCCGCAATGCCTATCAAAAGGAAGTCTGCGACGAGGAATTGATTTATCTGACCATCCATCTCAAGCGAATCAACCTGAGTCAAAAATAACGGGATCGTGACCTTAAGTGGGCGAAACCCATACGACGCGTGCGCCAGGCGGCTGGCACGTGTGGTATGGGTTTTTATATTCCGGCTCATACTTGAAGTGCGCGATACTTCATCTGCTCTCGCCGGACACAGGCCAAAATCTATTTTTAGGAGGCGCTTTCCATGAAGGACAAAATCTTTAGCGTATTGCAGCGTGTGGGCCGTTCGTTCATGCTGCCCATCGCCCTGCTGCCCGTAGCCGGCCTGCTGCTGGGCGTGGGCAGCTCGTTCACCAACCAGACCATGCTGGAGACCTATGGCCTCACCGGCGTGATCTACGAGGGCGGCGTGCTTTATACCGCCCTGGACATTATGAACCAGTGCGGCAGCGCCGTGTTTAACAACCTGGCGCTTCTCTTTGCCATGGGCGTGGCCATCGGCATGGCCAAGAAGGAGAAGGAAGTGGCCGCCCTTTCCGGAGCCATCGCCTATCTGGTGATGAATACCGCTATTTCCGCCATGATTACCGCCCGGGGCGGCGTGGAGGCCATGGCGGCTAATACCACCACCTCCACTCTGGGCATCACCACTTTGCAAATGGGCGTGTTCGGCGGCATCATTGTTGGCCTGGGCGTAGCTGCCCTTCACAACCGGTTTTACAAGATTCAGCTGCCCCAAGTGCTGTCCTTCTTCGGCGGTACCCGGTTTGTCCCTATCGTGTGTACCATTGTGTTCGTGGCGGTCGGCATCGCGATGTTTTACGTCTGGCCTGTGGTTCAGGCGGGTATCGCCGCTCTGGGCGACCTGGTCCTCCGTTCCGGCTACGCCGGCACATGGATTTACGGACTGCTGGAGCGGGCGCTGATCCCATTCGGCCTGCACCATGTCTTCTATATGCCCTTCTGGCAGACCGCCATGGGCGGCACCGCGATTATAGACGGTGTCACCGTCCAGGGCGCCCAGAACATTTTCTTTGCGGAATTGGCCTCTAAATCCACGCAGGTCTTCTCGGTGGAGGCCACCCGGTTTATGGCGGGCAAGTTCCCCTTCATGATCTTTGGCCTGCCTGGCGCAGCCTTGGCAATGTATAAGGCCGCCAAGCCTGAAAAGCGGAAAGCTGCCGGCGGCCTGCTCATCTCCGCCGCCCTTACCGCCATGCTTACCGGCATTACGGAGCCTCTGGAGTTCACCTTCCTCTTTGTCGCCCCTTTGATGTACGCGGTCCACTGCGTCTATGCGGGCTTGGCTTACATGCTGATGCACATCTTTAACGTGGGCGTAGGCATGACGTTCTCCGGCGGCATCATTGACCTGACCCTCTTCGGCATCCTGCAAGGCAACGCCAAAACCCACTGGATCTGGATTGTGATTGTGGGCCTTGTGTATTTTGTGGTCTACTACTTCACGTTTTACTTCATGATCACCAAAATGGACTTGAAGACCCCCGGCCGGGAGGACGGCGACGAAGAGACGAAGCTCTTCACCCGCTCTGACTTCAAGGCGAAGACCGGCGTGGGTCCTGACGGCTCCGCACCCGCCGGCGGCGTGTCCTCTCCGGTTTCCGCGCTGATTCTCAAGGGCCTGGGCGGCAAAGCCAACTTATCCGATGTAGACTGCTGCGCCACTCGCCTGCGGGTTACCGTCATCGACGCGGAGAAGGTAAACGACGCTATGCTCAAGCAGTCCGGGGCCTCCGGCGTGATTCACAAGGGCAACGGCGTTCAGGTGGTGTATGGTCCCCAGGTGGCGGTGATCAAGTCCAATCTGGTGGATTTCATGGATTCTCCGGAATCCGACTATTTGGATGACGTGGCAGCCCCTGCTCCTGCCGCCCCGGCCGCTGCGGTTCCCCCGGCCGGCAAACCGGATGCCGTCATATCAGCCCATATGAGCGGCACCGTGGTCCCCATGGCTGAGGTCCAGGACGAGGCCTTCTCCACCTGCGTGCTGGGCGAGGGAGTGGCCATTGAACCCTCCGAGGGCAAGCTGTATGCTCCCGCCGACGCGGTGGTGGATAATCTCTTCGACACCCACCATGCAATTGGCCTGGTTACGGACGATGGCGTGGAATTACTCCTTCATATCGGCATCAACACGGTGGAGCTGGGCGGCAAGCACTTTGAGGCCCATGTAGCGGTGGAGCAGAAGGTGAAAAAGGGCGACCTACTGATCTCATTTGATATGGAAGCCATTAAGGCGGCCGGTTATCTGTGTACCACTCCCATGATTGTCTGCAATACGGACGATTATCAGAGCATTACCCCCAAAGCGGAGGGCGCCATTCAGGCCGGATCTCCCCTGCTGGAGATAAAGGGTTCCCCCGACTGATTAGGGGAGGGAGTCCCAGCGATAAGGAAGCGTAAACACGAAATGAACGTACCGTGTTAGCTCTGCCTTTCATCGGCCAAGGTTCCGGGGGAAATATCTGTGGCGGGACAAGACATAGTAAGGACCCGGGTGATCTAGGGGCGTATGCGTTTGGGGGGAGTGCGGGAGCAACCTCAAACGGCCTGAAACGACTATACGAGGGCTGGCACAGCTTAATGCCGCGCCGGCCCTCGCTGTATGTGCTTTTGCACCGCCGTCTGGTCTGTCAGCTGTTTTTTGCCTCCAGAAAGTAGCGGCGGGTTGTCTCCGCATCGGCGGCAATCTGCGCCCGGAGAGCTTCCAGGGAGTCAAAACGGATCTCATCCCGGAGATGCCGGTAAAACTCCACCCGCAGCGTCTGCCCATACAAGTCCCCTTGGAAGTCCAGCAGGCAGGCTTCGACGGTTACGTCGCTGCCGTGGTTTACCGTGGGCCGGGTGCCTACGTTGGTGACAGCGGGGCAGCTCTCTCCGCCGGGAAGGAAAACACGCGTGACATAGACCCCGTGGCTGGGGACCAGCACATGGGGCGGGATGACAAGGTTTGCCGTGGGAAAGAGCCGGGAGGACCCCAGCCCCCGACCGTGGCGCACCGCGCCGGTCAGGGTGTGAGGGTGGCCCAGGAAACGGCCCGCCCGCTCCACCTGCCCCAGCTCCACCAGGCGGCGGATATAGGTGGAGCTGACGGTGACGCCGCCAAGTTCCACCTTGGGAATGATGTCGCAGCCCAATCCCAGCACCGCGCATTTGGCTGCCAGCAGCTCCGGCGTGCCCGCGTTTTTATGGCCGAAGCGATGGTCGTGCCCAGCCACCAGGTGAACGGCGTTCCAGCGGCCCACCAGCAGCTCGGTGACGAAGTCCTCCCAACTGGTGGTCATCATCTCCCGGTCGAAGGGAGCCATGATAACATCCCGGATGCCATAGAGCCGCCGCACCAGGTCCCGCCGGTCCTCCGGCGAGTTGATGAGGGGGCAGGGAACTCCGGTGACCACCTCCTTCGGAGGCCGGTCAAAGGTAAATACGGCGGGGGTGCAGTCCCGCCGGGCGGCTTCCTCCGCCGTCCGGCGGAGCAGGGCGGCGTGTCCCAGATGCACCCCGTCAAAAAAGCCCAGGGCGATGACTCGTTGCTTTCGTCCGCTCATGGCGTAAAATCCTTCCACTAGAAAAAGTTCTTCAGGGAGGTCAGCGTTCCGTCCCTGGCCTGGGACAGGCAAAGGAAATCCCCCTCAAGCCCGTAGAGCCGGTAAGTACCATCCACCGTCCCTGGCAGGGTGACGGGATTTCCGCAACGGACCCGCTTCTCCTGCCCCGGCGACCGGGCCGTCAGAGGTGGATACTGGGCAAAGAGGCTGTCCAGGGGCCGCAGCAGCGCTTCCCCTTGCTCCTGCACATCCTGGATGGATACGGTGTCCGCCAGGGTGAAGCCTGCCGCCATGGTCCGCCGGAGGCTATACAGCGCCCCGCCGCAGCCCAGGGCCTGGCCCAGATCGTGGCATAGGGTCCGGATATAGGTCCCCTTGGAACATTGGCAACGAAGCCGGTAATCCGTCCGGCTCTCCGCTCCCAAAAGCTCCAGTTCATAGATGGTGATGCGCCGGGGCTTTCGCTCCACCTCTTTTCCCTTTCGGGCCAGCTCGTAGAGCTTTTTCCCCTGCACCTTGACGGCGGAGTACATAGGCGGGATCTGGGAAATCTCTCCCCGGAAGCCCTCCAGGGCGGCCTCCAGCTCCGCCGGACTCACGTGGACGGGGCGGCTGTCCAGCACCTCCCCGGTGACGTCCTGGGTGCTGGTGGTCAGCCCCAGCCTCAACCCGGCGGCATACTCTTTGCGCCCCGTCTCGGCGAACTCCACCGCCCGGGTGGCCCGCCCCACGAACACCGGCAGCACGCCGGTAGCCATAGGGTCCAGTGTTCCGCCGTGGCCCACCCGTTTTTCCCGGAGGATGCCCCGGATCTTGGCGCATACGTCCATGGAGGTCCATCCGGCGGGTTTGTCGATGATGAGTATCCCGTTTGGCATGGGAATCCTCCTACATTACAAAGTGAAATCCGGAACTGCCTGGGCGATAGAATCCAACATCCGCCGCTTGGCATCCTCGAAGGGGGCCTCTACGGTGCAGCCGGCGGCGGCGGCATGCCCGCCGCCCCCCAGCCGGGCGCAGACCTCCGTGGCGTTGACCCGGGGGCCAGCGCGGACGGAGAATTTCCAGACATCCGGGCGGAGTTCCCGCATGGTGACGGCGCAGTCCACGCCCTGAATCTGCCCGCCCAGGGCGGAGAGGTCCTCGGCGTCCGACTCGGCAGCCTGGAACCGTTCCATCAGCGCCAGAGGCACGGCCAGCACGGCCACCCGCTCCCCGTCATGGTACTCGGCGGCGCCCAGCATGGCGGCCTCCAGAGCCAGGCGCTTGCGGCTCTTGGTCCGGAAAAAACGTTTGTTTACCACCTGAACGTCGATGCCGGTTTGGATCAGTGCGGCCGCCACGGCGTGGGTGTAGGCGGTGGTGTTGCTGTAGGCGAAGCAGCCGCAGTCCGTGGAGATCGCCACGTAGAGGGGAAGGGCCATTTCCGCCGTCACCGGCCCCAGCCGGGCCAGGATGTCGTAAATGATCTCGCCGGTGGCGGCGGCGGAGGGCCGGACGTAGTTGTCCCTGCCGAAGCGCTCGAAGGAGGGGTGGTGGTCAATTGCCAGGTCTACCCGATCCGCGTAGGGCATGGCGTTTTCCGGGAAGAGGTTAGTGGTGGCGATGTCCACGGACACCACCCGCTGGGGCTGGAAGCCCTCCGGCGCGGCGTAGGGCTGAAAATAGGGGGCAGTGATTTCCGTCAGCTCCGGATTGGGCAGCAAAAAGACCGTCTTCCCCAAGGCCCGCAGTCCCGCGCAGAGGGCGGCGGCGGAACCCACCGTGTCTCCGTCGGGGCGGAGGTGAGTGAGGATTAGGATGTTGTCATAAGACCGCAGCAGTCCGGCGGTCCCGGCGATGGTGCGCATGGTTACTCCTCCTCCGTCTGCCCGGCCCGCCGGGCGTCCTTCTGCTCCTCCTGCCGGAGAAGCTCCAAAATGTGGGCGCCATGCTCGATGGAGTCGTCGCCGGAGAATTGCAGCTCCGGCGTATAGCGAAGCTGGAGAGCGTGTCCCAGCTCCCGGCGCAGAAAGCCGGAGGCGGATTTTAGGCCCTTCAGCACGTCCTTTTCCTGGGCCTTATCCAGCACGCTGACGTAAACCCGGGCGTAGCGCAGGTCGTTAGTGGTGTCGACGCGGGTGATGGAGACCATGCCGGTTCCGGAGACCCGGGGGTCCTTCAGATTGCGGATCTGAGCCGCAAGCTCCCGCTGGATCTCGTCGTTGATGCGGTTGATTCGGTTGGATGCCATAGCGGTTCTCCTTTTTTTAAAACGGTAAGTCCGCGGGTTTGCAATCAGCGGAGGATTCCATCCAAGCAGTCTTTAAAGCGCTTGCTTTCCAGGACATCCTGCTCCAGGGACTCATAGAATTTTTCCGCAGACCTCCGGCAGGTATTCGCGATGCTTCTGGCTTCTTCGGTGTAGAATCCGTCGTAAAGATGGCTCAGCTTGCAGTGATGCTCCCGGAAAAAAGACTCCGGGGCGGTTTTTCAAGGCCCGGATCGATCCCGCCGTCTACGGCGGCGTATTCGGCGGATGTCATAATGGATTTCTCCATAAAAATAAATGGGCGGTGATTTATCAAAGCAAGTTGCCCTCCCAGACTCCTCCGCCGGAAAAAAGGGCGGCGGCACAGCCGCCGCCCTTAATGATTTACTGCGGGATTTCCTCCATCGTATAGCCCTCCACGATATCGCCTTCTTTGATATCGTTGAACTTCTCGATGGTCAGGCCGCACTCATAGCCGCTGGCGACCTCCTTGGCGGCGTCCTTGAACCGCTGGAGGGAGGCGAGCACGCCCTCGTGGATGACGATGCCGTCCCGGACCAGACGCACGGAGCAGTTCCGGACGATCTTGCCGTCCTGAACATAGCAGCCCGCCACAGTGCCCACGCCGGAGACCTTGTAGGTCTGGCGGACCTCCGCGTGGCCCAGCAGGGCCTCCCGATACTTGGGGGCCAGCATGCCTTTCATGGCGGCGGTGATTTCGTCGATGCAGTCGTAGATGACCCGGTACATCCGCATATCCACGTTCTGCCGCGCTGCGCCGTCCCGGGCGGCGGCATCGGGCCGGACGTTGAAACCCACGATAATGGCGTTGGAGGAGGAGGCCAGCATGACGTCGGACTCGTTCACCGCGCCCACGCCGCCGTGGATTACCCGGACGTTGACCTCGTCGTTGCTGAGCTTTTCCAA
>JAAVYM010000074.1 GCA_022791135.1 Oscillibacter sp.
GACACGGACAGCTACAACAAGGGCATCCTGATCTTCCTGATCATCCTGCGCTCCAAGGAGTGCCTCATGAACAAGGCGGGCGGCTCCGCCGCCTTCGGCCGCTGGGCCAAGGACCACATCAAGTCCCGCGTCGGCGCGCAGCTGGCCTCTGTGCTCTTGGGCGTGCTGATCTTTATCGACGATTATTTCAACTGCCTCACCGTGGGCAGCGTCATGCGCCCCATCACCGACAAGCACAGCATCTCCCGGGCGAAGCTGGCCTATGTCATCGACGCCACCGCCGCCCCGGTGTGCATCATCGCCCCCATCAGCTCCTGGGCCGCCGCCGTGGCCGGCTTCGCCGAGGACGGCCAGGGGTTCAACCTCTTCCTGCGGGCGATTCCTTACAACTACTACGCGCTGCTGACCATCGTCATGATGGTGGGCATGATCGTCATGAAGGCCGAGTTCGGCCCCATGGCGAAATTTGAGAAGAACGCCATTGAAAAGGGCGACCTCTTCTCTGGCTCCAACCCCTACGCCGGGGCCGAGGACAGCGCCCCCGAGGGCAAGGGCACCGTGCTGGACCTGATCCTCCCTGTGATGGTACTGATTATCTGCTGTGTCATCGGCATGATTTACTCCGGCGGCTTCTTCGACGGCGAGGGCTTCATCTCTGCCTTCTCCAACTCCGACGCCTCCGTGGGCCTGATGCTGGGCAGCGCGTTTGCCCTGGTCTTCACGCTGGTGTATTACCTCATCCGCCGGTCCATGACCTTCAAGGAAATGATGGGCTGCATCCCCGAGGGCTTTAAGGCCATGGTCCCTGCCATCATGATTCTGACCTTCGCCTGGAGCCTGAAGGGCATGACGGATTCCCTGGGCGCAAAGTTCTTTGTGCGCGACTTCGTCCGCTCCTCCGCCTCCGGCCTTCAGATGATCCTGCCCCTGATCGTGTTTGCCATCGGCTGCCTGCTGGCCTTTGCCACCGGCACCTCCTGGGGCACCTTCGGCATCCTGATCCCCATCGTGCAGAACGTGTTCTCCATGGACAACCCCATGGCCATCGTCTGCATCTCCGCCTGCATGGCCGGCGCGGTCTGCGGCGACCACTGCTCCCCCATCTCCGATACCACCATCATGGCCTCCGCCGGCGCTCAGTGCGACCATGTGAACCATGTGTCCACGCAATTGCCTTACGCTATCACCTGCGCGGTGGTGTCCGGGGTGACCTACCTGATCGCGGGCATCCTGGTGAGTGCGGGCGCGCCCGGTATTTTGGGCCTGCCCATCGGCATCGTGCTGATGATCGGGACGCTGTTCGTCATCCGCTCCAGAAATGAGAGCGTTGCCTGAATTTTCTGATAAGCAAAAAGCCCGGCCGCTGGCCGGGCTTTTTTTGCTTGACAGTCCTGGATTTTTGTATTATTATATTATTGTACTGATCTAATAATACATAAGGGGGACGGCGTTTTATGCGGCGCATGCAAGCACGGGGCCTCAGCTCCACGGAGCTGAAATGGATTGCCTTGGTTTTGATGGTCTTGGATCACATTCACTATTTTTTTGCCTATACAGGACGAATTCCGGATTGGTTCAGCATGGCGGGGCGGCTATCAGCGCCGCTGTTCCTGTTTTGCCTGGTGGAGGGTTTTACCCACACCTCCAATAAGAAAAGATATTTTATAAAAGTATATGCAATTCATCTTTTGATGTCCGGGTTGCTGCTTTTGATGATGTGCGGCGTGCCGGTCCGGCCTGATGGTTTTTTCCCTCTGAACGGCATGATGACAGCCTTTGCTATTTTGATGACCGTCTTTCAGGGACTTGACTGGCTGGGAGAGGGAAAGCGGGGGCGGGGCCTTGCGGCGGTGGTGCTGCCGCTGGCATGGCCTGTCCTGGCGGGGCTGCTGATGCAGGGCTTTCCCGCCTTGCAGATGCCCCTGTCCGTCCTGGGCTATACCCTCCTGCCCATGTGGAACAGCAATGCGGACGCCAGCCTTCCCACCATTGCCGCGGGGATGCTGCTCTACCTGTTCCGCAGAAACCGGAAGGCTCAGGCAGGGGCTTTTGCGGGATTCACGTTGCTCTTTTTCCTGGGCTATGTGGGATGGATGGCCTCCCAGCTTCCGGATTTTTGCTGGACGCAGATGTTTACCAGATATTATGAATGGTATGGCGCCCTTGCGGCCGTCTTGATGCTGTGCTACAATGAAAAAAGGGGCCGGGGGCCGAAGCGCTTCTTCTACCTGTTCTATCCGGCTCACATCTATGTGCTGTACGCGCTGTCCTGGGCGATGTATCCCCTCCTGAGCTGAGGGCCGGGAGGCGCGGGAAGGAGCTTTGTGATGCATACGATTTTTACGACCCTGCTGGGCCTTCTGGAAAGCGGGCAGGACGCGGTGCTGGCTACCGTGGCCTCTGCCAGCGGGTCTACGCCCCGGGGCGCCGGGTCTCAGATGGTGGCGGGGCCGTCCGGCCTGGCCGCCGGGACCATCGGCGGCGGACCGGGAGAGGCCCAGGCGCTGGAGCTGGCGGCGGGGCTGCTGGCAGAGCGGTGCTCCCTGGTTTGGGACTGCGAACTCCGTCACGGCGGGGAGCTGGACTCCGTTTGCGGCGGGGAGATGACTGTCTTCTTCCAGTTCATCCCCCGGGATAGCGAGGGGTGGAAGAACCTGGCCCGCAGGGCCTTGGAGCGGCTGGAGGCCCATCAGGGCGGCTGGCTGGTTCTGGAGAATGGGGAGGGCGCCTTGCTGGACGAGGCGGGAAAGCCCCTTGCCGGAGCGGCGGCAGAGGCCCCCTTGGGCGGCGGCTGCATCTGGACAGGGCAGCGGCTGTCCCTGCCGCTGCCGGTGGGGGAGCGGGTGGTGGTCTTCGGTGGGGGGCACTGCGCCCTGGCGCTGGTCCCGGTGCTGCGGAGCGTGGGGTTCCGGGTGGCGGTGTTCGACGACCGGACGGAGTTTGCCAGCCCTGCCAGGTTTCCCCAGGCGGAGACGGTGGTCTGCGGGAGCTATACCGACCTGGCCGCCGGGCTGGAGCTGTCGGACCAGGATTATGCCGTGGTCATGACCAGCGGCCACAGCCATGATTTCGAGGTGGAGGAGCAGCTGCTCCGCCGGCCGCTGGCCTATGTGGGCGTTATGGGGTCCCATACGAAGACAGCCTACGTCAACAAAAAACTCCGGGAGGCAGGCGTGGCCGAGGAGGACATCCGGCGGGTCCACACCCCCATTGGCGTGTCCATCAAGGCGGTGACGCCGGAGGAAATCGCAGTCAGCATCACGGGGGAGCTGATTCATACCCGCGCTCTGCGCCGGGAGGCGGCAGGTGAGGTGATTCACAGCTGCCCCTCGCACTTGTAAAGTTCGTTTTATAAAGTATCGATAAAATGGATGCTGCCAACAGACGGGGCGCGTCGCGTGAGGTAGGGAGGGCTTTTTGAGGCAGAACCTCTTGCAATTCACCGCGCAAAGGCGTATACTATCCCCAATTTCAGACAAAGGAGAACATTTCCATGAAAGCCTGTCCCGACAGAGCGGCGGCCCTGGCGCTGCTGCGCAAGTACAATGCCGAACCCTTCCACCTCCAGCACGCTCTGACCGTGGAGGCGGTCATGCGCTGGTATGCCCAGGATCTGGGCTATGGCGAGGAGGCGGACTTTTGGGCCACCGTGGGCCTGCTTCACGACGTGGACTTCGAAAAGTGGCCCGAGGAGCACTGCAAGAAGGCCCCGGAGCTGCTGGCCGAGATCGGATGCAGCGAGGAGCTGGTCCACGCCGTTTGCAGTCACGGCTATGGCATCTGCTCTGAGGTGGAACCCGTCCACGAGATGGAGAAGGTCCTCTTCGCGGCGGACGAGCTGACGGGGCTGACCGGCGCGGCGGCCCGGATGCGGCCCAGCAAGTCCTGCGCCGATATGGAGGTTTCGTCCCTGAAAAAGAAGTTCAAGGACAAGAAGTTTGCCGCGGGCTGCTCCCGGGATGTCATCAAGACCGGCGCGGAGCGCCTGGGCTGGGAGCTGGAGGGACTGATGGACAAGACCATCCAGGCGATGCGGGCCAGCGAGGCCCAGATCGCGGAGGAACTGGCCTCGTTGAGCTGAGCAAAGGGCGAAGCCGCTTGAAAAGCGGTGCCTGCTGGAGAAGATCCAGGGTCATACGCGTCAAAAAAACCTCCCTGCTCAAAGGGAGGTTTTTTGTGCTTTTGCCGGCGGTCATTCGATGACCGTCAATTTTCCGTCCTCACCGAACTTTACGGATACGATCTGGTTCCGGGTCTTTTGGGCAATGTCGTCGATGCGCATTTTCGAGGGGTAGTCCGCAATCAGACTCACCGCCACACCCTGGCGCTTCGCCCGGCCGGTGCGGCCAATGCGGTGGACGTAGTCTTGGTTCTCATCGGGAACGTCGCAGTTAAAGACAATGTCCACATCATCCACGTCGATTCCCCGGGCGGCCACGTCCGTGGAGACAAAGACCCGGAGCTTTCCCTCCCGGAAGAGGTTCATCACCTGCTCCCGCCGCCGCTGAGGGATGTCGCCGTGGATGCACTCGGCATCTATGCCCCGCATTTGCAGGAATTTGCAGATGCGCTCTGTGGAACCCTTCGTGTTGCAAAAGGCCATGCAGCGGTCAAAGCCGGTCTCCTGCAGAATCCTGGCGATGGTGTCGGCCTTCTCGTTCTGGGCCACGTCCATGCGGAACTGCTTGATGTCGGGCTTGTTCTGCTCGTCCTCCTGGACGGTGACCTCCGCCGCGTCCCGCTGGTAGACCCAGGCGATGTCCATCACCTCCCGGGAGATGGTGGCGGAGAAAAGCCCCAGGTTTTTTCGCTTGTTCATTCGGTCCAGCAGGCGGGTCACGTCGTGAATGAAGCCCATGTCCAGCATCCGGTCCGCCTCATCCAGAACCACGGTCTTGGCACTGTCCACCCGGACGGTCCTGCGCTTCATGTGGTCGCTGAGCCGCCCCGGTGTGGCAACCACGATCTGGGGCCGCTTTTTCAGGGCATCAATCTGCTTTCCGATGGGCTGGCCGCCGTAGAGACAGACGCAGCGGACCCCGGGGCGAAAGGCGGAGATGTCCCGCAGCTCGTCCGTGATCTGAATCGCCAGCTCCCGGGTGGGGGCCAGGATGACTGCCTGAACGCTGTCGTCCTCCGGGTCTATATGCTCAATGATGGGGATGCCGTAGGCAAACGTTTTGCCGGTGCCGGTGGGGGCCTTGGCAATGACGTCCTGCCAGGCCATCATGGGGGGGATGCACCCGGCTTGGACAGGGGTGGTCAGCTCCAGCTGCCGGCGCTGAATGGCCCGCAGGATCTCCGGCGACAAGCCCAGGCTGTCAAACCGGACGCCTTCTGTGTATTCCATAATATTTCCTCTTTTCACATAGTGGGACGTATGATAAAATAAATCTAATCTTTCACGGATATTATACAGACAAAAGCGCCGCTTGTAAAGCGGTCCTGCCTTACATGTCTAGAGATTTGGGAAAATTTTAAACTTTAATCTGCTAAAATTCATGGAAACCAACAAATTATACATGGAAACCAGAAGAAATTATAGTAAAATTGTGTGTTGTAAACCCAACAAACCCCGGATTTTATGATAAATTAAAGCTGGAAGACAAACTGGGTAAAAGTCAACAGGGGGTGTCGAACGTGGATGAGATGGAGTATGTACGTATTCTTCGTGATTTGCGCGAAGACGCCGACAGAACACAGTCACAAATCGCCGAGGTGCTGGGAACCTCCCAGACGATGTACGCACGCTATGAGCGGGGAGCCAACGAGCTGCCCATCCACCATCTGATCACATTGAGTAAATACTACGGCGTCAGCACGGACTACCTGCTGGGCCTAAGTAAAGAACGTTGAAGCGCGGACAGGGAAAACCTGTCCGCGCTTTTTTGACGCGTTCAGACGGGAAAATCCCGCCGGAACGCGTGCGTTTGCCGGTTGGCAGGAGCAAGCCCTCACAGCCGGGTCACAACGGGGATGACCATGGGGCTGCGCTTGGTCGTCTTGAACAGGTAGCTGCTGACGGCGGATTTCACCACCCCGCGCAGCTCCCCGTCGTCCCGCCCGCGCTTGCGGGTGACGGAATCCGCCGCGTCCATGGCGATGTTTTGAAGCTCTTTCATCAGGTCCCCGGACTCCTTCACGTAGATGAAGCCGCGGGTTACGATCTCCGGCGGGCTGAGAAGGCCGCCGTCGTGGGAGGAGATGGGCATCACCACCACCACCATGCCGTCCTCGGCCAGGCGCTTGCGGTCCCGCATGACC
>JAAVYM010000075.1 GCA_022791135.1 Oscillibacter sp.
GGGGGTGCCCAGCTCCTTCCAGATGTAGGGAATCGCGTCCAGGCGGACGACGTCCACCCCCCGGTTCGCAAGGTAGAGGAGGTTTTCCGTCATGTCGCGGAACACCGCGGGGTTGGCGTAGTTCAGGTCCACTGGTAGGGGTAGAAATTCGTCATGACCACGGGACCCTCCGGAAGCTGGGTAAAGCTCCCCGGGGCGGTGGTGGGGAACACCTGGGGGACCGTCTTCTCAAACTCCCGGGGGATGTCCCAGCTGTCGTAGAAGAAGTAGCGCTCCCGGTAGCCCGGCTCGTTGGCCCGGGCCTTTTTGGCCCATTCGTGGTCCTCGCTGGTGTGGTTCATCACGAAGTCCAGGCACAGGCTCATCCCCCGGCGGCGGCAGGCGTCCGCCAGGGTCTCCAGATCCTCCATCGTGCCCAGGTCCGGCCGGACCCGGCGGAAGTCGCTGACGGCGTAGCCCCCGTCGCTGCGGCCCCTGGGACTGTCCAGCAGGGGCATCAGGTGGAGGTAGTTCACCCCGCACTCCCGGAGGTAGCCCAGCCGTTCCCGCACGCCCCGGAGGTTCCCGGCGAAGGCGCCAGCATACAGCATCATGCCCATCAGGTCCCGGCGGCGGTACCACTCCGGGTCCGCCTCCCGCCGGGCATCCTGGTCCCGCAGGGGCTTTTTCCGGTCCCTCCAGGCGTCCTTCAGCATGGCGAGGAACTGCCCGAACGTCTCCCCGCCGTCGTGGTACAGCTGGCAGTAGAGCCATTTTAACTCGTCGAAACGCCTCTCCAGGCGGATGTCAAACGCGGATTTCATGGCACGACCCTCCCAATTTACAAATACGCTTCCACTTCGTCCAGAGCCGGCATGGCGGGAATGGCCCCGCTGCGGGAGCAGGTCAGGGCGGCGGCCTGGTTGGCAAAGGCCAGAATGCCCCGCAGCTCCGCCTGGGTCAGCCCCTCCAGGGGCCGCTCCCCCCGGAGGCACAGACGGGAAAGCACCGCGCCCAGGAAGGTGTCCCCCGCGCCGTTGGTATCCGCCACTTTGACCGGGACGCCGGGCTGGCGCCAGGTCTCCCCCCGCCAGCGGCAGAACACGCCCTCGCCGCCCAAGGTCACCAGAATCAGCGACAGTCCCCGCTCCTCCAGGATGCGGCTCCCCTCCTCCAAATCCGACGAACCGGTGAGCAGGGGCAGCTCCTCCTGCGCCAGCTTGATGATGTCCACCAGGGGCAGCGGAATGGACATCCACTCCGCCGCCTCCGCCTGGTTGGCCCAGAGGGCGGGGCGGTAATTGGGGTCATAGCTGACCAGGCCGCCGTTTTTGTGGGCGGTGCGGGCGGCGAAGATGGTGGCGCTGCGGCACATGCCCGCCGTCAGGCTGACGGAGCCGAAGTGGAGGATCTTGCTCTTCAGCACCGCGTCCTCGTCCACCTCCTCCGGGCAGATGTCCCGGTCCGCCCCCCGGATAAAGCGGAAGCTCCGCTCCCCGGCGGCGTCCACGGAGACCACGGCCATGGTGGTGGGCTGGCTCCCGGTGCGAAGACCTGTCCGGTCCACGCCGTTCTCCGCCAGCACCCGGCGCAGATACGCGCCGAAGCCGTCGTCCCCCACCTTGCCCCAAAAGGCGGTCCTGGCCCCCAGGCGGGACGCCGCCACCGCCACGTTGGCGGGCGCGCCGCCGGGGTTGGCCGAAAACTGAGGCACCCCCGCCTCGTTGACTCCGGTCTGCGTCAAGTCGATCAAAATCTCACCAATCGCTGTTACGTCCATGAACGCGGCCTCCTGTCGAATCCATTTTGTCACGGGCTTCTCTGGGCCTAAAACCGTCTTTTTTTACCAGCTTCAAGCCGCCGTAATCGTTTTCTTCGGATTATAGCAAACATTTTCTCCGTTGTCCAGTGCTTTGCCTGGGCTAACCTGCAATTTTTTCCGCTTTTTGTCCCATTTGTGCAAAAAAGAGAGGATTCGGGGCCTTCCCCGGCGGCCGCGATGCAAATTTTCCAAGCAGTTCCCAGGCCGCTCCGCCCCCCGCGCAGGCGCGGGCGGGGATGCCCGGCTCAGAAAAAAACTTCGCCGCAGTCCGGAGGATTGTTATTGCAATTTCGGCGAAGCGTTGCTATAATAATACTGATACGTATTGCTACGCGTCCGGCTTCTTCCTCCCTCCTCGATTGCAGAAGTGTGGAACGGCGGCCTCCTCAGCCCGCAGCGGGCCTGGCAGCCGGACCGGAGCACAGGCGGTCCCAACGCGAAAATCATGAGAAAAGGAAACGGGAGGATACATAGCTATGCAAAAAAAGAGCATCAAACGGACCATGCTGATCCGCACGGCGGCCACCCTGACCGCGGTCTTGCTGTTTAGTTTCGTCACCACGGCCAACATCCTGCGCATCCAGGCCGTCC
Organism: Oscillibacter sp.; assembly: GCA_022791135.1. GTDB lineage: Bacteria > Bacillota > Clostridia > Oscillospirales > Oscillospiraceae > Oscillibacter. The sequence continues at coordinate 2,393 of JAAVYM010000075.1, forward strand.
AAAACAGCAATACACAGGCCGCCGGCCTGCTCCAGCGGGCGCAGGCCGCCGAGACAGCCCACTACCGCTGGGCCAGCAACCTCAGCAACGCCCTCTACGCCGGGGCCGAGTTCACCGGCAGCATCGACCCCACCACCTGCGCCCTGGGCCAGTGGCTCTATGGCGACGCAGAGACCGGCGATGCGGAGATCCTGGCCCTGCGCAGCCAGATGGAGCCGCTGCACAAGGAGATTCACGAGTCCGCCACCCACGTGCTGGAACTGCTGAAAACCAGCCCCTCTCAGGCCCAGGACTACTATCAAAAGACTATCCTGGCCAACATCGCCACCCTGGTGGGCCAACTGGACAAGGTGGTGGAAAATCAGACCGCCGCCAACAACAGCGGGCTTGCGCGCATGCACACCATGATTTTGCAGATGCAGCTGGTCTGCTTCATCTGCCTGGTGCTGGCGCTGATCTGCCTGATCGGCCTGGTCGCCTTCATGGGCAAGCACGTGGTGAGTCCCATCCTCGCCATCACGAACCACGCCCGTCCCCTTCAGGAGGGCCGCCTGGAGCTGAAGATGGATTACCACTCTGAAAACGAGCTTGGCGAACTCGCCCATACGCTGGAGAATTCCATGGCCCTGATTCACAGCTATGTCCAGGACATCAACCGCATCATGGCGGAGCTGTCCAACGGCAACTTTAATGTCTCCACCGCCACGCCCTACATCGGCGACTTCCAGTCCATCGAGACTTCTCTGGACAGCTTTACCTCCACGATTTCCGCCACCCTGGGCAGCATCATCCAAACCCAGAGCCGCGTCTCCAGCAACGCCGGCCAGCTCTCCGGCGGCGCGCAGGCCCTGGCCCAGGGCGCCACGGAGCAGGCCAGCGCCGTCCAGGAGCTGTACGCCACGCTGGACGACCTGTCCAAAAACGCGGACCACAACGTCCAGGCCGCCGCCGAGGCCCTGGAGAGCGCCCGCCTCACCGGCGAGCAGGTCACCCTCAGCAGCCAGCAGATGGAGCAGATGGTCGCCGCCATGACGGATATCACCAAGTCCTCCGAGCAGATCGGCCGCATCATCGCCACCATTGAGGACATCGCCTTCCAGACCAACATCCTGGCTCTGAACGCCGCCGTGGAGGCCGCCCGGGCCGGCAGCGCCGGCAAGGGCTTCGCCGTGGTGGCCGACGAGGTGCGGAA
>JAAVYM010000117.1 GCA_022791135.1 Oscillibacter sp.
GACCACCCAAAGCATCGATGTAAGCAGCTGCGCGGACTCCACCGCCACCGCGCCGGAATCCGCATAGTAAGTAACCATCCACCCCATAACAGACGCTTCTACGCACAGGTAGAAAAACATGATGGACATGGACAGCAAAAAACGCCGGTTTCGCAGAAACCCAAAGGAGCCGCTTCCGCTTCTGGGATTTGGGAGTTCGTCCATCTTCATGAATGGGGAGGATATCATCGAAATTACGCCCAAGACGATGACCGTGAGAACCGCCCAGCGCCAGCTCCCTGGAGCATATTCAGGGAGCTGCGCTGCCGCCGGACAGGGTGCTGACAATTTGATTGTTGTAGTTGCTGACCGCGCCCCGGCCGATGCCGGTCAGCAGCAGGGCAAAGACCAGGGTCCAGGGCGTCCCGGTGACAAGGGTAATGGCAAACCCGGCGAAGGGCAGGACATTCAGCATCAGCAAAGACCGCTTCAGCCCAAAGGCCAAGGGCAGCAGTCCCGCTGCCAGACCCGTGATCATGTTGCCAATGGAGTGAGCGGAGATCAGGAGTCCGCCGGTCTGATAGTCCAAGCCATACTCCACCTTCATGGCTGGGAGTATGGAGCCAATCATAATGACGTAAATCCCCTGAACCAAATAGAGAAAGAACAAGTTGCCCACCATATAGCAGTTTGCGGGCGTGAGGCTGTGAAAAAAGGACTGCTTCTTCATTTTAAAATCCGTTCCGCTCAAAAGAGTTTGGATTCCCCGCGTTTTCTCCGGCGAATCCTCCGTTATTTCAACACAAAAAATTTGCGCTTACCTCTGAAAGATTGCGCAAAACAAAAGTAACAACGGCTGACCATGGTTCCTTGTTCGATTTGTCCATAGGAAAAACAAATCCTACAAAAGCAGGCAAGAGATATTGGTCAAATTCACACCGGGCACATGGACAGCTCCTCTGCTTTCCTGCGCTGAAAGGAAAAATCTGTATTTCGGGAAGCCCGTCATGGCATAAAAACCAGACAAAAAAAGCAAGGCGGCGGCCAGCGGCATCAATTACAGTGAAGAAAAGGAGCCGCATTCCCTGGAAGCAGGGACCCTGCGGAGCATCAAATCCAGTACAAAAGGGAAGGAGGTATCCGGCCAAGGCATAAACCACACCCCCCAGCTTCCTGACAGAGGAGACCTGAAGCCGTTCCGGCGAGGAGCGTTTGCTCCAGGTCCCGAAAAAAGAAATGAGAGGTACGGCGTAATGAATGAAGAGAAAAGCACAACCAAGAGCTTGACGGCAGGCACCCGGATTGCCTACGGCTGCGGTGATACGGCCTGTAACATCGTCTTTGGCATGATCTCCACCCTGCTGACCCTGTTTTACACCGACTACGCGGGCATCCCCGTCATGACGGTGGGTCTGGTCATGTTGATCTCCCGTGTGTTTGACGGAACCTCCGACGTCATCATGGGTGTTATC
>JAAVYM010000076.1 GCA_022791135.1 Oscillibacter sp.
TGGAGCGTATGGTATGTGACCTAGAGAAGGAGTCCGCCGGGCTGAAAGCCGCGCTGGAGGAGCTGAGCGCCCCCGATGCCGTCCAGGAAGCGGTGGACAATTACACCCGCTTTTTTGAGCTGGCCAGGCAGTACACCCACCTGGAGGCGCTGGACCGGGATACCCTGTTGACCTTTGTGGAGCGCATTGAGATCGGTCCCAAGGTGTACGAAAACGGCGGACACAAGGTCCCCGCCCGGGCCAACCAGCCCTACCGGCAGAGTGTGCGGATTTTCTACAAATTCATCGGAGAATTGACCGAAAACAGCGAAAAATGTTCCGATGAGAAACCCGCTTAAGATGGAGGAGGCACACCAAGGGAGGTTGGCGTCAACCTGAAGGAGGGCTACAACGGCGATCTGACCAGCCGTGAGGCCGGCTCTGTCGGCGGCCAGATGGTCAAGAAAATGATACCCGTACGAACCGCAACGTTTGCGCGGACGGACCGGACGGCGGCAGGACATCGGGCTGCGGTTACATATCATGTCCAGCTGAACATATAGCAGGCCTGCCCAAAAGGTCTTCCTGGGGGCAAGTTCTCTTCCCGGGCGGGAAAGGGGCCTTGGGCGTCAGCCAAGCGAGAACTGCGATGCGGAAATGCTGCGAAAGCAGCTCCCCTTATGGGGTCTACGCAAAATCTGTATGGCAATTTCCCGCGCCTTTGCACTGGATATCTCCTGCCCTGCCGACTCCCCCAAATATACGCAGAAATAGATTCGCCGTTCCTCTGTGTCTGAAAATCCCGTAAACCAACTGTCTGCCGTTACGCCGCGGTCCTTCCCCATGCCGGTCTTTCCGTAAATTGCCGGTCCTTCTTCCGAAACAAGCATTGCCTGCCGGAGCTGCGCCGCCGTCTCTTCCCGGTACGGAGAATCCTTGCCAAAGATTCGCTCCATGACCTCCGTCTGCTCCTTGGGCGAGATTTTCAGCGAGGACTCAATCCAAAAGTCAGTCAGGGCCGGATTGTGATTGTTCGTGTTCCATCGGCCCTCCCAATCGGAGATATCACAATTTCCATAGGCAAGCGCGTTCAGCTGGGCCTGCATCAGGTCCTTTCCAATCTCGTCCGTTACCTCCCGAAAATACCAGACGCAGGAGGTACGGAATGCCTGCTGAAAGTCCAGGTCCTGATTCCAGTCCGCATTCCAGAACGTTTCCCCACTCCATTTGCGGAGAGATTCGTCCGGGAGGATGATCCCGTTTTCCAATGCAATGAGCGACGACACGATCTTGAATGTGGAACAGGGAGAACGGCGGGTCTGCGCCAAGTCCCGGTTATAAATCCAAAAGGTTTTTTCTGAGGGAACATAGAGAACCGCCGCCCCATTCAGTCCGTTGAAACGGGATTCCAGGTCCATTTCCCTGATGATTTCGACATCGCCTTTGTCTTCTTCCGCCTCCGGTTCCCGGATTTCCGGCAAAAGCGCCGGTTTTGCTTCGGGAGGCGGCTCGTTGACCGCGTCTTCCGAACACCCTGTCAGGGCCAGCAGCAGCAAGAGGAGCATCCACGTCTTTCTTCGCATCAGAGCACCTCCACAAGTAAAAAACTATTTTTATACTATCTTTCTTTTTCCAGGACACGGAGCGTGACTAAAAAGGCCGGAGAATGTGCAAATTCTCCGGCCTTTTTCCTATCTGAACCTGAACGATGAGCCAATACGTCCCCATCTGCCGCGCCGCCGCAGGGTCCTAAGCTCTTTTTTCCCGCTCTCTCTTCCTGCGAAATTCCGCGCCGGTTTGCGCGGGAATTCCGTATTTCTCCGGCCTGCGCCACGGCAAAACCGTTGTGAACCCAACGGGAGGAGCCGTGAAATGCTCCTCTTGTTTGGGGGTGGAAAATTTCCGGCTTTGTGTTTATTCGAACCAATTCTTCACACGGTCAGATACAAACGCAATGGCGGGTCCCAGGCAAAAGCCGGTAATCAGCGTCGTCAAACCCACCGTGGACCCCAGCAGGAAACCAAGAGACAAGATCGAGATGTCCCACAGCATGCGCACCGCACGGGCGCTGAGCCTGCCGGTATGCGCCGAAATCAATTGGGGGATTGCGTCGTAGGGCGCGACGCCCAGGTCCACTACCATGTAAAAGGCGGCGGCAATCAGAAACGCGGCCATGCTGAGGGCAAACATCAAAACCCTCGCCGCTATGGAGAAGCCTTCGGGCGGGGTGTGCAGCCCAATGAGCCACATGCAGAAGTCCGCAACATAGCCGATGCCCACCATATTGGCGACGGTACCTACGCCGATGCGGGACAGGTCGAAACGGATGACGGGGAGGAACATCAGCAGGTTAAACACCAGCTGGCAGGTCCCGAAGGAGACGCCCGTCCGGGCAGAGACGCCCAGCGTAAAGGTTGAACAGGGGTCCGTGCCGAAGCCAACTGTTTTGAACGCCGCTACGCAGATGCCAATCACAATCAGACTTGCGGTCAGAACCGCCAGTCTCCGCCCCATCCGGGGACGGGTGAAATTCGCGGCTATGGTTTTCAGCTTCATGAACGCGCCTCTTTTCAGCATAGAAATGGCAGCGCCTGAGATTATACCATTGCGAAACCGGGCCGTCAAGGAGGAACCGCGTCCGGCAGGGCCGGGGAACGCCAGATGTCTTTTGATCCGCCGCCATGCGTTCGGGCAAAGGAATCACGCTTCTATGCCCAGCGCTATTTGGGCGGCCCGCTTCGCGTGAATGACAGTGGTGTCGAACACGGGCAGCGGCGAATCCGATTGCTGAATCAAAAGGCCAATCTCCGTACAGCCAAGGATGACGCCTTCCGCCCCCTTTTCCTTCAGGCTGCCAATGATCCTTTGAAATTGCCGGCGGGATTCTTCCCTGATCTCACCCACGCAAAGCTCATGAAAGATGACATCGTTCACTGTGCCGACATCTTCTGCGTCCGGAATGACAACATCGATTCCCCGGTCAATCAGGATCTGTTTATAGAAATCCTGTGTCATGGTGTATTTTGTCCCCAGCAGTCCCACGCGGCGAATTTGGCTCTTCTCAAGCTCGTCTGCCGTGGCGTCTGCAATATGGACAAGGGGGATTTGAACCATGGAGGCAATCTGCGGGGCAACTTTATGCATTGTATTCGTGCAGATCAGAAGCATGTCTGCGCCGGCCGCTTCCAGACCCTGTGCGGCTTTGCCCAGAATATCGCCGCTCTTCTCCCAATCGCCGCTGGACTGGCATTGTTCAATTTCCTCAAACTCCACGCTGAACAGGACAATTTTCGCCGAGTGAAGTCCGCCAAGTTTGTCCCTGACCTCTTCGTTGATAATCTGGTAATATGGAATCGTACTCTCCCAACTCATCCCGCCAAGCAGTCCTATCGTTTTCATTGCAATGCCTCCCATATTTCTTGTGGGGCTATTTTAACATAGGCCGCCGCTCAAAGCAAGGCGCTGAGAAAACATCGCCTTTTGGCGGAGACCGCGCCGGGAGGCAGAGCCGGTGGGCAAATCGTGTGTCTCTTCTCCTCTCCACCGCCGTCATGGACGTGACCGGCGGCAGATATTCTGAGCAGGCGGCAGCGAGGCCCCGCGCTGTCAACGCGCGGGACCTTAACCTCAATGGAACAGAGAAGCCGCGCAATACACAAGCAGGAGCGCCATAACTGAATTGACCGCCTTGGTATGCCGCGAGAAAAATTTGCAGAATGCGGACCCAAACAGTGCCCATATAAAAGATCCTGATGCGCCGATTCCTGTTAAAATCAGAGTGAATGCGGCGAGGACAGCGGGGGATTGATAGACCGGCAATATGTAGAGGCTCATGGCAGTGATGGCGTAAATGTAGATTTTGGGATTCATAAACTGCAAGAGCATACCGGAGACAAAACTTGCCTCATTCCCAGCCTCTATGTCAAAATCAGCGGAGCTTTTCCATACCTTCCAGGCAAGGCAGAGCATGTAGGCGGCTCCTAAGATTTGCATAAGCAGTTTTACCTTCGGCAAAAAGGCATACAGGGTGGAGCTGAAAATGGCGCAGGCCGTCATGACAATGAAAAATCATAGAACGCAAACATTTTCACAGCTCCTTCCTCTTTACAACACAGGGACATGATGATATAGTGATATGGATGTATTATTGTATCGTACGATTGTGCGATATAATAATGCAATATGTTCGACATATTGTCAATAGGGAGTCGGTTTTTTTGGATACGATGAACGCGATCGTCGCAAAAAATATCAAGCGGCTGCGCGAAGAGAGCAAATTGAGCTTAGACGCCCTTGCCAGGCAAAGCGGCGTCAGCAAAAGCATGCTGGCACAGATCGAACGCGGAGAGGGAAATCCAACCCTCTCTACACTTTGGAAGATTTCAAACGGAATGAAAGTGCCCTTTGATGCTTTGACAGTCCGCCCTAAGGCGCCCTATGAAATTGTAAAGCTCTCTGAACTTCAGCCTTTACTGGAGGACGAGGGAAAGGTCAAAAACTACTCGCTCTTCCCAGATGACGGAAACCGCCGGTTCGCAGTTTACTATTTGGAATTGGAGCGCGGCAGTTTCTGGAGGTCTGAACCCCATTTAAAAGGAACTACGGAGTTTATCACCGTATTTTCCGGGCGTGTGGAGGTACAGGCGGGGAAAATACAGTTCCTGGTGGAAGCCGGAGAAAGCATCCGCTTTCAAGCAGATACGGCTCACTCTTATCGGAATACCGGCGAGGATACCGCTGTCCTTCACATGATTCTGTTTAACCCATAAATTTGAAATCGCGTAAACGGTCTTCCATGGATTTCGATTTAAGCAGGCGGCGTCTGTTTCTTCGCCTGCCGCTTCCAAATTCGGACGGTCCGGATCGGATAAACGGCGGCGCTTTCTATCTTCTGTATCACTTTCAGTCGTCTGCCAAACGGTTCGGCAAAGCGCTTTTGGACATAAAAGAGGAAAGCCAGGTCATGTACTACTTTCCCGGAGAAGCCTTTGAGGCAGCGGTCTGTATGGTGCTGATTCGCGGACAATTTCCGGCCTTCTCCTTCCGGCAGGCGCTGGAAGGGACATTCTTGGGCGTGTTTGCAAACGTGTCCACGCTTTTGCCGGAGTCGTGCCCATGCAGAGCTGGTATCTCTGCCGCCAGGGAATGCTGGCGGGCAGTGGGGCCGGAGTCATGACGATGGAATACGCCCTTTCTCATAAGCGCCTTCTTGTTCCTCGCAGTCGCAAAAGGGAAATTTTCCCGCACACATGAGCAAAAGCAGTGAACGCGCGTTTGCCAGGGTCAAGGCCGCCATGGAACTGCTGCACCAAAAAAAGCTGCCCTTCGGCGTCTCCTGCTGCTATACCTCCCAGAATTACGAGATAACCGGCAGCGAGGAATACTTCGACTGGATGATTGAAATGGGTGCCAAGTTCTGCTGGTTCTTCACCTATATGCCGGTGGGCAACGGCGCGCCCACCGATTTGATGGCCACTGCCGCGCAGCGGGAGTATATGTACCGCCAGGTGCGGAAGTTCCGCCTGACGAAGGCCCTGTTCACCATGGACTTCTGGAACGGCGGCGAGTTCGCGGGCGGCTGCATCGCCGCCGGGCGGGCCAGCCCTTCATCGGCAATCTCCTGCGGCCCTGTCCGCTGTTGGACAACCCCGGCGCGCTGACTTCCATGGTGGAGCAGACCGGGGTCCACTCCACAGACCTTCAGTCCCCGGAGGACGTGCGGAACCTCTCGGAGAAATGCCGGGAGAAGGCGAAAACTGGAAGCCCACCGCCGGCCGGCTGTGGTCCTGCTCCCACGGGTGTTCCAAACGTGCCAACCAATAGGGCGTCCCAGCTCCGCCGGAATACCGGCGGGGCAATGCCATGGGACAAGAGTCGTTTGGGCCGCGGCGGTATTGCCTGCTGCGGCCTGAACGATTTTAATCGGAACAAAAGCCCTATGACCGGCTATGCTTTGCGCTGTGAACCCGCTCAGGGCATTACGCCGGAAACGGTTATTTCCGCCGCTTTGCCTGCGAAAAGGCGGAGCGCGCAAGTCAGCAGGACACTCCGCTGACGGAAGGGAGGTTCTATGCCCAATTTTACAAAATAGGCGATTATGGACTCGGTTCTTCGCCTTTTGGACAAACAGCCTCTTGACAAAATCACGGTCCAGGAAATCATTACGGAGTGTCGGATCAGCCGCAACACCTTTTACTGCCATTTTGGCGACATTTACGCCCTTTTAGACACACTGCTCCAGGACGGCGCAGGGAAATTGAAGGAGCGGCATCAAGCAGGAATATCCTGGGACGAGAACCCTCGCCAGGTGATTGCATATATTTTGCAGAACCGCCGCCGGGCAAACCACATTTATCGCTCCCTCGACCTCGGACTGCTCGAGCAGCATCTCCGGCAGGCGGCAGAAGACCTGTTTTCCGAATACATCCAAGATGCGGTTCAGGATCCGCAGGTATCCAGGGAGGATATTCAAACCATCGTCTATCTCTATCAATCCGCATTTGCAGGCGCCGCAGCGGATTGGACGCGGTGGGGAATGAAACTGGGCGTAGTTGATGTTGGAGGCGGTCTGCGCGGCGTCTATGCCGCCGGAATTTTCGACTTCTGTTTGACGGAAGAATACGGTTCGATGCTTGTGTAGGCGTTTCCGCCGGGAGCGCCAACATCGCCTCTTATGCAGCCGGGCAGCGGCAGAGGAATTATTGGTTCTATACGGAGTATCCATTCCGCAAAGAGTATATGAGCTTGCGAAACGTTTGGAGGAAATACTCCTAGCGGAATCCCTTCAAGAGGCGTCCAGACTGCCCGGACCGGGCAGTCCGGAGCGCCCGCAGCAGGCGGTACGGACTGCCTCAGGCAGGCAACTAATGATACTGATAAGAATGAACCTGAGTTAATAGAAATCAATCATATCCTCCTCTTACCGCCCCGGCTTCGCGAAGCCGGGATGAATGCGGCGTTCGGGAATGCCGGCTGGTCAGTCCCGCTGAAAAAGTCCGCGAAGGTTTCTCCCCAAAGCGGCAATTCCCTGGACCTCCATGAAGTCTATCCCACTTTCCCGGAGGCTCTTCCAGGAAAGGCGTGCAGGGAGGAACGCGCCGCTATTCCTGTTTCAAATACGCCAAAACCTCCGGCGCGTTTGTGTCCGGCTTTACCTTGGACATGACTTTCTCAATAACGCCGCTTTCATCAATGACAAACGTCGTCCGCACCACCCCCATGCTCACTTTGCCGTAAAGCTTCTTCTCCTGCCACACACCGTAAGCCTGAATGGCCGTCAGCTCCGGATCGGAGAGAAGGATAAACGGCAGACCGTGCTTTTCCGCAAACTTTTGGTGAGAGGCCACGGAGTCCTTGCTGACGCCAATGACCACAGCGTCGATTTCCCTGAACGCCTCATAGGCCCCGGCAAACGCACATGCCTGACGCGTGCAGCCGGGGGTGTTGTCCCGAGGATAAAAATACAGCACCACCTTTTTGCCCGCAAAGTCCGACAAAGACACCGGATTGCCGTCCTTATCCGGCAGAGTGAACTCCGGCGCTTTCATTCCCGCTTCTAACATTTCAGTGTCCTCCAAGTTCTTTATTTTGCCTCATAGATCTCATACTGCTTCTCCGGCCCGCCGCAGACCGGGCAGCGCTCCGGAGGAGTGTCCCCCGTCATGACATACCCGCAGACCGGGCAGACATAAACCTTCATTTCTGAAAAATGCTCTACATCCGACGCACGTTCCAGCAGCTCCGCATGGACCTTTTCCGCCATGGCCGCAGAGCAGATAGCGGACCTTCCCCTTCCACGGCGTATAGGCGCTTTTCAGGCGGCTGAACTCCTCCTCAGAGACGCAGTTCCGGATGAAATGATTGGGCACCGGGATATGGAAGGCGATGACTGCCTGCCGCACCTCCTCCATGGAGAGGACCTGTTTCAGCAGGGAAAGCCCCTCCTCTTCAAAGAACCGGGCCGCGTTGTCCAGCACGATCACCGCGAAGCCCTCCAGCAGCAGCGCGTAATTCTTCAGGCCGAAATAGCCGGCGTAAGCCCCTGTGTCGTGGTTCCCCCGGAGGGAATAGACGGGATTTTCCGCCAGCGCCTCCGTCAGCTCCTGGATTGCCCGGTAGTGCCGCCCGGTTCCCGCCGGAACCAGGTCGCCTACGATCAGGGTGATGCCGTCTTTGCCGGTCTCTTCCAGCGCCCCTGCATACACTTTCATGTTGTATGTCCCCAGGTCCTCACAGCCGGGGTCGCCGATCACGCCGATGGAGCGCACATGCTCCAGCCGGGTGATTGGTTTCGTTACCTTCACGATTTTCTGTTCCATGGGTTCGATTGCCTCTCATTTTCTGGATTTCATACTTTCAGGTCCGCGAATATCTCATCCAGACCGGAGTCATGCTTTACGCCGGTATTGATGGCCGTTCCGGCCGCGTTATTCGCTCCTTTTTTTGCTGGTATTTTTATCATATAGGATTTGCACGTAGATTACAACGGTTTGCACGAAGATTTCAAAGAACCGCGAATTCCTTTTTTGACTTTTCCCCCGGAATGTGGTAGCTTTTGAATATCACGAAAAACACATATTTCCTGCTGTGAAACGTGCGCGGCAGATCGATTCGGGATGTGATTGTATGATACGAGAAATCATGCGGGACGAGGCGTTTCTCGCCCAAAAAGCAAAACCCGCAACTCAGGAGGACCTGTGCGTGGCCCAGGACCTGCTGGACACCCTGGCCGCCCACAAGGACGGCTGCGTAGGCATGGCGGCCAACATGATTGGAGTCAACACAAGGATCATTGTCTTTGATAACGAGGGCCGTTATATGGTGATGTTCAACCCGGAGATTATCAAAAAATCCGGGGCCTACGAGGCGGAAGAGGGCTGTCTCTCCCTCAGCGGCATCCGGAAGGCCAGGCGTTGGAAAAACATCAAAGTACAGTACCAGAACGAGAAATTTCAGACCCGCTTTAAGACCTTCGCCGGCTGGACGGCTCAGATCATCCAGCACGAGATTGACCACTGCGAAGGCGTGTTAATTTGATATGGGTTTTTCGATACCTGCATCACCCGTTTAGCGGGAAGGGCGCCGGGGAGTCATACGCGCCCGCCCAACAAATTGCCGGGGGAAGCAGAACTTCTGAAGTTTGGTATCCCTATCTTGGCCGCTTGGCGCGAAGCGTCTGCCGGATCGGATACAGCTCTTGACAAATCTAAATGTTGTAGTATACTACAATGATTTAACTCCCGTTAAATGGCCGGTTTTGGGAATCAAAACGCGGAGGTACAAGAGATGTATCACTTTGAATTCGTAAGCAAAAAGGATCTCGCTCCAGTAAAAAAGGACCTGATTTCCATCATTCGGGAAGTACAGGCTTCTCTTCGGACCGACTTTACTTTCCGGTTCGCCTTAGTGGGAAGCAGCGGGCGTAATATGGTGACTTGCGACCCCAAATCAAATATTGGCTACGACTTTGACGTTAATCTTAAGATTGACATCCATGATTGCAAGTATACTCCAAAAGCAATCAAAGTCAAAGTCATGCAGGCCCTGAATCGGACCGCCCCTAAATATGGGTACACTTACGCTGAGGATTCCACCCGTGTGATTACCATCAAATGGAAAGACAGGCAAAACTCGCGCATTCTACATAGCTGCGGCTTCGCTATCGTACACAACTACACGGATGAAGATGGTCATACGCGGCAGAAGTATATCCGCTTCAATAAAGCATGGAACCGTTATACCTGGGAGAAACAGTCAGACGGATATCATATGCTGAGAGAAAAAAAGCAATGGATCACAGAAAATGGGTATCATGAAGAACTGCGAAATCTGTATTTGGATAAAAAGAATCACAACCGCGATTTAAACAAATGTTCGCGGGCGCTTTGTGCCGAAGCAGCACATGAAATCTGTCAGAGACATGGCTTCTATACTTGATCTCATTTGCGTACCGCCTCATCCGCTTTTCTATCGCTTTTCTGCCGCCTGGACGGGGCACACCACCTGGCAGTTCCCACAGTGCAGGCAATGCTCCTGCTGAATCCGATAGGGCATCCCCGGCTCAATACACCGCTGGGGACAATGCTCCGCTCAGCTGCCGCAGTTGCAGCCGCCGTAAATCATACCCTCCCGGGCTGTTTCCGGAATTTTAAAAGCCCCGGTCTCGTATTCGTACAGCGTCCAGAGGTGGTCCTTTTTGTTGAAACAGGTGGCACCCCCCGACGCCCCAAGGAGAGCTGGTACTTTTGACAGCCGCAGGATTTCTGCCGCTTGCAGACCTCATCGTTCAGATGGAAGGGGTTGCCCAGAATGGTAAAGGAAATATCCCGCTTCTTCAGCAGGTCCAGCAGCCAGTCAATTGAAAAGTCCCCCGGCAAGGGCTGGCCTCGCCGGGGACGGTGTGGAGTTCCTTGCCGCCAGTGCCGCAAGCGGAGGGTCTTTCCTCCGGTTTGCCGGATGCCCCGCAGGCGGAACCAGCCCAGCCAGACAAATTCGGGAGCGCCATAATTGTGTACCTCCGATTTCGATTTGCCGGACCTGTTTCCCGGTCCGCACTTTCATCCTAATTTATCCTCGCTTTGAGGACAAGATTGCACTTTTTTATTACTCAGTCACCTTTTGGTAACCTATTGCGCAAACGGCTGTCCTGCACTATAATTTGAATGCAACATTCTATTTTTAATCTTAGGGGAGATCGGGGAACCATGATGACAAAAAGCGAATTGCCGGAGTGCGGGGTTGCGATCACTGTACAGGTTATCGGAAGCTGTTGATTCTGCGCAACCTGTTACAGCGCCCTTGGCGGTTTAACAAGCTGAAAAAGGATTTGGATGGCATCAGCCAAAAAGTTCTATCGGATTGCTTGCGCTTTATGGAGGCAGGCGGCATTATTGACCGCACCGTCTTGGCAGAGGTCCCACCGCGTGCGGAGTATATCTTAAAATGAAGTCGGTGAAACCCTGCGGCCGGTTATGAAAGCCATGGAGAACTGGGGATTCTTTTATAAGGGGTTAAAGGCTGTTTAAAGACAGGAGAGTTCCGTTTCCAGACAAATTTTTGCGGAACGGCGCCACAGGAAGCCGCCGTCAGACCCCGTCCCTCTCCGCTGCCCGTTTGCCTTCGTCGCGGCGGGAACGGATACCTCCGGGTTCGCATGCCTCCAGTAGGACTCCGGCTGCGGGTGCGCCTCCGGACCGCATACGCTTCGCTGGTGCTGGCCCGCAAAATGCGATCGTGCACGGGCTGGCCGGACAGGGCAGATTGTAAATCTGGTCCACTTCCATATCCAGCCGATTCACCACGTCATGGCACAGAAACTCGAACCGTTTATTTTCCATCAGCTCCCGGACATTCCGCTTGCTTCCAGTGAACAGATTATCCGCACAGAGGGCGGAGCCGCCCTGCATCCAGCAGGCGCTTACAGGGGCAGGCACCGGTAAACCCGGCCCCGCCCGTTACTAAAATGCGCCTTCCTATGCATCCTCCGTTTCTGTCAGGTAAACCCATACTTTTTCATGCGCTTTTGCTGCGGCAATCCCTTCCGCCGGCCTTTGCCGGACGGTATCCCCTGCATTTTCGGTGATATTGCGGTCGTCAAACCTTTACCACGCTATCATAGAGGGGCATTCTTTTGTCTAAGCTCTTTATTCTCCCCTGGATAACCGAGGGTTTGGTTACCTAAAGCCATAAAAAGAGCAAATCCCTCCGTTACAGGAGGAATTTGCTCTTTTTCGAGCCGGAGGCGCTATGGCGAGGTCCCAGAAGCTTCGCCTGAAATTCTTACATTCGTGCGGGAATACCATTCACACAGCTTCGATGCCGCGCCGCCGGTCGTATCCGGCGTCCCCGCAGAGCCGCAGCCCGCCAGCCTAGTCCGCCGCCGCCTCTGAAGGATCTCCGGCCGCCTTCTCTCCGCCAGCAGGAGGCGCGGTGATGTTTTTTCCTTTCCCTTCGGGTAACAGCAGAGGCCGGAGGCGGCTTAAAAGGACCGGCGCAACTGCGCCGGTCCTTACGGGGGCTTGGGGGCGTCAGCCGCCAACAAGCAAGTGCCGGTATATACCGGGGCATTGCTTGCCCGTTTTCCCACCAACCGAAAAAAACGCTAAGTTGCCGGCAGTGAACACATCTCAAAAAAGTATGGGCTACGACAGGTAAAAGACATCGTTTGTCCCGGAGTCGGAATCCACAAAGGGGAGGCCCAGCTGTTTTGCTCCGGCGATAAGCCAGAGAAAATCCTCCATGTATGCCCAGTCCAGTTCACCTAGGCCAGTAGCCCCAGGGCCAGAGTCATACTCTCCGCTTTCCTCGTTATATAGAAAGGTACAGAGATTATAGCTGGTCAGCCGCCCATTTTGATCCAATACCGGCGTTGGGTCGCCGTCCTCCGCCATGTACGGGTTAGGAACCTTGACCCATTCCAGCCAGCCGTAATTTTCTGGCGTGCCGCCCATGATAAGGTAATAGGTCAGGCCGGTTTCCGGGTCGCTGCCGTCGTAAATATAGGGAGTATCATCGCTGATAAAATCAGTGATGTCGGTGCGTTCCTCGTCCAGCACGAAAAATAGCCGTCCGTCCTCTACCTCAATAGAGGAAGCACCATGCTCATAAGTTACGCTCTTGCTATCGGGGTTCTGTTCAAAGGTCAGCGTGGTATTAAGCAGCCGGTATGCTTGGTGTACCAAAGAAGGGAGTCCCGCACCCATCAGCACGAGTGCTGCAGCCAGGCCCGCAGCCAGAAGAAGTTTTTTCTTCTGGGACATCCGCTTCCTCATCGTTGGGGCTTTGATGCCTGCCAGCACACGGGCCTTTACTGCTTCCGGGTCAACATCGCTTGCGCCCACAGGAAAAAATTCTGTGTCGGTGTATTCATCCATAATCTTAGAGATCTCCAGGTGTTCCATATCCATAACCTTCCTTTCTCAATTCGTTTTTCAGCGTCTCCCGTCCCCGGCGCAGCCAGGTCTTGGCGGTGGACAGGTTTATTCCCATGGTCAGCGCTGCCTCCTGAACAGTCTGGCCATAATAGTAGTGCCGCACGAACAGCTCCCGCTGGGGACGTTTCAGCCGGGACAGAGCCTGATTTACCATGTAGGCCGTCTCCCGGCGGTCTAGGAGCCTGTCAGGATCGTCAGTCTCCAGGAGCAGGATATCGTCCTCCAAGGGGAGGCTTTCATGCTCCGAGCGAAGGAGATTGAAGGCCCGGTTGCGGGCGATAGTTCCCAGGTAGCCCTTGACCTGACCGGGGCGGAGTTTGTCCCGGTTGTTCCAGGCAGCTAGGAACACGTCTGCTGTTAGTTCCTCCACATCGGCCTGCCGCCCCCGGAGGATGCGGGCAATCACAGAGGAAATATAAGGAGTACAGCAGTCGATCAGCTCCGCCAGGGCATCCGGATTACCCCGGCGCAGTGCCTTTATCAACTCTGCTTCTGTCATAGAACCACCACCTTTGCGGTATCTTGGAAAAGCTTTTCACTAATCATAAAACAGGAGAGAGGAAAAAGGTTTCAAAAAGTAAAAAGTATATTGACCTCGAAATATCAACAGGCGAGTAACGCTGCAGAAGGCACACCTTGGTTAAAAAATCAGGGTGCGTCTTTTTCAGTAGAGTTTTTTCTAAAACACCCTTGACAAAGTTTATCTGAGGGCGTGTTGGAGTCTGCGAAGCGCTTGGCCTCGCCGGTCACGGCGAAGACCGGCAGGAGGATTTCCCGATACAGGAAGGTGCTGTACGCAAACGGGAACACCACCACCACCGCCAGGCCCCCCTAAAGCGTGTCCTTCACACAGGTGCTGCGGGCGGCCTCCAGCCGGGTCATGGCCTTCTCCACGCCCAGCATGGCGACGATCTCTCCGCCGGAGTTGTACACGGCGATGGCGGCCGTAGTATGTGCCCCGGATTCCTCGGAGTAGGAGCAGAGGTATTCCGTGGCCCGCTCGCCCTTGGTAATGATGTTCCGGGCGTTCTCCACGTAATTTTCTGCGATGCCAATCGCCGTGTACCCCAAGGGATAGCGGTCGAAGCCGCCCTCCCGCAGGCACGAGATTCTCACCTTGCTGATTTCGCTCATCTGGCGGCAGCCCCGGTAGGAGTAATTCGCCCGGCACAAACACGCGTCCAAAAGCTCTTCCGCCCACGCAGGACCTGCGCCGGTACACTCTAGATAGAATACGTAGCGCGGCAGGATGCCCGACGCGTCCTCCCGCACGCAATAGCCCGTCACCCCGCCGCTTACCGCCAGGGCAAATTGGCCAATGGCCTTGTCCAGCTGTTCCCGGTTCGTCTTTTCCCCGGCCAGGTTCAGCAGCTGATTTTTGCGGTAGCAGAACTGGACAACCGGCGACTGCCCATACCAGCCCGCCACCTCAATCATATCCCCCATCCGGTAGCGGTACAGCCCGGAGTGGTTGGTGAACACCAGCTCATACCGCTTCCCCGTCTCCAGCTCCCATAAAAAGCGGGGGCGTCCCTCCCCTTCCGGGGAAAGGAACTCAAAAAGGCCCGACTACGGGGTCAGGATATAGCGGTCCGTCTGGTTCATCTTCTCCGCTACGCCAAAGATTCCCTCCGACGCCGCGTAGGCAAAGTGATAGACCGGAACCTTCCCCGCATATTCCCGCAGCTCCCGGACCCGCCGGGGGGTGGGCGGCAGCCTCGCCTCCGCGAACGTCCGCCACCGGGGACTTCGGCCCACTCGAGCGCCCACGCATCCGGTCTCCATGTCCGCCAGCAGCGTCTCCCAGTTCCGCCGGAGGGTCTGATCCGTTTTCGAGTCTTTCCAATTGTCCCACACCTCCAGGGGAACATCCTCGGGCCACTGGTCGAATACGTGGGTCTCCCGTGCCAAGGCAGTCGGGGACAGCAGCCAGCAGCGAGACCAATCTTCGATGGAGGACGTTCCTTCTCTTTACCATGCGAAACGCGCTCTTTTTTATTTTGGTTATTTTTCTCTGTTGCAGGCCAACATTCTTTCAGGTCCCTTCCCGCTTTGAACACGGGGACAGTCTGCGCCGGGATCTCTTCGGGTTTCCCATTCTGCGGGTTGCGCCCCATTCTGGCCGCCCGGCGCTTTACCTCAAAGCCGCCGAAGCCGGCCAGCTTGACAGGTTCCCCTTTTTGCAGCGCCTTCGTGACGGCGGACAGCAGGCCGTTCACGGCGGCGGCGCAGTCCTTTTTCCTCAGGCCGGTGCGCTCCGTCACGCGTTCAATCACTTTTTATTTGTTCATAGTTCCTCCTGTTTCTGGCAAGGGGCGCTCGTTTGCCGCTTCTTTCCTGCCTTTCCCGGCCGGTTAGCCAAGCGTATTATCACGTTTGTACCCTGGCAAAAATTGGGGTAACCCGCAATAGATTTTGCATGAACGGCAAAAATTCTGCACGAACGGCAACCCGGGACAGTTGACAGCCTCCCTTTTGAAACGATACGCTGTTGTCAGAAATATGCCAGGAGGACTGGATGATGAAACGGTGGATGCGCTTGGGGGCGGCACTCCTCGCCCTGACGCTGTGCGATGAAGCATTTCCTGCTCCTCCGGCAAACCACCACCGATGAAAAAACAGCGGCATATCTGGATGAACTCATCGGAGAGAATGAAAAAATCCGCCCTGTGGTACAGAGCGGAAATGAGATGATGAATCTGATTTTGAACAGTAAATTGAGCTGCGCCGCATTCATAGC
Organism: Oscillibacter sp.; assembly: GCA_022791135.1. Classification (GTDB taxonomy): domain Bacteria; phylum Bacillota; class Clostridia; order Oscillospirales; family Oscillospiraceae; genus Oscillibacter. The sequence continues at coordinate 15,652 of JAAVYM010000076.1, forward strand.
CGCAGACGGAGCCGTCCAGTCCCTTCGCCGCCATAATCTCATAGGGCAGGTCCACAACCTGCCGGAGGTCTACGGGTTCGTCATCGCAGACGGCGATATGCAGTTGCGAGTTGGAATTTTCTGGAATTGTACGGCTCTCCCTGGTCGTTTTTTCTGCTTATTATTCCACAGATTTCCAAGGTTGCAAGCGCAGTTTACGAGTCAGGACGCAGAGCGAAGCGGGGGTATTTTTGTGAAAAAACCGAAAAGCACCCCCGCTTCATCCGCTGGTAGTATTTCGAATTTAAATGCTGAATTGACTGGCGTGGGACCCTCTTGATATCCTTGCTTTTGGAGCAATCCTCATCCTAAGCCAGGGCGCAAGCCAGAGTACGCACACATTGGCAGCCTTTTTAGAAGCTGTCCCCTTACGCCGGACAAATACCCAAATCGCATTCGTTTCAAATCCTTTTTCATGCAGGCCATAATATGTTCCCGTTCCGGCTGCCATGCAATAGGATGCGGCGGCAAAGCTGATACTTTTTCCGGTTTTTTGTACGGGTCCGCCGGGTTCGGGGAGGTCAATGTCAACGCTTGAGGCAGTTTCATCCCTTTTATGATAAGTCCTATCAAATTCAAATGGACTGACCTAAATTCCGGGCGTCGTCCAATTCCCTGCGGCCCCGGATGTCGCCCGCGTCCATCACGCCGCCGCGCAAAACTTTTCCCAGACTTTTCCAGCCCAGGTGCTTCTCCAACCGGTCATACCAGTAGAGCGTTTCCTCAAAGCCATTTCCCTCTGCCGCCATCAGCAGGACACAGTCCTTTTTGGGGTTCCGGTAATCCGGATCGCACTCGGCCACGGCAAACAGACGGTCAAAGGCGCACTTCAACTGACCGCTGACGGTCCAATAGTAGAGTGGACTTGCCAGCACCACCACATCCGCCTTCTTATACGCTGGATAGATTTTCTCCATATCGTCCCGTTGGACGCAGGGGTGCTCCGGGTCCTTTCCGCCGCCGAAACAGCCCTTGCAGCCATGTATATTCATGCTGTCCAGGAAGAACTCCGTCACTGTGTTCCCGGCGTTCTCCGCGCCTTCGGCAAAGGCTTTTACCAGGGCGGAGGTGTTGCCCTTCCGCCGGGGACTGCCGTTCAGAATAACGATCTTTTTTGCCATGTTTGGAATCCCCCCTTTAGAACTTCTCCGCCAGAGCCGCTGCCTGGGCGCAGCCGTCGGTCTTTGCGATGTCGCCTGCGTTCAGAACGCCGGGGATAAGGACCTCGCCCACGACCTTCCATTTCATCAGCGCAGCGGAGCGCTCCAGGGGGATGCGCACACCGTCCATGACGGACAAATCCTCCTCCTCACAGCAGACAATCATGCCGCATTCCTTGCCTGCGATATCCTTGCCGCCTACCACAAAGGAGAACAGACGGTCAATGACGCCCTTAATCTGGGCGGGGATGGAATACCAGTAGACCGGCATGGTGAAGACGACAGCGTCCGCCTCCAGGATGGCAGGGGCGACGGCGTTGAAATCGTCGTCGAAGGAGCAGGCTTTTCCGGTCTTGAAGCAGGTTTCACAGGCGCGGCAGCCGCCCACTTTTTTCAGGGCGGCATCGAAGCGGGTGACGGTGTGGCCCTTGGCCTCCGCGGCTTGGATAAAGGCGTCGGTCATGGCAAAGCTGTTGCCGTTTTTCCGGGGACTTCCGGTGATGACTACGATTTTCTTGCTCATGGGTACACGTTCCTTTCTGTGGGTCCAGGGAGTGTTCCTGGTCCCTAAATTATGGATTGCAGAGCCGGCGCCGGTATAAGGGGTCCGCTCTGGCGGAATCCCAAATGTGTGCAGCGCTGCTGCGTCTGCATGCCTTCCGTTGCAATTGACTTTTTTGGCTGTTGATATTATAATCCTAGCAAGAATGAACTGCAAAAACAAGTACGCACATAAAAGTGCGATACTTACAATGATACTATATACTTACTTGGAGGAGAGCGTAAAGATGAAAAAACGCTGCATTGCCCAAGAGCGCCTGAATGAAACCGGGTTCAGCTATACCCTGTCCCTCATTAACGGAAAATACAAGATGACGATTCTCTATACGCTGATGGAATTCGGCGTAGTGCGGTTCAACGAAATGAAAAAGTACATTGGGGAAATCTCCTACAAAACCCTTAGCTCCACGTTGAAGGAACTGGAGGCCGACCAGTTGGTGAACCGGAAGGAATATCCCCAGATTCCGCCGAAGGTGGAGTACAGCCTGACGGAACGGGGAAAATCCCTGATTCCCATTCTGGACGGGATGTGCGAGTGGGGCGAGCAAAACCGGCTGTGAAGCAGGACCGCCCTTTGTCATAACGAAAAGTCCAAGCTTCATTATGATTCCAATTTTCCTGCCGTTCTCATCCGCAGACGTTTTCAACAGCCAGGGCCACCCCAAAAAGGGATGGCCCTGGCTGTTGTGGTTCCCCGCCCGGCGAAGAAGAGAGTATGTGCACCCAAATGCTCCGGGTTTTCCAGGGCTTTTTAAAAACCGCCAAAGCGCCTCGCCTGGGGACGGTTCCCTTTGGTCTCCGGTACCTCCGCCGGTTTTCAACAGACGCCGGAAAGCACCGTAAATCCATTACATAGGTTTCATATTTTTATGGAGTCTGTCAACTATCCAGGCAATTCGTTTCTCCCGTCCGGCATCAGTCTTTGCGTCCAAGTATGCGCGTGTATAGGTCTTCTTCACCGGCGGAGGCATGGCCTGAAAGTTTGTGAAGGCAGATTCAAGCCCGTTCAACAGCGCAGTCAGGCAGGCAATTTGTTCTTCTGTAATCTCTGTGGATTTTGCATTGTACCACTGGCCGTTTTTTGGGCTTCCTCCATTTTCTCCCTGCCAAAATCGGTCATGAGTCCCCGCTCTTCCAGGCTCTTGGCCAGCGCCTTGTTTTTCTCGGACCACTTGCTCGTTTTCCGGCGCATGGAAAAATATTTCCGATAGGCCGTATCGTCAATGCGCTGCATCTGCCCATCAATCCACCCGAAGCAAAGGGCCTCCTCAAGCGCTTCCCCCGCCTTAATCCCCCTGCCCACTGAAAACCAGGTCTTTTCAGGTTTTTTTAATTTTATAACAGGCATGGGAGTTTTTCAATAAGTTTCAATTATAATCATGGCTTAAGATGCCTTTTTGCCTTCGCCATTGACATTTTCCGGCGGGTTTGCCATAATGCCATCAATAAGACGCGGTATCCATCGGGAAATACGCATATCTTTGCCGAAACATTTTCTATTCAGGCCGGGTCAAAAAAGCTTGAAATTTCGCAGGATTCCGGTCCGGTTCTTCCTGGCCGGGCGCATGAACCCCTCCCTGATCCGCCTGTGTTCCATAATCGGCCCTGCTTCTAAAATTGGGGGGGAAGAGGAGTGCTTGGGATGAAATCGACCAGAGAATTGGAGCACGAAATTCGGCAGTCCGGCTCTCCGTCCCAGCTGGCGGCGGAGGACTTCCAACTGCCGCCGCTGCCGGAATATCTGGGCAATTTGCTGCGGGAGCGGGGCGTGACGGTGGGAGACGTCGTGCTGCGCTGCAACCTGGACCGGAGCTATGCATATCAGCTGTTCAACGGCACCCGGCGGCCAACCCGGGACTTTTTGCTGCTGCTGGCCCTGAGCCTAAGCCTGGAAGGAGGGGGAGGCGCAAAGGCTGCTGAAAATTGCTGGGCGTCCGCCCCTTTACGCCAGGGACCGCCGGGACGCCGGGGTCCTCTATGCCCTGAGCCATAGGCTGTCCCTCGAGGAGGCGGATCGTTTGCTCCACAGCCTGGGCCAGGAGGGCCTGTTTTGAGCGGCGAGCTGCTGGAGGGCCTGCCGCCCCGGCTTGCCCAAGAGTATGCGGCAGAGTCCTGCCTTTCCTCCCGGGAGGGGCGGAGCGTCTGGCTCATGCGCCGGAGGGACAGCGAGGAACGCTTTGTTTTGAAGCTTTCCCTGGAGGGAACCGAGGACCTGGCGGAGGAATTTCAGCTTTTGAAGCGCCTGACCCGGCGGCGGCGTGGGACTCATCGACTTCGGCATCGCCCGGCAGTACAAACCCGAGCAGGAGCAGGATACCCGCCGTCTGGGCACCCGCTCCACCGCCGCGCCGGAGCAGTACGGCTACGCCCAGACGGACCGGCGGACGGACCTTTACGGCCTGGGCATGACGCTGATTTGGCTGCTGACAGGGGATTACAACCGGGACAGTCTGGAACGCACAGCCGGGGTCCCCCGCCGATTGAGGCGGGCCTTGAAAAAGGCGGTGTCCTTTTCGCCGAAGGATCGTTATCCGGATGCCGCCACCTTTTCGGCGGCTCTTTCCAAACGCCCGCCCTGGCGGCTGGCGGGGATTCTTGCCCTGCTGGCGGCGGCCCTCTGGGCCGGAGGTTCAGGCGGACGGCAGGAGGTATCCTTTTCCTCCCAAAGTCTGGAGCTGGCTGTCCGGGCGGAACTGGGCCGGCCCTCCGGCCCGGTTACCGCTCGGGATTTGGAGCAGGTGGAGCGCCTGGCGGTGGTGGGGACGGCTCCCTTTTCCCGGGAGGAGGACTTCGACTACCGGATTGCCTGTTACGTTGCCGGGCAGTTCCAGGCGGAACAGCCCTGGGGCGATGTGGAGGACCTCTCCCTGCTCTCTCGGATGCCAAACCTGCGGGAGCTGTACCTTTGCCGCCAGAAGATCACGGATCTGTCGCCTCTGGAGAGTCTGCCCCTCACCACCTTGGCCCTGTGCGAAAATCAGGCCGCCGGCCTCTCTCCTCTGGCTGGCCTGACAGAGCTGGAGACACTGTACCTGGGCGGAAACCCCGCCATGGACTACAGCCCGCTGGCCAGTCTTGGTAAGCTGCGGCTGCTGAACCTGGATGGCACGCTCTCGGGCGTGACGGTCCCGGAAAGCCTGGACTTTCTGGACAGTCTGCTCCTCCGGGAGCTGAGCCTGGGCCGCGTCTGGCCCAGGGACGGGGACTGGTCGCCCCTCGAACGCCAGGAGGGGCTGGAGACCCTCTGTCTCTGGGACCCTCCGGAGACGGCGCTGACCGCCGCAAATGCCCTGAGCCGCCTCCGGGTGCTGAAGATCGGAGACCTTGCCCGGCCCGACCTGACGGCGCTGTCCGGCCTGGGCAGACTGGAGGTTTTGAACATTTACTCCGGGCTGGAGCGGTTGGACGGGATCGAAGCAATGCCCAGCCTTCTTACCCTGGCGGTGGGGAGGAGCAGCGTGTCGGACCTCACGCCCCTGCTGGAATTGAAGAAACTGGACTACCTTTTGCTGACGGATTTGCCGGTTGAGGATTTCTCCCCACTGGCGGACCTGCCCGCGCTGAACTATGTCCAGGTAGATCAAGGACAGCTGGCGGCGGTAGAGGCCGCCTGCCCGGGTCACAGCTTCCGTCTGACGGCGGAGGGATGACAACTTTCCATCAAAAGTGTGCAGCCCTGCACACCAAAAGGGACCGAAGCTGTGCTACAGTAAGCTTCGGTCCCTTTCTTTATGGACGGGGCAGTGTGGTTAATTCCAGGACCCGGTCAATGACCTCCCGGACGACCTGGAATTGCTCCGGAGGAAGCCGGCAGCCGGCTTCCTCGTTGATTTCCTTTTTTCCCGCAACACCGCATCACCTCCCGCACTTAGAACCTATCCCGAAATTAACGATAGACATGTATGAATTTACGCCAAACAATGACAGCGCAGGCAAATTGAATGAGGGCTAGATAATTGGCGGCTTTCTTTTCAAAGCGAACCAAAAGCTTACGAAAGCGATTGAAA
>JAAVYM010000077.1 GCA_022791135.1 Oscillibacter sp.
CCGTTTTCGGAATATCTTCCTGGATCCTTTCCCAAAATTCGTCTGAGATTGTCCAGGACTGGTAACTCTTCTTTTCGCTCATTTTCTCGCCCCTGCTCTATTATACCACTTTATCCCTTATTTTGGGATAGGCTCTTAATAACAAGGGTTCGTTGGGGAGTTACCCTCAAAGACGGTTCGTTCGAAAGCGTGCGTATTTACTGCATATCCGCCGGTTTTTTTGGATTCGGCGTGTTGGCGTGTTTTTTATTTTGGGAGTACCGCACGGAAAGAGACGGGTTCGCCGTCCTTTTCTTATGCCGATTTCCTCTGAGCAAAGATATCTGAAATGCTTTCGGCAGTCGGGGCCATGGCTTTTTCCATAACGTGAGCCTAAATGTCGCCAGCGGCAATGATCTGAGCATGGACAAGCTGTCCAGCTATTGCCTCCAAGCCGGTTCCCGCAGGAATTAAGATGGAAGCTTCTCTTTGCCGAAAGCTGTACGGGTGGATATGAAGGAATCTTCGCTGCCGGGAGAACTTGTTCAGCTGCGCCGCAATGCGGAGCGGATTCTTGCGAATTCCTTATGTTATAATCTCCGCCTTCGCCCAGGTTGACTTTATTGCCCAAAGTTCAAAAGCAGGATGAAAGCAACTATTCCGGCGATCATCAGAACCATCAATGTGCTGATTGCTGCTGCCGCAATGTTGATAATGCTCCGGCTCTCTTCGCTTTTAACACAGATCACGGAGAGCAGGAGGCCCGCCAGCGCAAAGGCGATGTTGCAGGTCGCCCAAACCGTGCGTACACCATCCGGCAGGGCAATTTTTAAAAACACCGGGACAAGTGCTGTCAATGGCAGCAGGCTGACAATCAGCGCGGCCAGACTGAGCTTTTGCAGTTTCTTTGAAACTTCCATATGATTACCGTATCTCCTTTTTTCCAAATTGTGTTACCGACAGGGCAAGCAAAACAACGAATGCAGCGATGGCACAAGGCAGAAACGGTATCGGCGAAAATGCGGCGTCAGAGGCTTCCGCTGTAAAATCATGCAGAGAGCAGGACACCAGATAACCGCTGTAACAGTAAGGATAGGCAATCCAGAGCGGCGTGTTGGCAACCAGGATACCGGGAATCACCAGCAGTAGATTGAATCCTACCGAGAGTAGCGGCTTTTCAAACAACACCGTGATTGCCCACATCGCGGCCAAGCAAGGGAGCATTGTCAGGAACAGCCCTATGCACCACTTTAAAAGGTAGAGGATTGGTAGGGTTTCTGTAACGCCCATTGTTGAAGTAGCTATCATACCAGCGACTACGAACACCGCCAGAAAAACGACCATTTCCATGAGTAGATAGAATACCAGGACAGAAAACTTTGCCAAAGAAAGGGCTTTTCGGCTGACCGGCAGAGCCAGTATTTTCAATATACCATTGTTCTGCGTTTCCCGCCCAGCAATCATGACGCAGACCACGATCATGCTGAACGGCAGCAGATAGTAGGCGTAGACCAGGGCGCTTTGAATGAACATAGCGGGCCATGCGTTGGTGTACTCCGGTGTGAAGTACCGGCTTAACGCTGCCACCCCGGAAGACACGACCAGCATCGGGGCAACAAAAATCAGGGGAATAATTTTGGAGCGTTTCACTTTCATAAACTCCGTGCCGAGCAAATCCAAAAAATTCATGCGGCTCCTCCTTTACTCATAGCGCTTACTCTTCGCCATCCACAGCCCGAGGCCGAGGAGCAGGAACGTTTCCGCCAGGGCAAGCAGCACGACTGGTGTATCCGGCTGCGCGCTCATAGCGACTGCCGGTTTCAGCATCACAATGAACGGGTGCACCATCAGGACCGCTGCGTCTGACGAGGCCAGTGCCATCCCGCTCAAAAAACCGGAAACTCCCACGCCGAGGGGAATCCACATATTCTCAAAGCGTGATGAAACCAGCAACAAGAAAGACAGCACCGGCATGGATGTAAGAAACGAATAAACCGCAAAGCGGAGCAGAGTTCCCATCTCAAATACTCCCTGGGGTAAATCGTTTCTGCCAATCTGCATCAGCGCCAGGTTTTCCAGGACCACCGCCACAAAGAGCATGGCGGTCAAGTTCAGAAATTTGCAGAGGTACATTCCCGGTATACTCATAGGGAGCATGTACATTTTTTTGATTGCGCTGCCCTTAAACTCTATATTGTAGACCATGCAGGCCGCGACAACAATGCCGAACAGGTTCAGTATCATAATCATGCCGTAAAGCTGTGTCAGCAGTACATCCATTGGGTCCAGCGGGAGGGTCAGCAGCGTATCTTTCCGAACGAGGAAGTTGACAAAAGCATAAGCCGCGCCTAAAATGCCGGCGGCCGGCAGCACTGGGATGATCCCTGTCCGCTTTTCTTTCCGTAGTTCAATGATCAGTGTCTTCATAGTTTTGCCCTCTGCCGTCTCACGGCGTTGTCCTGCTCCACAATGGAGAGGAACACATCTTCCAGGTTGCCGGCAGACATTCCGGACTGCCGCGCGCTGTGCCGGAGATCATCCAGGCTGCCTTCGAACAGCAGCCGTCCGTGATTGAGGATGCCGATATCGTCCGCTATCAGTTCCATTTCCGACAGCATATGGGAGGAAATGAGGATGGTGCAATCGTAGAGATCAGGCAGTGACTTCACCAGATTACGAATCTCGTGGATGCCGGAGGGGTCAAGGCCGTTGGTCGGTTCGTCCAGAATGAGGATTGGCGGACGGCCCAGTAGTGCCCCGGCAAGGCCAAGCCGTTGTTTCATGCCAAGGGAATACTTCTTGGCCAGGCGGTCTCCAAACTCGGACATCCCTACCAGCTCCAAGGCATCCTCCACGGCGTTTTGATCCAGGCCCAAAATCCGGCGTATTATATCCAGGTTTTCCCGGCCCGTCAGGTTGGCATAGAACGAGGGGGCCTCAATAAAAGAGCCGATCTCCCGCAGGATTTTCAGCCGGTCGCCTGGAAACTGCTTCCCGTCAATGGTAAACTGCCCCTTTGTGGGAGAGGTTAACCCCAGGAGCATTTTCATAGTGGTGGATTTGCCCGCTCCATTGGGGCCGAGAAAGCCGTAAATGCTGCCCCGGCGGACGTGGAGCGACAAATTGTTGACGGAGGTAAAGGTTTTGTATTGCTTCGTCAGCTGCTCTGTGGTGATGATGTAGTTCATAGACCCATCTCCTTTCACCCCTATGGTACATTACCAACCTGACTTCTACATTCTCCTGTCCTTACTTTTACCTTACTTTTTTGTCAGAATGTTCAAATAGCTCCTCAATTATGTTATAATCAATCCAGAAAATTGGAAACTGCAGAGGTGCATGATGAATAATAAGGACGCTGTCAAATATTTCTACGAAGTTATTGTTTCAGAAGATATGCTTGATGAACTTCCTAAATACATAGCTGAGGAGTGTGTGCAAAGGACTGGTGAAAAGGAGACTTTTATAGGAATAAAAGGAATGAAACGACACCTTTTGGCGCTGAAAAAAACTTATCCCGACTATACTGTAAAAATTGTTCGTCAATATGTGGCAGAAGATTATGTTATTTCGGAATTTGTTATGAGGGGAACGCACAAAGGGGAATTTATCGGAATAACACCTACGAATAAGGTTTTGGAAATCGCAGGGGTGAATATTGATAAACTCATAGACGGAAAAATCGTTGAACATGGCGGCGCTGCAAATACTTTTGAAACCTTTTTTGAACACCAATTAATTAAACCTGTATAGAATACAAACCAATGTTTGCCGAGAGGTGTTATGATGGACCATTCATTTTTGCACGGCAAAAAGCTCCTGCTGGTCGATGACGAGCCGGAGCTTTTGAAAATGGTAACGGCAATTCTAATGGACGAGGGCTTTCAGCGCCTTGTTACCGCCGCCAATATGAAAGATGGAGTTGCCGCAGCCAAAACGGAAAAGCCCGATCTGGCGATTTTGGACGTGTGCCTCCCGGACGGCGACGGCTTTTCTCTAATGGAGCAGATACGCGCATGGACGGATGTCCCCGTGATTTTTCTGACGGCCCGTGACGAGGCGGCGGACAAACTGGCAGGACTTGGCCTGGGAGCGGATGACTATATTGGAAAACCATTTCTGCCACAGGAGTTTTTACTGCGGATCTATGCGGTTTTGCGCCGGTGCTACAAAGAGGACACGCCGATTTTGAAGCTGGATGGCTGTACGGTGGATTTCAGCCGGGCCGAAGTGGATAAAGGCGGTGAGATACTTCCTTTGACAGCGATGGAGCATCGACTGCTGGAAACCCTTGCGGGAAATGAGGGCCGCATTGTGACAGTGGACACGCTATGCGAGGCCCTATGGGGCGACAATCCTTTCGGCTATGAGAACAGCTTGAACGCCCATGTGCGGCGCATCCGGGAGAAGATCGAGGCAGACCCGTCGAAGCCTGTTTCCCTGCTGACCGTCAAGGGATTGGGCTATAAGCTGCTGGCGAGGAAATAACCGATGAAAGCATTTGGAAAATATGTCTCAAAGTATCTTCTTTCCTTTTTCATGTTTGCTCTGGCTCTTTTGCTTGTCAACATTCTGGCATTTGCTTTCACATTTGGGGGCATTGTGTTCCTGGAATACGGTACGGCATCTCCGGCAAATATGCTGGAAGTCATGGCCGCTGATTTGTCGGCATCCGGCATATCAGAAGAAAGGTCACAAGAGTTAAGCGGCCATCATATTTGGGCTATGCTGCTGGATGCAAGCGGGAATTGTGAGTGGTCTGTGTTTCTGCCGGAGGAAATACCAACGCAGTACACGATTCAGGATGTAGCCGTGTTCTCGAAAGGCTATCTGCAAGACTATCCAGTGTTTGTGCGGAACATGGACGATAGCCTGCTGGTGTTGGGCTATCCGAAAGACAGCTTTATGAAACTGACAGGAAATTATCTTCCAATACGATTGGTCAGGATTTTTCCGCTTTTTGTGACGGGCACCCTGGCGATAGACATATTACTTTTGTTCTTGGTCTACTATTTTTCCAAACGCAGGATTTCCAAAAACACGGAGCCAATCATGACTTCTATCAAAACACTGTCCGCTGGCAAACCCGTCAACCTGTCTATTCAAGGTGAGCTGTCGGAAATTGCTGATAGTGTTAATCAGGCGTCCCAGGTATTGAGCAGACAGAACCAGGCCCGTGCCAACTGGATCAGCGGCGTTTCTCATGATATACGCACGCCGCTTTCGATGATTATGGGGTATGCCGGACGGATTGCCACCGACACGGCAGCCAGCGGAAACATTCGGCAGGAGGCAGAAATCATTCGGGCGCAGAGCGCAAAAATCAAAGACTTGGTGCAGGATTTGAATTTGGTATCGCAGTTGGAATACGAAATGCAGCCGATCCATAAAGAGCCGGTACGTATGTCCAAGCTGCTGCGCTCCTATGCGGTGGACTTGCTCAATGCCGGCATCCCCGAAAAATACTCGTTAGAAACGGAAATTTCCGAGGGTGCTGAGACTGCGGTTATAGAATGTGATGCAAGGCTGATCTCACGAGCAATCAATAATCTTGTGCAGAACAGCATCTGTCATAATCCGCAAGGTTGTACCATCAGCTTACGCCTTGACTGTTCGGATAGCGTGGTTTCCTTGACCGTCGCCGATAATGGCGCAGGTTTGTCTGCTGAAAAGCTGCTGGAACTGAAAGAAAAACCGCACTATATAGAAAGTACCGATGAACGGTTGGACTTGCGGCATGGTCTGGGGCTGTTGCTGGTGCAGCAGATTACGGAGGCGCATGATGGGGAGTTTCAAATTGAGAGTGTAGCTGCATACGGATGCAGGGTGTCTCTAAAATTTTCTCCAGCAACGTGATTGCGTTTCGCCGTGAGATATCATACGGTCAATCACAGGCGGACAGACTGGGCATGGTCCTGAATAGTGCCTTTTTACAGGAAAGCCTTTTCAATATTGTAAGGCTGGCTTTGACCGGCGGAGTCTGCCGGCATATCGTTTTATGCAAGAGGAACCGCCAAAAAATTCTGGATTACGGGATTAGACGTAATGGCTGGCGGCTGGCAAGGATGTTGCAGCGATTTCCGGCACCTTCGGCTTCTGCGGAAATGGCATCATCGGCGAGAACCTTTCTAGGGGAGGACCGGCTGGGGATCGGATTGCCACAGTTCCAGGCAGGAAGCCAAAAGCGGTCTGCTGCCGGATGGAATTCCCGGTCCCTTTCTGCCTATGCGGTTTAGGCATGGTGCGCGATAGGCAATGGGTATTTTACAATACCATGGATACTTGTTATATTGAATTTTAAACGATTCAGCCGGGAGCAAGGAGAGGTTTGCCGCATGGAAAAGAGAACCGCTGTATCCATGACCACAGGATCTATTGCAAAAAGTCTGGTCATGTTTGCAGGACCTTTGCTTCTGAGCAGCTTGCTTCAGCAGCTCTATCAATACGGCGGATTCTTTGATTGTGGGAAAGTGGTTGGGGGACCATGCGCTGGCGGCGGTAAGCTCCTCCAGCAGCCTGATCTATCTGCTGGTGGACCTCTTTAACGGCCTGTTTACGGGCGCGGGAATCCTGGTGGCAAATCTCTTTGGACGCGGAGACCGTGAGAAATTGTCCCACGCAGTCCACACCACCATGGCTCTGGGCTTGCTGACCGGCGTTTTGCTCACCATCCTCGGGACCCTTCTGGCGCCCGTGCTGCTCCGTGCTATGGACACGCCGGATGTAGTTATAGCGGAATCGCTGTCCTATTTTCGAATTTTTTTTGCCGGGTCCCTGGCCTTTGTGATGTATAACTGCTGCACGGGAATTCTGCACAATATCGGCGACAGCGTTCGTCCGCTGCTGTATCTTGCAGCAGCCTGTGCTATAAACATTGTGTTGGATATCATTTTTGTTGGCTTGCTGGACGGGGCGTCGCATCGGTTGCCCTGGCTACGATTTTAGCACAGGGACTGAGTGCAGCGCTATGCCTCCGGAGGCTTTGTAGGGAGCAGACGGTCTATCAGGTGTTTCTTCCCCGCGTCAAAATCTACCCGGCATCCTGCCGCGAGATTCTTGCATACGGCATCCCGTCCGGATTTCAGAATGCCGTGATCGCGTTTTCCAACGTGGTGGTTCAGGCAAACATCAATCTATTTGATGTCAAGGCCATTGCCGGCTGCGGGGTTTGGTCCAAACTGGAGGGGTTTGCCGTGCTTTCGATTGTAAGCTTCTCTATGGCCTTGAGCACCTTCGCGGGACAAAATATGGGGGCGGGCAACAATATGCGCTTGAGAAGGGGAAGCGGTTATGGGATTCTCGCCTGCGGCGGTTTGGCCGCCGTGACAGGTGCGGTCCTATTCGCTTTTGCCCCATGGTTGACCGCCCTTTTTAAAAACGATCCGGAGATCATTGCGTTTAGCGTCATGCGTGCGCATATGGTTACTCCTTTTTTCTGCCTGTTGGGAATTTCCAACTGCATTGGCGGTATTTTGAGGGGCATGGGCAAGGCAAAACAGAGCATGGCGGTATATCTGTTTGCCTGGTGCGCCGTGCGGATCGCGTTTATTTCCATTCTATTCATCCTGCAATATCGCAGGATGCTGCGGCAGCTCCATGACAATTTTTGAAAAGCTTTTTAGGAGATACGGGAAGACATCAGCGTCCCGTATCTTCTTTTTAGTTAAGAAAAATCATGCGATTCAAGCATGATAAGTAATTCAAAATAGGTATTTTACATTTTATGAGGACTTCGATACAATAGGGTCTACCAAACAGAAAACGGCCGCTGCCTGGCTGGGTTTCCTTGACCGGCCGGATAGAAATCACTTGAAAATGACAAAGGAGGCTTCTTGAATATGAAACGGTTGAAAACATGCCTGACCCTTGCGCTATCGGCGTTGCTGGTGCTGCATGTTAGTATACTGGCCTTGGCGGCCGGGGAGAATACCGGCTTTTCAGATGTAGATGCCGGTGCGTGATATGCGGAGACCGTCGCGTACTGCCGGGAGCATGGGCTGATGAACGGAATTTCCGGCACCGCCTCCGAGCCGGAGAACAGCCTGAATCGCGCCATGCTGGTTACGGTGCTTTACCGGAGTGCCGGAAGCCCGGCGGTCTCGGGCTGGGACAATTTCAGCGATACCGTGGAAGGAGCTTGCTACGCAGATGCGGTTCTCTGGGCCTCGCAGCAGGGCTTGACCGGCGGCTATGGTAACGGGCTTTTCGGCACAAACGACCCCGTTACCCGTGAGCAGATGACCACCATCCTCTGGCGATATGCGGGCAGCCCCACTGCGGAGGGAACGGCGTCTTTTGCCGAGGGGGACTCCGTTGCCTTCTACGCGGCTGCTGCCGTGAACTGGGCAGATGCCAACAACATTGTCCGCCCGGTTTCAGGCAATGTCTTTGCCCCAAAGGAGAACGCCACCCGCGCCCAGGCTGCCGCAGTGCTGATGAACTACGACCGCAGTACGCACGCCGGCCCCTCGGACGCATCCGGCGGCGGGGCCGGGATTTTAGTTGCCTACTTCTCCCGCTATGGCAACACGGACTATGACAGCGAGGTAGATGCCACCACCTCCGCCAGTGTTGTTTTGGAGAACGGACGTCAGCGGGGGACCACGGAACGAATCGTCCGCATGGTTGCGGAGCAAGTGAGCGGCGATCTGCACCTGATTGAAACGGTTGATGCCTATCCCACGGACTTCGACGATGTGAGGGATCGAAACCATCAGGAAATCGTCAACGGGACCCGGCCAGCTCTGGATTCCTATGTGGATACGGACGGCTATGACGTGATTTTCGTAGGCTGTCCGGTCTGGGCCTCTACCGTGCCTGCTCCGGTGCTGTCCTTCCTGGAGAGCCAGAACCTGTCCGGCAAAACAGTGGTTCCTTTCTGCACCCATGACGGCTATGGCGCGGGTAGCAGCTATTCCGCTGTTCGCAGTTCCGGCCCTGGGGCCGTGGTGGAGCAGGGGCTGGCGATTGCAGCTTCTGATGCGGCTTCCTCCGAACGCACCGTCGCGGATTGGCTGAACGCTCTTCGTCTTCCCTCTGCCGGAGCAGCGGGCAATGCCCAGCCGGCCCGGGGCGAAACGGCTATCCACATTACCATCGGCGAGCGGGAATTGGACGGTGTTCTCTACGACAGCCCTATGGCCCGGCAGTTTATTGCCCAGCTCCCCCAGACGCTCTCCATGAGCAACTACGGCGGCCGGGAAGTCTACGGCGGCATCGCACAGGCGATTACCGCAGAGGGTGAGGGCCAGCTTCACTTTGCGGATGGGGACATCACCTATTGCCCGGGTAATAACACCGCCGCCATCTTTTACAGCCAGTCCAGCCGCCCCAACCTGACCATGACCGTCTATCCCATTGGAAAAGTTACATCCGATCTCTCCATCTTCCCCGATCTGCCCAGTTGGGTAGAGATCACCTTTGCAATCGTTCGAGGAAGGAGTGCTTGTCATGAAAACCCCCTCTTTTTTCTATGGACCCTTGTCCTATGTCTTGCTCTGACCGCTTGTGGCGTCGGCCAGGGCACGGCGGGCGGCGGCACGCCCCCTGCGCCTGCGGCATCCCAGGTTAGCAAAGCTCCTGACAATTCCCGGCCCGGGGAGACACCATATGCCGCGGTTCCCGCAGAAATTCCGAACACATCCAGGCCGGAGGGGGAACCGGCCAAGGGGAGCAGTACCCTGATTGTCTACTTTACCTACGGGGAAAACGCGGCGCTGGCAGACGGAGTGGACGCTTCTGCCTCCGCCAGCATTCAACTGCGGGAGGACGGCTCCCCCACCGGAAATACCGGCTTTGTGGCGGACATGATCGCGGAAGCCACCGGTGGCAAGCTGTTTTCCATTTTGACGGCGGAGCAGTACCTGGACAACTATTCGGATACCATTGATGTAGGGCAGGAGGAGAAAAACGCCGGCGTCCGCCCGGAATTGGCCTCCCGTCTGGACGGCTTGGACAGCTATAACACCATATTTCTTGGTTTTCCCAACTGGTGGGGGGATATGCTGATGGCGCTCTACCGTTTTTTAGAGGAATATGATCTCAGCGCCAAGACAATTGCCCCCTTTGTCACTTCCGGCGGCAGCGGATTTTCCGGCATAATCCGGGCCATTGAGGACGCTGAGCCGGATGCCATAGTATTGGAGGGACTCTCTATCTATGACGATCATTCACCCCGGGCGGAAGGTGAGGTGGCGGACTGGTTGACCCAGCTCGGACTGGCTGGTTCATAAGAGGTCTGTTTCTGCACCTTGGGATGGATGTAAGCGGCTGTCCGCAGACTTGCTGCTATGCGATTGAGGCATGGCAAGTTATTCAACTTAGGTATTTTACATTTCGTGATGTTCCGATTACAATAGGACTAAAAAGGCCCAAACCCTTCAGCGGCAGTGGAACTGGAGAAGTTCGGTTCGATGTAGTGTTCCCGGTGTGAAGCCGGGGCGGATATATGCGGCAGGTACAGCTGCTCCCGACCTGATTTCAAACCGTTTCACTGAAAAGCAAATGCAAAATCCGAGGCGTATGGATGTGTTGTTTTCGAACAGGGACTTAAAAAAATATTGATTCCCTTGGTGATCGAGCAGGTACTGGTCATGCTGGTGGGCATGGTGGACACGGTGATGGTATCCAGTGTGGGAGAAACCGCGGTGTCCGGCATGGCCTTGGCGGACATGGTAAATTATTTGGTGATTACCATATTAACAGCCCTGACCACCGGCGGCGCAGTGGTTCTGTCCCAATATCTGGGCAGCGGCCAGCCAGACAAGGCGAGGGGTTCCGCTGGGCAGCTTATGACCGTCTCTGCCGCCTTTTCCACCGGAATTGCGGCGCTGTGCATTCTGTTCCGGCGAGTTATACTCCGCCTGTTCTTCGTCGTGGTGGAACCGGCGGTGATGGACGCCGCATTGACGTACTTCCTGGTGACTGCGTGCTCTCTCCCATTCCTGGGCATTTACAACGCGGCGGCGCAGTTCCGCGCCATGGGCCGCACCAGCGTGACGATGGCGGTCTCCCTTTTTGATGAACGCCATCAACATCGCGGGAGACTTCATCGGGGTATCCCTGCTCCACGCCGGGGTGCCGGGAGTTGCGGTTCCCACGCTGATTTCCAGAGCTATTGCGGCGGTGCTTCTGACCACGCTGGCGTTTCGTCCAGGCAACCAGGTGCAGCTCCGCTGGGGCGGGATCCTCGCCTGGAACCGGGCGGACATTGGGCGCATTCTGCGCATTGCCGCACCAGGCGGCGTGGAAAACGGGTTGTTTGCGCTGGGAAAGGTCCTGGTTACCAGCGTGGTATCCCAGTTCGGAACCGTACAGATCGCGGCCAACGGCGTGTCCAACAGCATCAACTAGATCGCCATTATTGTGGCGAGCGCCGTGAACTTGGCTATGATCACCGTAGTGGGCCGGTGTATGGGAGCGCGGGAGTATGAACAGGCGGAGTATTACACCAAAAAACTGATGAAAATCTCCTACATCTCCACCGCGATTCTCGGCAGTATCGTCTGTCTGTCTCTCCCCTTGATTCTGCGGTTTTGCCGCCTGGAGCCGGAGACCTTGCGGCTTGCTGCGGTACTGATTATAATGCACAATCTCCTGGCGGCGGTGCTCCATCCCACGTCCTTCAACCTCGCCAACAGCCTGCGGGCGGCGGGGGACGTGAGGTATACCGTGTATGTGGGCGCGTTCAGCATGGTTGCGTTCCGGCTGGGTTCAGCACGGTTGTTCGGCGCCGTTTTGGGATGGGGCGTAACCGGCGTGTGGATCGCCATGGGCATGGATTGGCTGGCCCGGTTTACTTGCTTTGTTCACCGTTACTACCAAAAGAGTTGGCAGAGCTGCCGTGTGATCACCTCATAAAAGAAAGGAGAAAGGACACCTATGAAATACCGCAGGCTCCCCAGAGGGGGCGAAAACATCAGCATCCTGGGTCTTGGGACCAGCTCCATCGGCATGGCTGGAGAACAGGAAATCGAAGCCGCCATGACCATGGCGCTGGAGGCGGGAATCAACTTCTTTGACATGGCCTCGGCGAATGCGGCGCCGTTCCCTGCGTATGGAAGGGCCATTTCCGGGATGCGGGAAAAGCTTTACTTTCAAATCCACTTCGGTGCAAATTACCAGGGCGGAAAATACGGCTGGACCACCGAATTGGACACCATCAAGCGCTCCGCCGGCTGGCAGCTCTCCGCGCTGGGGACAGACTATATCGACTTCGGCTTTCTCCACTGCATAGACGAGGAATCCGACCTGGAAAACGTCCTGCAAGGCGGCGTTTTGGAGTACATCCAAAAACTGCAAATGTATGAAAAACTGGAGAAAAAGGCCGGCGAGTGCATCGGATGCGGGCACTGTGACAAGCGCTGCCCGTTTCATGTGGCACAGTCCGGCCGGATGGCCGAAATACACGCCTATTTTGGCTGCTAGGCAATTTGGCGCAAAACGTCCTTACGGTGTTCCCAATACAAAACAAAAGGAGTATAATGTATGCGAAACTTGAAAAGACTGGCCGTATGGCTGACAATGACCGCCCTGCTTTTCTGCCTGTCCTTCACAGCCTTTGCGGCGGTAGAGGACACTGGTTTTTCCGACGTGGACGCCGGGGCGTGGTACGCCGAGGCGGTGGCCTACGTTCAGGAGCATGGTATTATGAACGGAACTACCAGCACTGCCTTCAGTCCGGACGCCACCACGACCCGCGGACAGATGGCGGCGATTCTCTACCGCGCCGCCGGAAGTCCCGCCGGCGGCGGGGACAGCCTTGCCGGATTCTCCGATGTGGCGGATAGTGCCTACTATGCCCAAGCAGTCCGCTAGGCCAACGCAGGTGGTATCATTACCGGCTACAGTGACGGAACGTTCCAGCCGGACAGCTCCGTCACCCGCCAGCAGATGACCACAATTCTCTGGCGCTATGCCGGAAGCCCTGCCGGGGGAACGGCCTCTACCGTCGATGCCGCCTCCGTTTCCTCCTACGCCGCTGCTGCGGTGAACTGGGCCGTTTCCAACGACATTGTGGCCCCGGTTTCCGACGGCCTCTTTGCTCCGCAGGCCGCTGCCTCCCGTGCGCAGATCGCCGCCGCAATCATGAATCTTGTCCGCGGCAGCCAGGCCGGGCCGGAGATCTCCCTCAGCGGCGGAGCCAAGGTGCTGGTGGCCTATTTCTCTGCCACCAACACCACTAAGCCCCTGGCGGAATACGTTGCGGATGGGCTGGATGCCGGCCTCTATGAGATCGTTCCGGAAACGCCCTATACCTCGGAAGATCTGAATTACAGCAATTCCTCCAGCCGCGCCACCGTGGAGATGAACACGCCCGACGCCCGCCCCGCCATTTCCGGCAGCGTGGACAACATGGAGCAGTATGACATCGTGTTTATCGGTTATCCCATCTGGTGGGGGCAGGCTCCCCGGATCATCAGCACCTTCCTTGAGAGCTACGACTTCAGCGGCAAGACCATCGTTCCCTTCTGCACCTCCGGCAGCAGCGGCATCGGTTCCAGCGCTCAGAACCTGCACGCGCTGGCAAGCGGCGCAACATGGCTGGAAGGCCAGCGCTTTAGCGGTGGAACCTCCCGCAGTGTCTTGATCCAATGGGTAAACGGCCTGGGGCTGGATATTACCGCCAAGTAAACTCGATGAAAGCGATATGAAAAATAGGAGGAGTATTTTATGGCAATCGTACAGACTGCGGGCCGGGAGGCGCTGGGGGAGTTTGCCCCTGAATTTGCACACCTCAACGACGATGTGCTCTTCGGCGAGGTATGGAACCGGGAGGAAACGTTGTCCCTGCGTGACCGCTCTTTGGTGACGGTGACGGCTTTGATGGCCCAGGGGCTGACGGATTCTTCGTTTCAGCACCACCTGATGGCGGCCAAACAAAACGGCATCACGAAATCGGAGATCGCGGAGATTTTAACCCATGCGGCCTTTTACGCGGGCTGGCCCAAAGCATGGGCCGCGTTCCGCATGGCAAAGGAAATCTGGACGGAGGATGAGACGGACGCAAAATCGGCCCATGCCAACGCAATGGCGTTTCCCATCGGCCAACCCAATGACGGGTTTGCCCAGTATTTCACCGGCCGGAGCTACCTTGCCCCGCTCTCTGTAGAGCAGGTGGGGATTTTCAATGTGACCTTTGAGCCAGGATGCCGGAACTACTGGCACATCCACCACGCGGACAAAGGCGGCGGGCAGATTTTAATCTGCGTTGCCGGACGGGGCTGGTACCAGGAGTGGGGACAGGCGGCGCAGGTGCTTCATCCGGGGGATGTGGTTAATATTCCCGTCGGGGTCAAGCACTGGCACGGAGCGGCCGAAGACAGCTGGTTTTCTCACCTGGCGGTGGAAGTGCCGGGTGAAAACGGCAGCAACGAATGGCTGGAGGCCGTGGAAGATGCGGCGTATAGCAGCCTGAAGTAATTAACCGCAGAACTGCGTTCGCTGGGCAATGGCGCTGTTCAGGCTGCCGGAGATCATCAGCACCCCCGCTAGCAGCACCAGCAGGCAGACGATGATCACAAGCGGATAGACATTTTTCGCCATGCTGTTTTCGCTGGCCCCCATTGCCGCCAGAAGAATCATGTGTTCGTTGACCTTGGCCTCCGGGAACTGTGTCTTAATTTCTGAAAGGGTACGTTTGGCATTGGCCTTTTCGCTGAACTGGGTATAGTAGGCCGGGCTTCCTGCGTCCTGGTTGGTGGCGAGGATTTCCCGGAAGGCGTCGACGTGCAAAAATGCGCCTACCTGTTCGCCCTTCACCAGCAGAACCGAGGTTTCGCCAGTGCCGCTGTCGGTTGCGTAGCGGCTGCTGCCGCTGCGAAAGCCGGTGATCCGGAGGTCATAGCTCCCGGCAGGGGTGTCCAGCGTCACACGGTCCCCGATATCGACCCCCAACAGCGCCTTGGCGTTGGGGGTGAGGATGACGCCGCCCGTTTCCAGGCTGGCGCTCTCGGGGAAGTAAGTCATGATCGACCTCCGGAAGGGTTCTTCCACGCCGCACAGCACCGTTTGGATGTTGTTGATTCTGTATTTTCCCGGTCCTTGCCGATATTCACCATGTCGAACCAGGAGGACACCGCCACATCGGGCCGCCGGGCAATGGCCGCCGCGCCTTCTTCCGAGATGTTTTCCAGATTGATATGCCAGTTGCCGCCGGTTTCCTTGACATTGGCGGTCCCGGATTGGATGAACAGGTCCGCCATACTGAAGATTGCCGTCACCAGGAACACGGCGAAGATAATGCACAGCAAAGTCATGCGGTTTTGTTGCCGCCGCACCTTAGCAGAGATGGGGATCAGGCTCAGGTAGCTCTTCATTTCCGGCACCCCCCCAAGGTCCGTCAGGACTCCGTCGGACACCTGGAACACCCAGTCCGCCGTGTGGGCGATGCTGGGGTTGTGGGTAATCATGATGACCGTCTGCTCGTACTGCCGGGCGGTCTCCTTCAGCAGGGCCAGAACCTCGTTGCTGTTTTGGGAATCCAGGTTGCCGGTGGGTTCGCCGGCCAGTACCAAAGAAGGCCGGGTCATCAGCGCCCGGCCGATGCCCTGGGTATCTTTGGAGAAGCGGCTGCGGTAAAACCGCTTGAAGATATGGTACAAGTCTTCCGCTTGGATGCCGCTGCCCGTGTCCTCCACCGTGATCTGCGTCAGGCATGGGGACTGCTGCCACCGGACCAGGATGCGGTCCCCTTGAGCCGTGTGGTCCAGGGCGTTTTTGACCAGGTTTCCAATGGCCTCCGTCAGCCATGCCCGGTCGCAGAGGAGAACGGACTGTTCGTCTCCCTCCAGGTTGATTTCTTTTCCCTCCTGTCCGGCCCGAAAGGAATACTGCCCCTTGATGTGTTCCAGAAGTTCCGAGAGATTTTCCGGCGATTGCTCCAGGGAAATGGCCCCCGCGTCCAGCTGCGCCATCTTCAGCAGACTCTGCACCAGCGATTCCATCCGGTCCAACTCCTGTTCCGAGAGGTTTACGAACTGCCGGACAGTGGCGGCGTCCGTTGCCTCCTGCTGGAGAATCCCGTTGGAAATGTTCGCGCGGCAATAGGCGTTTTGAGCTGATGGGAGATGTCCGAAATCTTGTCTCGCAGGAATTCCTTGGCCTGACGTTCGCTGCCGGCGTGGGCGTCCGCGATGGACACCAGGGAATTGACCTCGTGAAAGAGGTGGTACATGACTCCTTCTTCGCTGCATTCGATGCCGCCCTTCCGCCGGTCCAGGAGGTATTCGCGAATGCGGGCGGCGGCACCTTCCATTTTCCGCTCCTGCTGCCGCAGACGGCGGCAGGTTATCCCCAGGGCGGCCGCCATGCCGCACAGCAGGCAGAAAAGCAAAGCTGCCAGCAGGTTCATTCCGCGCCGCCTTCCGTACTTCACTTATGTCCCATGCGGCGGACGGTGATGATCCGTGCCGGTTTAGTGGGATCGTCCTCGACCTTTGCCCGCAGACGGCGGATATAGACCGCCAGCGTGTTGCCGTCCACGAAATTTCCGTTGCAGTCCCGCAGATTGCCCATGATCTGTTCCGGGGAGAGGATGATGCCGGGGTGCTCCATGAAAAACCGTAAGAGCTTGTACTCCGCCGCCGTCAGGTCCATTAGCGCGCCGTTTTTATAGGTCCTGCCCTCCAGCAGCCGGAGGGTGATTCCGTTGGAACACAGTTCCCCGGAGGCCTGCTGAAAATGCTGGCTTCTGCGGAGGATTGCATGGATTCTGGACAGGAGGACCGCTAGTTTGAAGGGCTTTGTGATATAGTCGCCGCCGCCCATGTCCAGACCCATGATGATATTGGTTTCCGTGTCCGAGGCGGTCAGGAAAAGAATGGGGACCTGGGATGTTTGCCGGACTTTTTCGCAAAATGTGAAGCCGGAGCCGTCCGGAAGCGAGACGTCCAGAACAAGCAGATCATAGCTTCCCTCCTGCCAAAGGGCCTCGGCCTCCCGAAGCGTACGGGCAATATCCAGCGCATAGCCTGCCTTTTGAAAGGCGAAGGATAAGCCGTTGATCAGGCTTAAATCATCTTCCAGCAGGAATAGTTTGTTTATGGGGTCCCTTCTTTCTGTTTTGCATTGAAAAGCGTGTCAGGCATAGTATAATTCCGCGTAGGCTATAATTCAAGTTTTGATCTTCCGCGCGGCGCAAAATATAGAGCGCCGCCGCACTACCCGGGCCGGCCAGGACCCTTTGGCGCAAGAGCAGCGGGACGGTGAGGAACGTCAAATGGCACGCCGCCTGGCTAATTTGGAGCGCGTCCTGTTGCTTTTTGCTTTCTGATGTGCTTATTCTGTGATACAATGCAGCCATCATAAGTTTAGTGAGGGTTCTGACATGTATAACCATCAGCTCGACACCTTCATTCAGGCTGCTGATGCCGGGAGCTTTTCCAAAGCGGCGGAGGCACTGTTTATCTCCTCCACGGCGGTGATGAAGCAGATCAACCTCTTGGAGGGAAACCTGGGAGTCCAGTTATTTCATCGCACTCCCCGCGGTCTGACGCTGACCAATGCAGGGAAGTCCTACTATCAGGACGCGAAGTATATGATCCAGTATGCCCGGGATGCCCAGGTCCGGGCCAAAAACGCCATGCAGGACAATGCGAGCGTCATCCGCATCGGCACATCCCTGATGACCCCCAGCCAATTCCTGCTGGACCTGTGGCCCCAGGTTCACGAAGTCCATTCCGAGCTGAAATTCCAGATGGTGAACTTCGACAACACCCCGGAAAACGCGCGGGAGATCCTGGCGAATCTGGGACAAAACATTGACATCGTGGCAGGCATTTTCGATGAAACCATGTTGGGTCTCCGGGGCTGCACCGCCTTGGAGTTGATGCGCGTTCCCATCTGCTGTGCCGTGTCTATCTATCATCCGCTGGCACAGAAGAAAATCTTATTACTGGCGGATTTAAGCGGCCGGCGGTTTATGCTGATGAAACGCAATTGGAGCAAGTATGTGGACAAGCTGCGGGATGATCTTTGGGAGAACTACCCGGAAATTGAAATTGTAGATTTTTCCTTTTATAACCTGGAGGTATTCAACCAGTGCGAGCATGAAAACGCCTTACTGATGGCGGTTCCGCAGTGGGAGGGCGTCCATCCGTTGCTGAAGATTCTGCCCGTGGAGTGGAACCACTCCATTCCCTTCGGGCTGCTGCATTCTCCATCGCCGTCGCCGGCGGTTCGAAAGCTGATACAGACCGTTGCCCAGGTGATGTCCACCCGGATACAACCCGAGGGTTGATACCTGTTAACCAATCGGTCCTTCTGTTTTCCGCTGAGGCGGGGTATTCTTTATGTCAAGAATACCCCGCCTCTTTCTCGTGGAGGAACCGGGTATGAGCCGGGTTCTGCTTTGAAAGTGCGTCTGGGTCTGCAATCTGACCGGGAGGCGCTATGCCTCTTGGCGGGGATTTCGGGCGATACGCAAAGGTCTTTCGCTTCCCAGCGCAGCCGGGTGGGGCATTTGCCTTTGGGAGGCGGAGGGCTCAGACGGCCGGTCCCTGCAAGCCTGCTTCCGGTTTTTGAATTATAGGGAGCCAGTCTTTGATTTCCGCGCTGACGGCCCGGCGGCGGGTATAGGACGGATGATCTCCTGCACCCGCTGTGGCGGATAAATGCTGAGTAAGGAGGAAGAACCAAACATGAAATCCATGCTATTGACAGGGCTTTTTATGCTTGCCCTCACGCTCTCCGGCTGTGAAAACGCTCCGGCGGAGGCGCCAATTTTGCCGGAGGAAAATGTGGCTGTGAAAACGGCGTTTAGCGCTGATACGAGGATTGACGGCGTGATGGCCGGCCCCGCTTTTGGAGAGTACGGGCGGCTGCTCTTTCCGGTGGACGGCGGCTATTACAGCGGGGAAACCCTTGGCAGCCTGCACTTGAACTATTATAGCCACATTGATCCGAATACTACGGTGGAGATTGTGAATTACTTAAAGGGCCGCGCGCTGGCCGGGGAATCCATATTTTACGATATTTACACCGATGAGGAGAAGGCGGCGGCCCCGGCGAAGGCCGATACGGGCCTGTTCTTTTTCAAGGGGGAGCCGGGGGCGCGGTTCGCTGTCTGCAATGCCGGAGGCGCTTTCGCCTATGTGGGTGCGATGCATGACAGCTTTCCACACGCGCTGGAGCTTTCCAAGCAGGGCTACAACGCCTTTGCTCTGATCTACCGCCCCGGCGCACAAAGCGCCTGCGAGGACCTGGCGCGGGCTATTAGTTTCATTTTTGCCAATGCTGCTGAGCTGGAAGTGGATACGGACTGCTATTCTCTCTGGGGCGGCTCGGCGGGGGCGCGGATGGCGGCCTATCTCGGCTCCTACGGCCCGGCGGCTTTCGGCGGAGAGGAATTACCGAGGCCGGGGACGGTGGTGATGCAGTACACCGGTCACAGCGACTACAACCCCGGCGGTGAGCCACCCACCTTTGTGAGCGTGCGCGAGAGCGACGGCATCGCCAATTGGCGCGCCATGGAGCGGCGGCTGGAGGCCGTGTCCACCCTGGGCGTGGACACGGAGTTCCACCACTATCCAGGCCTGGGCCACGGCTTCGGCCTGGGGATTGGGACCGCCGCCGAGGGCTGGATCGACCGCGCAATTTCGTTTTGGGAGAAGCAAATGGAGAAATAGGAGGAGAACATGAACAACTTTATATTTGAAAACGCCACGAAGACGATTTTCGGGAAGGGCTGCGTCAAGGAATATCTGGCCGGCCTCACCCGCCCCTACGATACGATTTTGCTGGCCTATGGCGGGGGTTCCATCAAGCGCAGCGGCATCTATGACGAGGTGCGCGGCATTTTGGCGGAGGCCGGAAAGGCGGTGGTGGAGTTCCCGGGTATCCTGGCGGATCCCACCTATGCTAAGGTCCAGAAGGGGGCAGCCCTAGCCAGGGAGAAGGGTGTGGATTTGATCCTGGGCGTTGGCGGCGGCAGCGTCATGGACTGCTGCAAGGCCGTCTCCATGGCGGCGGTATACCCCGGTGATATCTGGGAGGACTTCTGGACGCGGCCCGGCGTGGTAGACTTCCGGCCATTGCCTTTGGGGGTGATCGTCACCATGGCGGGAACCGGCAGCGAGATGAACGGCGGCGCGGTCATCACCAACGAGGAAAAGAAGATCAAGACGGGCCGGGACTACCCTGCGGCCAACGCCCGCTTTGCCCTGATGGACCCCACCTATACCTACAGCGTTCCCAAGTTCCAGCTGGCCTCCGGCGGCTTCGACATTCTCAGCCACATCATGGAGACATATTTCAGCCCCTGCGACGAGGAAAATGTCTCAGACGATCTTTCCGAGGCCCTTATGCGGGGTGTGATTCGGGATCTGCGGACATCCCTGGCAAATCCGGAGGACTACAATGCCCGGAGCAACCTCAATGTGGGAATCCACCATGGCGGAGAACCGGATCATCAAGCTGGGGAAGAAATGCGACTTCCAGTGCCACCAGATGGAGCACCAGCTGGGGGCTTACACCGACTGCAACCACGGCGCGGGGCTGGCGGTTCTGCACCCGGTTTATTACCGGCATATCTACAAAGACGGCCTTTCCAAATTTAAACGCTTCGCCGTCCGGGTCTGGGACATTGACCCGGAGGGAAAATCCGATGAGGAGACCGCCGCCGCTGGAGTAGAGGCGCTGGCGGATTTCATTAAAGAGATCGGCTTGCCCACCACTCTGCGGGAGTTGGGCATAGACGAGAGCGTCAACCTGGGGACCGTTGCCGCGTCGTGCAATGTGGCTCCTGGCAGCTATGGAAAGATAAGCCGTGCGGTGATTGCACAGATTTTCCAGGAGGCGTTTTGAGGAGGTTATGATGGAAAAACCGTTTGTTGTGTGCCATATGTTTACGTCGTTGAACGGAAAAACTGACGGTGATTTTATGACCTGCCCCGATGGAATTCCGGCGCGGACGAAGTACGGTGATCTGCGGGGCTATTACAACTGTGAGGCCACGCTGTACGGAACCGTCACCATGGCCGGGGGCTTTTCGGACGGCTTGGCCGGGGAACTGCCCGACGGCGCCATAGGTTATCCCAAGGAGACCTGGGCAGCTCCCTCCGAGGTCAGGCAGTATGTCGTGGCCGTGGACCCCAAGGGGACGCTGGGCTGGGATTCCCCTTACATGGAAAAGCGGGGACGGCCCAAGGCCCATGTGATTGAGGCGCTGACGGAACAGGCGCCGGGGAAGTATCTGGCCTATCTGCGCCGGCAGGGAGTTTCCTATGTTGTGGCGTGACGGGAGCAGCTGGATTGTGCACGGCTGCTCCATGAGCTGAAGACGTGCTTTGGCATTGACCGCCTGATGATCGCCGGGGCGGCTATGTCAACGGGGCTTTTTTGCTGGCGGGATTGATCGACGAGGTGAGCGTCGTTCTCGCTTCGGTGGCAGATGGGAATACCCGGTCCGTCTCCGCTTTTGAGACCCACGGCTTCTGACCGCCCAGGCGGCGGTGGGACTTTCCCTGTTGGAGGTTCAGCGCATAGAAGGCGATGGGCTTTGGCTGCGGTACGTCCCGAAGAATCTCTCGCGCACCAGGTAAGAACAATACAGCAGACCACAAAAGAAGCGGAGGAACGCCGGCTTTTTGCAGGGAAAGGCCTGCCCGGCCCGAATCTCTTTGGCGTGGATATTGTGCAAGAAACTTTATATTGTTCCGATTCCTGGCACCCGAAAGCCGGAGCGGATGCGGGAGAACGCGGGGACGATGGAGATTGTCCTGATGGCTTCGGAAGTAAGCACATTGGACAAGACGCTGGATACGATGGAAGTGTCTGCCGTATCCGGCGGGACAAAAACAACTGGCAAACAGGAGGAGCCACAATGAAAAGATTACTCGCAATTCTGCTGGCGGTGGGAACGCTTCTGGCATTGGCTGCCTGCAGCAGCGCCAACCGGCAGGCGCAGCCGGACACATCCCCGGTCCATGAGCCAGACAGCACACCGGCAAATCAGCCCTCAGAGCCGGAACCGGAGACCTCTGCCAGTGCAGACGGCGGCAAGACGCTGGTGGTCTACTACTCCGCCACCGGCAGCACGGAGGCCGTGGCCGGCTACATCGCAAACACCCTGGACGGCGATACCTTCGCCATCACGCCGGTGGGTAATTTCATTGCCGCAAACGATTTTACCGGCAAAAGGGGGACACACCAGCCCGCACAGCGGTAAACGGCGCTTTTACACCCACATTCCGGCTGCGGCCGGTTCATATGAACGCCATAAGTATTCCAAGAAAAAATCGAGGGACAGCCATTATGTTTGTGAAAATCACGGCCGCTTTGCTTGCGGCGCTTATCCTGACGGCCTGCGGCTCTGCCGCTGTCCCGGCGGCGGAACCGGCGGAGGGACAAGCCATTACCACCGGCATCGAATTTCAGCGGGGCTTTCTCAATGATAACGTCTACCATTCGGAGCTGGGTGATATCCATTGCTCCAGCTATATCCCGGAGTCCTATGACGGCAGCGAGCCGTATGCGCTGTTTGTCACTCTGCCCGGCTGGGAGGGGCTGTATTTCCAGGGCGTTGGAGCGAATATGGCGGAGGACTTCGGCCCGGAGGCCATCCGGTATAACGGCAGGATGATCGTCCTCTCCGCACAGTTGGACGACTGGGGCGAAACCGGCGCCAACCATGCCATAGCGCTGACGGAGCATTTTTTGGAGCATTACAACATCGACCGGCATAAGGTCTATCTGCACGGGATGTCCGGCGGCGGAGAGACGGATTTGCTGGTGATGGGCAAGCGGCCCGACCTCTACACGGCCTACCTAATGACCTCCTCCAAGTGGGACGGCGATTTGAATGTGCTGGCGGAGGCAAGTACGCCGGTCTATATGGCAATTGGCGAGGAGGACAGCTACTATGGCTCCGGTTCGTTGAAAAGCGCCTATGCCGGACTTCACAAGCTCTATGAGGGGCAGGGTCTGACCGAAGAAGAAATCGGCCAAATCCTCGTTCTGGATGTGAAGCCCGGGAGCTGCTTCACGCAGCGCGGCTTCCGGGACCAGCATGCGGGCGGGCAGGCGTTTACCCATGAGGAGGAGATCATGGGCTGGCTGTTTGGAGAACATCCGGCGAAGCGGGCAGATCTCAGCGGGACGATTCCGGAAGAGCTGGAACATGTCCCTGAAAGCTATGAGCGCCCCGCAGAGCATCCGGGGACGCTGGAGAAGCTGGAGTACCAGACCTGGGAGTCCTTCTCCTATGAAGAGCATTCTCAAAAGCTGACCAAGACCGCCTGGGTGTATCTGCCCTACGGCTATACGGCACAGCGGCGGTACAATGTGATGTACCTCAGCCACGGCGGCTGGAGCGATGAGACGACGCTGACGGGGACGCCGGATAGCCCCCATGCCTTCAAGCACATCGTCGACCACGCCATTGAGGACGGGAAAATCAAGCCTCTCATCCTCGTCCTGCCCACCTATAACAACACCAGCTCCTCGGACAGCGGCAGCTACTCCCTGGCTTTGCGGCTGACGGACAACTTCCACCATGAGCTGGTAAGCGACCTCATTCCTGCTGTAGAGTCGAAGTACAGCACCTATGCGGAAAGCACCGGCCCAGAGGGCATCGCCGCGTCCAGAGATCACCGGGCCTTCGGCGGCTTTTCCATGGGGGCTGTGAACACCTGGCACACCTTCGAGCACTGCCTGGACTACTTCCGTAACTTCGCCCCCTCCAGCGGCGGGCCTACCGGCGATGGAACGTACATGGCGGACATCGCGCGGAAGTCCGGGCATACCCCGGAGAACTTCTTTCTCTATACTGCCTCCGGCACAGAGGACTTTGCCTATTCCGGCTTCAAGAGCGGGATAATGGAAATGGAGAAGACAGACGTATTTACCTTTGCCGGCAGCGAGCGGGAGGGCAACCTGACCTTTCGGGAGCGGGAGGGCCATGTCCACGACGGCAGGGCCGCCAATGAGTACGCCTACAATGCTCTGCACTTTTTCTGGAACGGCTGACCTCTGTCACAGGCCCCGTTCTGCAATCTCATGGAACACGGGCGCGAGCAGTCTGCGGTCCTCTGCGCGGCAGACGCAGTAATAGGTTACATGGGCCTCCGGGTCCAGAATGGGAACCTGGACCCGGGGGCCATTTCCGTTCGAATTGCGCATCATGACGTTGGAGGAGAAGGCGGGCAGGACGGAAGAGATGATCAGCTCATTGAAATCCTCAAAATTCTGCTGGAGAAGGAAATAGGTGGAGGGCAGCATCCGCTGCGCCCACTCCCGCCAAAAGCCAATATTTGCATGGAGAAGCATCCGCTCTCCATCAATGTCCTTCAGCCATACGCCGCCTTGGAAGTTCGCCAGCGGATGGGCAGACGGCAGAGATAGGTAGAGCCGTTCCTCTCCGTACCGCTGGCAGTACAGGCCGCCGTCCCCCACTTCTTCTGTCAGTACGGCCAGCTTGTAAGCGCCGTCCCGGAGGCCGTCCAGCAGGGCGGCGCCGCTTTTCATTTCCGAGCTGATGGTCATGTCCGGGAAAAACTGCGTGACCAGGGGGAGTAGGTTCCACAGCGGTGCGGGAGCGCAGGAGCCAATCGAGATTGTGCGCCGGCTGCGGTCAAAGGCCCGCACCTGCTCCACCATGCGCCGGGCCTCCTCCAGCACCCGTCCGGCACACTGCACTGCCAATTCACCGTTTTGGTTGAGGGTGAGCTTGTTTTTTTGCCGGTCGAAGAGGGAAACCTGCAATTCCTCCTCCAAGCGCTGCATAGTGCGGCTCAAAACCGGCTGCGAGGTGTTCAGTGCCTCCGCCGCCTTGGACAGTGTGCCGTATTGGGCCACGGCCGTCAGATGTTCCAGCTGGCTGAGTTCCATCGTGGGACAATCCCCCTTTCAGTATTCTGTTTTATTATAGCACATTCCCGCATCCGTATTGTACTTTTTTAGAAAAAATTTTATAATGCGACCATAGGAATAAGAAATATGGAAGAATATGAACCATACTGTGTTAAGCAACGGAGTTCAAATGCCGCAGATAGGCTATGAAGTCTTTCAAATCTAGGATGCCGCGCAGTGCGAACAATGCGTCCGCGAGGCGATGGAAACCGGCTTCTTAATACCGCCGCGTACTTCAACGAGGAGGCCGTGGGCGCGGCGGTCAAGAGCTGTGGGATTCCCTGTAAGGAGCTATTCATCACCACCAAGCTGTGGATTCAGGACACCGGCTACGGCGAAACCCTGCGGTCCTTTGACGCTTCGCTGAAAAAGCTGGGCCTGGACTATCTGGACCTCTACCTCATCCATCAGCCCTTTTTGGGGAAATACTACGGCTCCTGGCAGGCGATGGAACAGCTCTATGAGGAGGGGCGCGTCCGGACCATTGGAGTGAGCAATTTTGAACCGGACCGGCTGGCGGACCTCTGCCTCAATCATGCGATTGCACTTATGGTCAATCAAGTGGAAATCCATCCTTTCCACCAGCAGGAGCCAGCCATCCGGGTGATGAAGGGCTTTGACGTCCAACCCCAGGGGTGGGGGCCTTTGGCCGAGGGCAAGCACGGCATCTTCACCCACCCCGTTCTCACTAAAATCGGCAAAAAGTACGGCAAGACCCCCGCCCAGGTGGCCTTGCGCTGGAATATTCAGCGAAGCGTGGTCATCATCCCCAAGTCTACTCACATTGAGCGCATGGAGCAGAACATGGACATCTGGGACTTCTCCCTCAGCGCCGAGGATATGGCGGAAATCGCCAAGCTGGACATCGGCCACAGCGAGATTGTCAACCACTATGACCCCGCCTTTGTGAAAATGCTGCACGGCCTGCAAGTCCATGCGTGATGAGGAGGCCAACGTTATGAAACCTGCACGAAAGCTGACAGCTCTTGTTATGGCAGGCGTAATGACGCTTGCTTTGCTGACTGGATGCGCCAATACGCGTTCCGCCCCGCTGAGGCTTTGGCAGAATACCCGGAGAAGTCTCAGCCCGCCCCTGCTCCCCAAATCCCGGAGGGTGCGCTGGTGATCGCCGACCAGGGTGTGTTCGCGGCGGGCGGCATTGTGCTGGAGAGCGACGGCACGTTTGATCCGGTGAACGGCCAACACGACCCCACCGGCCAGACCCGCACCAGCTGGATGACCACTCCTGATGGACGGGACGGCTGGAATGACATCTTCCTTTGCAAGGGCTATTCCACCTATCTGGTAGATCAGCCCCGCCGGGGCGACGCGGGCCAGACCTCCACGGCGCAGGAAATTTCCACCGTCACCCAGGATCAGGCGTGGTTCACCCAGTTCCGCCTGGGCCGCTGGCCGGAGTTCAACGAGGGTTCTCAGTTCCCTCAGGACGAGGCCTCCATTGACCAGTTCTTCCGCCAGATGACCCCGGACACCAGCGCGTTTGACCAGACCGTGATTGCAGACGCCCTGGTGGCCGCTTTTGAAAAGTCCGGTCCCGGCATCCTGGTTACGCACTCCCAGGGCGGTATGCCCGGCTGGGAAATCGGGGCCAGGAGCGACAAGGTGGAGGCTGTGGTCGCCATTGAACCCGGTTCCGTCCCCTTCCCCGCTTCCATGAACCCCGACGAGATTACTTATGGCTATCAGATTCCCTATGAGGAGTTCGCCGCCCTGATCGAAAAGCCCATCATTATCTATATGGGCGACTATATTCCGGCGGAGCCGTCGGATCTGAACGCGGAGAATTTCTGGACCATGGTGCTGGCCGGTTCCCGGCAGTTTGCGGAAGTTGCGGGCAGCATGGGCGGAGACATCACGGTGGTGCACCTGCCTGACGAGGGTATCACCGGCAACTCTCACTTTCTGTTCCAGGAGCTGAATAACGAGGAGATCGCCGGGCATTTGTACGCCTGGCTGACCGAAAAGGGCCTGGGTTGACCCGTCAAACCGGAGAGCCGGAGCCTTGGAAAAGGCTCTGGCTTTTCGGCCTGCGCGGTAAAATCTCTCTTGCCTTGGAGTTCGCTCTATGCTGTACAGTAACATAAACGCAATTCTGCCGGGAGGGAACGCTTATGCTCGAAATTTTACACCGGGAGGCTATTTATCTCTGGTACTATTTCAGCCTTCAGATGTCCCAGATTTTCCGATATTGGGTGCTTGGCATGGTACTGGGGTCGGCCGTCTCGGTTTTTGCCAAGGAACATATCCACGGGCTGTTCCGCTCTCTCCGTGGGAAACGGCTGGGTGTCTTGGGGATTTTTATCGCCAGTGCCCTGGGGATTGCGTCCCCGCTGTGTATGTACGGAACCATTCCCCTGGCGGCATCCTTCTCAGAAAGCGGCATGGAGGATGATTGGCTGGCGGCGTTTATGATGAGTTCCATCCTGCTCAATCCCCAGCTAATCCTCTATAGTATAGCTTTAGGACCCACAGCTCTGGCAATCCGCATTGCATCCAGCTTTTTCTGCGGGGCCGCTGCGGGGCTGTTGATCCGCTGGTTCTACCGGGAGAAGGGCTTTTTTAACTTTACCGGTTTTTCCGCTCCTGCCAGCCGGGACACAGACCCCCGTCTTTTGATGCGCTTTCTCAAAAATCTGGGCCGAAACATCAAGGCCACCGGCCCCATGTTCCTGCTGGGCGTAGCGTTGTCCGCCCTGTTCCAGCGGTATATCCCCGCCAATGTGGTGGCCGGACTGTTTGGAGACAATGAAGGCTTTGGCGTCCTTATGGCGGCGACCATCGGCGTCCCCCTCTACGCCTGTGGCGGGGGGACGATCCCGCTGCTCCAGGCGTGGCTGGTGGACGGCATGAGCATGGGCAGCGCGGCGGCGTTTATGATTACCGGTCCCGCCACGAAGATTACCAATCTGGGCGCGGTAAAAATTGTGCTGGGGGCGAAGCGGTTTGCTCTTTATTGGGCTTTTATCATTCTGTTTGCGCTGGCAACAGGGTGGTTGGTGAATATTATTCTTTAAGGAGGACAACAAATGAAACGCAAAAGAGTTTTTGCAACACTGGCGATGCTGGCTTTGCTCCTCAGCGCCTGTTCCGCGGCGGCGGTTTCGGAGCCGTCCAGTGCCCAAACGGCTGCCGTATCCGGAGATGATGCTGTGGCATCCAGAGAGGGGCTGATCTTCCCCATCGGAATGGAAGTCCCATTCAACGGCAAAGGCTACCTTGCGCCTATGATTGCCAACGAGGAAGTCTACAACTTCCCCCAGACCAATAACGTAACCTTTGGACCGGGAGCACGGAGCGACTGGCACACGCATGGCGGCATGGTGATTCTGGTCACGGGTGGCGTGGGCTACTATCAGGAAGAAGGCAAGCCCGCTCAGATCATCCGGCAGGGCGATGTGCTGGAGATTGCACCTGGCGTCAAGCACTGGCACGGCGGCAGCGCCGGCAGCACCTTTGCTCATATCTCCGTCAACACGAATCCGGAGCGTCCCGGCGTAGAGTGGTTTGACCGCATTTCCGATGTGGAATATAGACAATTGGAAGCAGACGGCTTCACAGACATCCCGGAGGGAGCTTACTACGCCGAGGCGGCAAAGTGGTGCCGGGAGCAGGGAATCCTGACTGGCACTGTCTTCAACGGCAATACGCCCATGACCCGTGCCACAGTGGCCGACGCGCTCTATCGGGCGGAGGGTAGTCCCGCCGTGCAGGGTTCTGCCGGCTTCTCGGATATTTCAGCTGGGTCTGCCTACGCCAACGCTGCGTCTTGGGCATCGGCAAGCGGCGTGATGTCCGGTTACGCTGATGGCCGCTTCGGCGGGTCGGACGCTGTGACCCGCCAGCGCCGGAGAGGACTTCGCAGATGAATCCGCCATTGCCGCCTATGCCAAAACGGCGGTAGACTGGGCCAGGGCCAATGGCGTGCTCAACGGCAAGGAGGGGAACCGGTTTGATCCGGCCGGGCTGCTCACCCGCGCCCAGACGGCGGCGATCCTCTGCCGCTACCTGAACCGGAACCAGGCTGCCGCTCCCGCAGAGGGCGGAGACGGCTCCAAGGTCTATATGATCACAGATATCTCCCCGGAGGGCCTGATGGCGGTCTACAAGGCCCTGAACTGGACTCCTACGGGAAAGGTGGCGGTGAAGCTTTCCACCGGCGAGCCGCCTGCCAGCAATTACCTGCGCCCGGAGTTAATCAAGGACGTGGTCCAAGAGGTGGGCGGCACCATCGTGGAGTGCAACACCGCCTATGGAGGCTCCCGTTCCAGCACCGCTATGCACTATCAGGTGGCAAAGGATCATGGTTTTACCGACATTGCCGATGTGGTCATCCTGGACGAAAACGGCTCCATGTCCCTGCCGGTCAATGGCGGAACGAACCTCAAAGAAAACCTTGTGGGCCAGCACTTTGGGGAGTACGATTCCTATTTGGTCCTGTCCCACTTCAAAGGCCATGCGATGGCGGGCTACGGCGGAGCCATCAAAAACATCTCCATCGGCCTTGGCTCCCAGGAGGGAAAATGCCTGATTCACACCGGAGGAAAGAGCAATACCAGTCCCTGGGGCGGCGATCAGACCGCCTTTACCGAATCCATGGCCGAGGCGGGCAAATCCGTCTCCGACTACCTGGGCAACGGGGAGCGCATCGTCTACGTCAACGTGATGAAGCGCCTTTCCATCGACTGCGACTGCGACGGCAACCCCTCTGAGCCGGACCTCCACGACATCGGCATTCTGGCCTCCGCCGGCCCGGTGGCGCTGGATCAGGCGTGCATCGACCTGGTGTATGCCCAGAAGGATGGGGACGGTGCCTCCCTGGTCAACCGCATCGAGTCCCGGAACGGCCTCCACACCCTGGAACACGCGGAGGAGATTGGGCTTGGGAGCCGGAGCTATCGGCTCATTCATATTGACCGTTGAAATCGCTTTACCTCTGAAGAGTAAAAATAAGCAGCCCTGCCAAATCCGGACAAATTGTTGCCGTTCGGATTGAACAGGGTTGCTTTTTCCGCTTTTTAGGGGGCGTGGCGTTCGTGCGAACAAGAGAACAGAATTTCGCGCCGGCTGTCCCCAACTGAAAAATTGTAAAATTTTATCAAATTTAGTTGAAAACTCATTGCGAATATGCGACAATTTGTTGAAAAGGTTTGAGCGGCTGCGCAGCAATTCTTTGGAGGGAGCGCACAAATGCAAGGCTCAAGGGCCGCACGATTGGTGCCGTTTTGGCCCTCTGCAACCGATTGCGAAAGATTTGAACAGGAGGAAACCGGCATGGCAAAAAGCATTGAACCGCAGCTTCTGAAAATAGGAGATTACTTAAAGCTGAAAAAAGGCACCGTATTTACAATACCGGAATACCAGCGGGCATATTCTTGGAACGTAGATAATTGCGACAAGCTGTGGCAGGACATCCATGATTATGTTGAAAGCGACAGCAAGGACGGATACTTTTTCGGCACGATAATTGTGAATTGCCAAAAGAATGACACGAAATATGGACTCATAGACGGGCAGCAGAGAACGATCACGTTTTTACTGCTGCTCAAGGCGCTGCTTGTAAAAATAAATATTGCCATTGGAGATACCGCGAATGATGAGGATTCGGCTCCCCTGCGCCGCGGGCTGCAGGAGCGGAGAAGAAGGATTATGAATATTCTTTACAGGGCGGAAGCGGAGGACATTTCCGATGAGCCGAATCAAGCAAAGGATGCGGAAATTTGCCGCTGCACAATGATTCTTGAGAACTACTCCATCAACGAACAATACAAAACGGAACTGAAGACCATCCTACAGGCAAACGATTACAAGGAGGCGGAGGCAAGAGCGATAAAAATCAAATACAAGAAGAACGACAATCGGTATACAAATTTTTTCCGTAACTATAAATTCTTTTGCGCCAAGATCGACGACCTATCCGTCTCTCAGTTAAATAGCATCGCAAAATCCATTATTGAAAATTGCGAAGTAATTGAGATCAAGAGCTGGCAAGTGGAACAGGCGATCACCATGTTTAACTCGCTGAATTCGGATGGATTGCCGCTTTATGACTCGGATATCATATCGGCAAAGCTATATGCAGAGGCGGAAAAGGTTAACCAGCAAGACAAATTTTCGGATTTGTGGAAACAGCTCAATGAGCAAATAAGCGAATTGGATGAAGCGGGCGTTGCAGATATCAACTCGATTTTGATGCAGCACATGTATCATACCCGGACAATTAACAGGGAAACCATCAGCGACCGGCATTCCATCAATGTTACGACCCCTGGCCTGAGGCGGTATTTTACTGATATTAATAAGCAGCCTATTCGAAAGCCTATTGAAATGTGCACGGATATGCTCAGATTGGTGAGGATCTGGAAAAAGGTTTCAGAATATCCGCTTATGAAAGTTTTGCTACGGTTCAATGAAAATATGAAGCTGTTTTTAGCAAGCTATTTCTATCGGTTCAGCGAGGATGAGATAACGGAAGAAGCCGTTCATTTGGTTCTTTCCAGCATGCTCCGGCTGTTCGCGGTTCTGGAACTCGTCGATTTCGGATATTCCAGCAAGCATTTTAAAACATTTCTGTTTGGCGAGGAGATAAAATTGGCGGATGCGGATGTCTCTGCCGAGAAAATCAAAAAAGACTTTGACAAGCATATTCGCACGACCTGGACTGAGGATGAAATTCGAGAGGCGATACAAGATTATGACGGCAGTATGCTGGTGTATCTGAATGAATATCTCTTTGCCCGGGAGAAAGGGATGGATTTTACAATTTCCTCCAGACGTGATATAGAACATATTATGCCATATAGCGGGAAGAATCTTCAGGAAATCAGAAGAGACGCCGGTATTGCCAGTCAAGAGGAGTTCATTGGCGTGGTAAATAAGCTGGGCAATAAAATTCTCCTCGAGGTAAAGATAAATAGAGCGATTGGAAATGAGTGGTTTAGAACCAAGGTCTCGACAAAACTCGAGGATAAAACCGGCTACATTGACAGCGCCTATCCCATTGCCCGCGCATTGGTTTCGACATACCGCGATAAGCAAAAGCCCTATTGGACGAAAAGCGATATTCTGGCCGCTACGGAAAAGGCGAGTAAACGGATTATAAAGTTTATCTTCGACAATTAGATGATGTCGAAATTGCAACAAGTTGCAGTTTTGAGGCTTTCGCTGGATGGAGCCTCTTGATGAGATGACGTATGAAACAAATATGAAAGAGGCATCTGCATGTGGCCGAAGGACGTGAGCGGTTTTCAAATCTTGGACGGTAGAAGCCGCCGGGAAAATTCATTCGCCGCATGGCGAAAGAGAACCGGCGCTGGCTGCTGCCGGCGCCGGTTCTGCTGTGCCGGGTAGCCTCTTGGAGTAGAATTTTTGATGGCCGCATGCGCTTGCTTCATAAGCGGCGGGTAAACTGCAAATGCTGTTGACGGAGGCAAAGATGCTGAAAGAAAAGGAGTCCATGCTGTCCGGCCGGGTTCGGTTTATGTTCCAGACTGCCGAGGAGACCTTTGAGGGTGCGAAGGACGTGCTGGAAAACGGGATACTGGAGGGCGTGGACGGAGCCTTGGCCTACCATGTCGGCTCCGGCAGGATGCCCGTGGGCCTGTTTATGTACAACAGCGGCGGGACGATGATGTGCTCTGTGGACGGTTTCCGGATTACGGTTCATGGCCGCGGCGCTCACGGCGCTTATCCCCACAGTTCCATCGACCCCATCAACATCGGGGTCCACATCTATTTGGCCCTGGAATCGCTGATCGCCCGCGAGGCGGACCCCAGCAAGGCCTGTGTGCTGACCATCGGCAATTTCTCCGCAGGTTCGGCTCCCAACATCATCCCCGATACCGCCGTCCTCCAGGGAACCCTGCGCACCAACGACAGCGCCAGCCGCGAGAAGCTGGTGCGGCGGCTGAAGGAGGCTGCCCAGAGAACTGCGGAGGTGTTTGGCGGCTCAGCGGAGATTGAGATGATCTCCCAGGTGCCGCCGCTGGTGTGCGATCCCGTCATGACGGAGGAAATGGTGGGTTATATGCGGGAGTTGCCAGTCCCCGGCCTGACCCCTGTGCCCAACACGTCCGCCAGCGCCTCGGAGGACTTTGCGGCGATTGCAGAAAAGGTCCCCAGCGTATTCATGTACCTCTCGGCGGGGTATATGGACGAACGGGGCGACGCCCCTGCCCACAACCCCAGGGTCCGCTTTAACGAGGATGTCTGCCCCATTGGCTCCGCCTGTCTGGCGCACTGCGCGGTCCGCTGGCTAGAAAAGCATTCATAAATCCCAGCTTCTGGCAATTTGACCGATGCCGGTATTTGCCTGCATGATCCGTAGGAAGCGTGTGTCATAAGCCGGAAGCCGGTCAGGGCTGTGCCAGGAAATCAAAGCTGTTTCGCTTCATGAAATGGGCCGCCGGTTGCCAGCAGCTGTGCTGCCGCCTGCAAATAATATTGGCCGATCAGCCGCGCGCCGCCCGGAGGCCCGGGGATGCCCAGAACCGGTTTCCCCTCCACTACCGTCAGGCTGCAATGCTTGCCCGGTGCCACACCCAATTCCTGCACGATCACCGTGCCCAGGTTTTCCAGCACATCCATGGTGAAATCTTTGCTTCCCTTCGAAGAACCTGCGCCGATGACCACCATGTCCGACTGCCTGAGGCCTTGCAGAATTTCCGCTTCCAGTTTCACCGGGTCGTCCGGCATGATGGACCCCGCTGCCGCCTGGCAGCCATACCGCCGCAGCATGGCACAGATCATGACGCTGTTGGATTCCACATTTTTGCCAGGCGGCACGACTCCTCCGGCGGGAACCAGCTCGTTCCCGGTGGGGAGGAATAGAACGCGGGGTTTCGCGAAAACCGGTACACTTTGAAAACCCGCGGAAAGAAGGTTTCCCAGGGTGTCGGGTGTCAGCCTCTCTCCCCGGCGCACCAGAATTTCCCCTTTCATCATCTGACTCCCGGCGGACTGGACCTCCTCGCCCTTCCGCCTGGGGCGGTGCGAATGGAGACCCTGCCGCTCTGAATTTCTACCTCTTCAATGGGAATCACCGTGTCGAAGTCCTCTGGAATGGCGACGCCGGTGTTGCTGAACATGAATTCTTGGCCCCCGCCCAAGCAGAGGTATCCGGTATTCCGCCGGCAAAATCCGCAAAGCGGACAGCGATGCCGCCGCAGCCGCTGGCATTTTGATTTGGGAGGGAATACGGGGCGGTCAAGCCCTCGGAAACCGTCCGCCCATCCGCTTCCCAGATCGAGACCAGCTCCATGCGGTTCAAAATACGGTCAGAGGCTGCTCCACCGTCCGGTTGCCCCAGACGTGGGCCACGGTGGTAATGTAATAAACTGTCCTGTTTTTCACGGCAGAAACGTCCGAGTAAAGGGAGTCGGAGGCAAGTGTATCCTTCATTTTGACATCGGTGGTAATCATGACATCCGGGTTCCACTCAAGGTGATGGCGGCCTTCACGCCGTCGGCGTTCTGGAGCACCGGCGCCCCCGCCATCTGAGGAGCGAACTGGTACTGCATGGCTCATTTGTCGGAATTCGTGAAATTGGCGGTCATATCGTTGCAGATGAGGCTTCCGCAGCCCATCAGCTCCACAAAGGCATTGATGACGCCGATGGGGCCGAACGTGGCAATACTGCCCACCGGAGACGGCAGCGTGACGGTCCGGCCAGCTATATCGGTTACGGTGACGGTTTCTGGCTCCTGCTGCTCGGGCTGTTCAGGCTGCGCGGAGGAGTCCTGCTGTTCCGTCTGAGCAGGGGGTGGTTGCTGCTGGACCTGGCCACCGCAGCCCGCCAGGAGGCCGCGCAGCAGCGTCAGCGCCAGCAGCATCGCTGTCAGGCGGGTTCCATAGAGTTGTCTTCTTTTCATGTCGCTTCTCCTTCATCGTTCAGTAGTGGGACGCAAACCGGCTGAGCTGCCTCCGCGCCCAGATTCTATAGCACTGCCTGTGTCACGCAGACCGGCACGTGGCAAAGCTTTGTCAAGCTTTCGCTGGTGACCGCCTTCTCCGGCGGGCCGTCCTCCAGCACATGGCCGTCCCGCAGAAGCACGGCCCGGCTGCATGCCAGGAAGGCGTGGCCCGGGAAGTGGGTGGTCATCAGGATGCCATAGCCCTCTCGGGTCAAACGCCGGACGGTTCCCAGAACCCGGACCTGGTTGCTGAAGTCCAGGGCGGCGGTGGGTTCATCCAGAATCAGGTATTCCGCCTGCTGGGCCAGCGCCAGGCCAAAGAACACCATCTGCCGCTCTCCGACGCTGAGGGTCTGAAAATTTTTACAAGCTATTTCGGAGATACCCAGCCGCTCCATTATTTCCCCGGCCAGACGGCGATCTTCGCGGGAGGGGGCCGCGCCCAGGTGCATATGGGCCACTCGGACCATCAAAATGACTTCTTCCACGGAGTATAGAAAGGCCAGCTGTGTGGCCTGAGCCACATAGGCGATATGCCTCGCCCGTTCCCGGGCCGGTATCTGCCGCAGGCCCCTCCCGTTCAGGGTGTCGCGCCCCTGCCGGGAGCGTAGGCGGGCCAGCAGGCACTTGAGGAGCGTCATTTTACCGGTGCCGATGGGATCCAGGAGGCAGACTCACTCCCCCTTGTCCAACCCGAAGGACACATCCTTGAGGATGGTTCTTCCCCGTGGGTAAGAAAAACCGACGCGTTCGAAACGGATCATCCCGGTGTCCTCCTTCTGGAGCGTACCAGCAGCGCGGCAAATACCGGCGTACCCACCAGGGCTGTTGGGACGCCCAGTGGCAGCTCCACGCTCCCCACGCCCCGGATAATGTTGTCCATCAGTAGCAGGAAGAATCCGCCAATCAGAAACGACAGCACTAGCAGACGGCTGAACTTTGCCCCTGCAAACATTCTGGAGATGTGCGGGACCACCAGCCCCACCCAACCGATGACTCCGCAGATGCTGACGGAAACCACGGTCATCCGTGTGGGAGACAGAATTACTAGGAAGCTTACCAGCCGGACATTGACGCCCAGGGACTGGGCTTCCTCCTCGCCGGTGGAGAGGACGTCGGTCTGGCGGCGGAAGAGGAGCAGTACCAGAAGGCACGCCAGCGTCACCGGCAGGAGGGTCTTGGCGTCCTGCATATCCCCTTTCCCGAGGCTGCCCATCAGCCAGAAGGTGATGGAGGGCAACTGGCTATCCGTGCCGGCATAAATTTTTATCACGGAGAGCAGGGCCTGAAAGAGATTCGATGCCACCACCCCCGCCAGGACCGGAGTTGTGGTCTCCGTCCGGCCACAGACGGAGGCGATCAGATACGCGGCGGCTACCGCCAGCAGTCCAAACAGCAAGGCAGAGAACTGAACTTCGCTCCAGGAGCCGTCGCGGAGCATGGCCAGCGCAGTGCAAAGCCCGCGCCGGCGGAGACACCCAGAATATCCGGCGAGACCATGGGGTTTTTGAACAGCGTCTGATAGGAGGCCCCGGACACCGATAGCCCACCGCCCACCAGCACCGCCAGCAGAATGCGGGGAATGCGGACCTGAAAGACCACTTTCCAGGCGGCGCTCTCCCAATAGGGTTCCAGCCCCCGGAGGGAGGCAGTGAGAATATCCCAAACCGCCTTTGCGCCCAAGGGGTAGCCGCCAATCAGAAAGGACAGGAAGAACAACGCCGTCAGCAGGGCGAAAAGGCCGGCAACGGCGAAGCCAAACACGCGCTGTTTGTTGGAAGCGATATGCGGCATAACGGCGCTCCTCCCTGGATGAATTACAAATTTTTTTATTATAACAAAAAATGGTGGAGAAAGGCGTTGCCAGGGCAACGCCTTTCTGTTAGGATGTCGATGGATTCTTAAGAAGGGTGCGATGCGGCGATTGGGCGATATAAAAAAGATCCTGCGGCGATGCAGGCTGTTTTCGACGCTCTCCGAAGAGTCGCTGGAGGTGGACGTTCTGCCTTACAGGAGGCAGCGGGAATTTGCAAAATCTGATATAATAATAGCCCCTCAGCAGCGCGTGGACAGGTTTGCCGTCCTGCTCCAGGGACGGGTGCATATCTCGCAGCTGTTTTCCAGCGGAGCTTTTGCAGCCCGGGCAGCTTCCGGAGTTCGTCCGGCAGGAAATCTGGAGGTGGCTCACGGTGCTGCTGTCCCATGAAAACATGCGCAAATTCTACCGCCTGGCGATTCTATCCCAACGAAGCCTGCGAAGCCGGATTATGATGTATCTGACCATGCAGGCGGGACAGCGGGGAACCAACAGCTTTCATATTCCGTTTTCAAAGGAAGAGCTGGCGTCGTTCCTCTGCGTCAACCGAAGCGCGCTGTCCCGGGAGCTGGGCCGGTTACAGCGCGAGGGAGTTATTCAATTTCGGGGAAATCAGTTTACGATTTTGAACGAAGATGATTTGTGGACGAATGATCCGCCGGTATCCCTGCCGGAGGAAGGGTGAAGACCGTGCCGAATCTCGCCGTTCCGATTTGGATACGGCGGCCTAAACTAGGCAGGCCCCCAAGATTCAGGAAAAATTTGGGATTGGTAAGCGCCTCCCTGGTAAGATTTTTCGAAGATATGGCCTATGGTCTTCCGGCTCATGCCGCAGCCGGTGTCCAGGACAGATATTTCCGCCCATTGCGGCCCGTAGCACCATGTGGGCCGCAATGCAGAAGACCAGCGCCCTCGGATTAGGAGTAGCTGCGCCCATACTGTACGGTTTGCACGGCGATGACGCCCGGGGCGCCGTTCGGTACCAGAGGGAAGGAGCCGGTAGTCTGATAGGTGCAAAACTCTTGTTCCCGGCCCTGCGGGCCGCGTTTGCTCGGGAGCTGATGGATCGGTGGAAGCATAGTGCGCGGAGCGGAAGGTTGCAAAACGCCAGTACACCGTCCCAAAAGGAGAGGTACCAAATTGCGCAGGCTTGTTTGAAAACCGCATAAGCCTGGTTAACCGCCAGAGACATCAGCAGACCGGTCCAGACCTTGAAATCGTTGCCGGTCAGATAGCGGTGAATCAGGGATATGCGGTGAAGTCTGCGCCGCACGGCGGGAATCGGCTTCGTGACCACCCAGGCGGCGGTAATTGTCAGCGCGCAAGCGAAACAGGCGAAGGGGAGGTTTCCCAGCCGGGACCCAAAGGCCAGAAGTAGTCCTGCCACACCCAAAGCGGATAGCAGCGCCACGCGTTTTCCGCCGGGGAACAGGAGCTTTTTACACCATACAGGCATATGACGTTCCTCCTCTTGGCGCTTATCTTAGAGGGGACCGTTCCGGTTGCGGTAGAATTTTTATTTCAGAAATTTCAAATTTTTTGCAGGAAGAGGGCTGCTGATTCCGATTTGTACCATGCATCTGCGCACTGTGCGGCAAAGGAAGGGCATGTTTGCCTGCGCCTGGGCGGTCCAGGAAGGCACATAATCCCCGTATATTGCAAAAAAACCCTCGCTTCTAGAGGGGCGACAGTGAAAGAAGAGGCCGCTTTCAGCGGCCTCTTCTTACTCGTGAATTTGCGCAGAATCAGGCGTGGCAGCATCCCTCACAGAAGCCCGCCGCATGGCCGTCTCCACAGTAGGCGACGCCGCCGTGGACATGCCGCCCGGCAATCTCGCAGCCCTCTACGGGGCAGAGGGCGCGGCAGGAGCTGTCGCAAAATCCTCCGGCGTGATCATAGCCGCAGTAGGTGACGCTGTCGTGGACATGCTGCCCGGCAATCTCGCAGCCCTCTACAGGGCAGAGGGCGCGGCAGGAGCCGTCGCAAAATCCTCCGGCGTGATCATAGCCGCAGTAGGTGACGCTGTCGTGGACATGCCGCCCGGCAATCTCGCAGCCCTCCACGGGGCAGAGGGCGCGGCAGGAGCCGTCGCAAAAGCCGCCGGGGTGGTCATAGCCGCAGTAGGCGGTGCCGTTGTGGACGTGCAGCCCGGCAATCTCGCAGCCCTCCACAGGGCAGAGGGCGCGGCGGGCATTGGCGGAAGAAGCGGCGGGCTGGCCATACCCGGCGGACCCGCTGTGGGCGTGCCGCCTGGCGATTTGGCAGCCGGAAACAGGGCAGGCGGCCGCCTGGACGGCCCTCCCGCAGCCGCCGCCATGATGGCCATGCGCGGCAACCGGCAGGGTCAGCAGCGCCGCGGCCAAGGCGCAGAGCAGGACCTTTTTGAGCTT
Organism: Oscillibacter sp.; assembly: GCA_022791135.1. Classification (GTDB taxonomy): domain Bacteria; phylum Bacillota; class Clostridia; order Oscillospirales; family Oscillospiraceae; genus Oscillibacter. The sequence goes on from JAAVYM010000077.1 coordinate 38,961, forward strand.
CATGACTGTTGACCTCCTAGGAAACAAAGTGATAACTTTATTATAGCACGGCTGGGCGAGGCTGGCAAGAGGCGGCGGGGCGTTCAGGAAAATTTTGGGGGGTTTTTCAGGCGGCCCGCGCCCTCCCCGGCGGATGGAGGGGGCGCTTTCCCCAAGGGCGGTTTTTTCCCGCCGTCGCGCGTGGGGCGTTCAAAAATTTTTCAAATTCCTTTCAGTGAAATTTAAGCTGCCGGGTCCATACTAAGGCCAAAGCTCAGAGGACGCGGAAAGTTTAAAAATAAGACAATCCCCCGTCACACTTTCGTCAAGATTCCCTGTTATCTTAGCTTCTAAGAAATGGAGAACTGGGATACATAATAAGGAGGAAGTTAACATGTATAACGATGAGAAGAATCTGTATAATTACACCTACCGCAAGGACGGCAGCGAACTCTCCCATCAGCGGGAGGCGGTCGAACCTTCTGGCGGGCAGTTTGGTCCTCAGGGACCTGAGTTGGAGATGAAGCAAGTGAAAAAGCAAGGAATCGGTATGAAGGTAACAGCCCTGGCCCTTGTGTGCGCGCTGCTGGGCGGCGCGGCGGGGGGCGGCGCCGTCTGGGCCGCGACCCGCTCCGCCGGGAACAAGAGCGAGATCAGCGTCTCCAGCCGGCCCGTTACGCAGGTGGCCCTCCGGAACGTGGACGGCAAAACGGCTATGACCGACGCGGAGGTCTACGCCGCCAATGTCAACAGCGTGGTCTCCATCCGCACCTCCGCCACCGCCGGGTACAACTTCTTCGGCCAGCCGGTGAAGACGGCGTCCTCCGGGTCCGGCTTCGTGCTGAGCAAGGACGGCTATATCCTCACGAACTACCACGTGGTGAAGGGCGCGGAGACGGTGACTGTCACGATGTACAATGGCGACGAGTACGAGGCCACCTATATTGGCGGCGAGGAGGACTATGACATCGCCGTCATCAAGGTGGAGGCCCAGGAACTCCAGGCCGTCACCCTGGGTGACAGCGGGGAGCTGAATGTGGGCGACCACGTGCTGGCCATCGGAAACCCCTTGGGGGAGCTGACCTTCTCCATGAGCGGCGGCATGGTCTCCTGTGTGGACCGGGCCATCAACGTGGACGGCACC
>JAAVYM010000078.1 GCA_022791135.1 Oscillibacter sp.
GGCGGAGCGGTTCAAGCAGGACACCGGCACCGCCAGCGTCATGACCTATCTCTTCAACACCACCGACGAGGCGGAGGCGGACATGGAAGCCTTCCTGGCGGAGTACACGCAGAGCGTCCAGCCCCTCTACGACTACGAGAGCCGGGCCACGTATGTTGCCGAGTTCGAGGGCTTCCGGGGCATGTTCCTGACCATGGGCGGGGTCCTGAGCCTTATCATCGGATTGGTGGGCGTGCTGAACTTCATTAACGCGGTGCTGACGGGCATCCTGACCCGGAAACGGGAGCTGGCGGTCTTGCAGTCCGTTGGCATGACGGGAAAGCAGCTGAAAACCATGCTGGTGTATGAAGGCCTCTATTACACGCTCCTGGCGCTTTTGGTGTCCCTGGTAATGACGGTGTGCCTGGGTCCCCTGGTGGGCGGCGCCGTGGGAGATATCTTCTGGTTTTTCACCTACCGCCTGACGGTAGCCCCCATTGTGATGATCCTCCCCGTCTTTCTGGCCCTGGGGGCGCTGGTGCCGCTGCTGACCTACCGGGCTGTGGCGAGACACACTGTGGTGGAGCGCCTCCGGGAGGCGGAGAGCTGATTTCCCGGCAAAAAAAGGCCGGAGGGTCCCAGCCATAAGCTGGAGCCTTCCGGCCCTTTTCGCCGTTTCGATTGTCCTTTCCGCGTGCTTTCTGCCATCCGTTATGCGGAGGGCAGCGCCGGCGTCCAGTGGTGCTGGCCATACAGGTCCGTGAACCGGTAGGCGGCCCGCGTCACGCCCTCCAGAGGCACATCGCTGACGCGCAGGCCCTCCTCTGTCACCACCAGCGGCTCCCCCAGCAGGTAACTGTCCTGATAGTCCCCGCCGTAGCTGTAGTAATCGCACAAAAATTCCAGTGTGTCGCCGCTTTGCACCCCGGCCTGGCTCTTCGCCGCCGTATCGGTCTCGCCGCTGCGGTAGACGCTCTGAACGCCCGCTACATACCCATGGGGCTGATCGTTGTCGAATACCAGGATCAGCTCTGCCCGGGTTCCGTTGTGCAGCACCGGGACCCGGCCTGTAATGGCATAGCTGGTCCCGTCGTCCATGGTGGCCGTGTGGTAGTAGGCCACCGGCTGGCCGTTGATCGCCAGCCAGCTGCCGCCGTTCTCCCCCAGCAAGCCGCCGTTGCCGTCAAATTCAAAGCTGTTGTCCAGCCCCAGGTCGATATAGCCCTCCCCGTCGTCGTAAAACAGGTTCAGCTCCAGGTCCTGGACCAGGCCCCACTGCTCCTCGCTCAGCCGCAGCACCGGGACGCCGTCCTCCCCGTCCTGCCAGACCAGCGCCTCGTCCGGGAAGCAGTTCTCGGATAGGTATTGGACAGTCTCCTCCTCACTCATGGCGCGGTCGCTGAGGAAATCGGTGTTCTCTGCAGTCAGGCCGGTTACCCGGCCGAACCCGCCGCTCAAAAACTCGCCCAGCAGGGCGGACACCATGTCCCCGCCGCCGGAGCTTCCTCCCAGGGCGCCCAGCAGGGCGGGCAGCGGAGAGGCCGTCCCGCCGGAGGCCGCCTGCCCGCTGGCGGCCAGGCTGGCAAACTGCCGGATGCACCGGCTGTAGGACTCGTCCATGCCGATCTGACGGTAGGTGGAAACCGCCCGGTCCACAGTGGAAGTCTTCCGGTAGGGGAAGTAGATGGACAAACCATAGGCGTTGGTCATGTCGGGGGAGGTGCGGTTGTACTTCACCGCGCCCAGCAGGGCCTTTGCCAGGGCCGTCCCCTCCCGGGTCCCCAGGTTTTGGGCCAGGTGGACCAGGTCTACCTGGTCAATCTGGCTGGAGCGGGCGAACTCCCGGGTTTCGCTGCGGGCGTCGGAGACGGTTTTGTACTGCTTATCCTGAATCAGCTTGGCCGTGGATTGGGAGAAGTCCGCCAGCGCCTCGGGCAGCGTGGCCTCCAGCTCCGCCAGGTCCACGACGGACAGCGTGGTGGATTGTCCCCGGCACTTCTGGGCGCAGGTCTCCACAAAGCTGTCCACAATCTGCCGCCCCAGCTCAATGGTGGGCATGGAGGGATTCTCCCCCAGGGCGGTGAGCCAGCCGGTGTAGTACCAGCCCACACCCGGCTCGGTCTCTTCCGAGGCGACGAGGTAGTCGGCGTACTGTGCCATGGTCAGGGCGGTTTCCGCCGTGGCCATCAGGCAGGCGTCGAAGCCGATAAAGTCGAACCGCACCCCGGCATCCGCCAGCGCCCGGTCCAGGCCCGCCAGATTCATCGAACCGCTGGAGGCGAACTTCTCATCGTACCCGTAGCCGCTGACAGAGCCTCCGCCGTGGTCCCAGAGAATCAGCTCGTAGCGGCTGGCCGGGTAGCGCTGGGCGCACCAGCGGATGTAACCGCTCAGCGTGTCGGGGTCCGTCATGGGGACGCTGCCCAGGTCCTTCTCCAGGCAGGCCATCCGGCCGTCCCGAATCTGCCAGATTTGATTCGACCCGCTGCTGACGGCGGTGTTCTTCCAGGCCTTGCAGCCCCCGGTGTAAACCAGCAGGTTGATATTCTCTCCGAACTTGGCGTCCAACATCTCCTGAAGGTCATAGGTCCCCATGCTGCTGCGGGACTCCAAGTCTGTGCCGCACATGTAGACCATGATGGTGGCGGTGTCCAGGCCGTTTCCCAGGAGCTTGGTGTACTTCTCCCGGGCGCCGGGAACCACAGACTCGTCCAGGCTGCCCGTGTTGGCCTCGCCCTGCCAGCCGGAGGAGACGCTGCCGCCGCCCAGGCCACCCAGCACCTGCGCCCAGCCGGTGCTGCTGCCGGCGCCTGAAAGGGGCTGCTGGCTCGCGGCGGGGGCCGGGCTGTCCGGCTGACCGCCCAGCAGGGTGGTCAGCCCTCCTCCGCCGCCCAGCAGCACCACCAGGGCCAGGAGAATCAGCTTCATGCCGCCTCCGCCCCGGGCGCCGCCGCTCCGGTTCCCGGAGGATGAACCCTGTTTTCGCTCCTTATAGCCGCCGGCGTCCCCCACCGGCCCGGTTCCTAAGCCATCGCCCCGCTTATGTACCGTTTTACCGGGGCCGGTCACGTGCTTTTCCCGTCCCCTGGGTCTGTTGTTCTCCATAGATGCTCTTCCTTCCCTGCCGCTGTCCACGAAGCGGTCGCGTACGCCCGGTTCCATTGCGTCCAGCTGTTTTGCGGGTTTATTTTATCAGAACGCCGGGCTTCTGGCAACCATGTTTTCACCGGATTTGCGGTGTTTTTGCCCTTTTGAGAAAACCCGCGGTGCAAAAAAGGACAGCCGCCAAGCGGCTGTCCCTTAGTTAGTTTTTTCCCGGGAAATGGCAGATGGCTTTCCGCAAAAGTTCCGGGCCGCCCTCAGCGCAGAATCCGGCCATCCGCCCTCAAGAACAGTTCTGCGGGCCGCTCCAGGGAGGCAAACTGCATGGAGGTTATCACCGCCGCGTAGGCCCCGGCGTTGGTGAACAGCACCACGTCCCCGCAGTCCAGCCGGGGCAGCTCCACCCCTTCTGCCGCTATGTCTGCAGCGGTGCAAAGGTTGCCCACCAGATGGACCGTCTCACAGGGAGGCTCGTCCTTCAGCGTCTGGATCGCAAAGGCATCCCGGCAGGTAAACAGCGGCTCCCAGGGGGCAGGGTCCGCCTCCGGGGAGAATCTGCGCACCATCTGGGCCAGGGAGGGCCGGGAGAATCCATTCAGCGTGTTTTTCAGAATCAGATACGTGACGCCCCTGGAGACCTTGCGGTCCAGCACCTTGGAGACGTACACGCCGCTCTTCCCTACGGCGTAGCGCCCCGACTCGATGAGGAGCCTTGTCCCGGGATTTGCCCGCTTAAATGCGTCCAGCTGCTGGCCCACGGCCTGTCCGAGGGCCTCCACGTCCAGGGGCCGGTCCCGGGGGGAGAACTGAATGCCCATACCGGAACCCAAATTGACATACTCCAGCTCATAACCCAGGGCCTTCTGCACCCGGTCCGCCAGGGACAGCATGTTCTCATAATACCTCGCCAGGGCCGGGACGTGAAGCTCCTGGCTTCTCAGGTGGACGTGGATTCCGGTGATTTTTACGTGCTGCAATGTGTTTTCGCTCCAAAACGCGAACAGCTGCTCCTCGTCGATTCCAAACTTGGACGCCTGCCCCTCGCCGCCAAAGAAGGAGAAATTGGGATTGATCCGGACGCCGGCGCTCATGGCCGCGCCCATCTCGCCGCAGATCTGGTCCAGCCGTTTCAGCTCCTCAAAGCTGTCGGCGATAACGATGGACTGGGTAAGGGCCTGCCGGAGGTCGGAGAGGGTCTTTCCCGGCGCGGAGTAAAAAATCCGCTCCGGGGCCAGTCCCGCCTCTCGGGCCAGCAGGACTTCCCCCAAGCTGGCGGCGTCCGCCCCGAAGCCCTGGGCAAAGACGCAGCGGGCCACATGGGGATTGGAATTGCACTTGATGGAGTAGAGGAACTCCACCTGCGGGAAATTGCGCCGGAGGCGCGCGGTGTCTTCCAGGATGCGGCTCTCGTCGTAGAGATAAAAGCTGTCATAGTGCTCTGCCTGCTGGGCCGCAACGGTTTTCAGGTCCATCAAAACGGCCTCCTTTTCCAATGGTTTCCTTTTTCCATCATAGCATGGCCCCCCGCCGCTGTCAAGGCGGAATGGAACTGACCTGGAAAAGCGTTGCCGTCCAGCGCATCGCTGCTTTCGAAAAAACGTTCTTCAGCAGCCTCCGCGCCCAGCGTCTTGCCCAGCGGTTTTGCGGCGTCCTGTCCGGCTGCACGGTACGGAAAGGAAAGTTATCTCCTCCGGATATAACAGCGGAGGTTCACTTGCATTTTCCTGGAAAACGCGCTATAATAATAAATAAATGCAGGGCGCGACAGTCTGGGTCTGCCCCGGCTGCCCGGCCCCTTTCCGCTGGGCAGGGAAAGGCGGCTTTTCACGAGTCCCCGCGCTCTTAGAATACAGATGAGGTGATGCTTTTATGAAACGTCCCATGCTGCTGGCGCACCGCGGTTTTTCCGGTGATTACCCGGAAAACAGCCCCCTGGCCTTTCAGATGGCGGTAGAGAAAACGGCGGTGGACGGCTTTGAGAGCGACGTCCACATTTCCAAGGATGGCAAGCTGGTGGTGTTCCATGACGCCACGCTGGAGCGTACCTCCAACGGCAGCGGATACATCAAGGACCACACCTACGAAGAGCTGCTGCAGCTGGATATCGGAGCCTGGAAATCCCCGGAGTTTGCAGGGCAGCACATCTGGACCTTTGACCAGCTGTTGGATTTCTGCCAGGAGACCAAGATGCTGCTGAACCTGGAGCTGAAGAACTATGAGGTTTTCTATGAGGGTCTGGAGCAGCGGGTCATTGATGCAATCTGCCAGCGGAAGATGCAGGACCAGGTGTTCGTCTCCTCCTTCAACCACATCTCCATGCAGCAGTTCCGGGAGCTGTGCCCGGACATCGAAACGGGTCTGCTCTATGACAAGCCGTTTTTGAATATGGAGGCTTACCTCCAGCACTCCAACGCCTGCAACATGCATCCCCGCTATATGCTGCTTCAGTATCAGCCGGAGCTGATGGACCTGTACCATGGCCGGGGGATGAAGGTCCACACCTGGACGGTGAACGATGAGGAGAACATGCAAGACATGATTGCCCGGGGCGTGGATGGGATTATCTCCAATCACCCGGACGTCCTCTGCCGGGTCGCCAAGGAGGTCTGCGGCTGAGAAACCGCAGATGCAAGGCGTGCCTTTTCTCATCTGGCCCGTGCTTCCGGTTACCCGTGAAGGCCCGGCCCCGGTAGACAAACGGATACAGAACGCAAAAAATGCTGTGGGTCTATACCCACAGCATTTTTTCAATGTAAGGACCGGCATAGGCGCCGCCGTCTATGATACGGATGGACAGTCCCTTGCTGATATAATTGCCGGTTCCTCTTCCAGATTGCCGGTCTTCTTCTCCACGGTTCCATTTGCCGACACCCTGCGCCCACGGAACACTTCCACGGCCTTTCGATTCCGCCTTTCTGCGTTTGCCCTACTTAGAGCCTATCCCAAAATAAGGGATAAAGTGGTATAATAGAGCAGGGGCGAGAAAATGAGCGAAAAGAAGAGTTACCAGTCCTGGACAATCTCAGACGAATTTTGGGAAAGGATCCAGGAAGATATTCCGAAAACGGA
>JAAVYM010000079.1 GCA_022791135.1 Oscillibacter sp.
GCGGTGGAGATTCTGGAGACGGGCATCAAGGTCATCGACCTGCTGGAGCCCTATCCCCGGGGGGGCAAGATCGGCCTCTTCGGCGGCGCGGGCGTGGGCAAGACCGTCCTCATTCAGGAATTGATTCACAACGTGGCCACGGAGCACGGCGGCTATTCCATCTTTACCGGCGTGGGCGAGCGCAGCCGGGAGGGCAACGACCTCTGGCACGAGATGCGGGAGAGCGGCGTGTCGGGGAAGACGGCCCTGGTCTTTGGCCAGATGAACGAGTCGCCGGGCGTGCGGATGCGGGTGGCCCTGGCGGGGCTGACCATGGCGGAGCACTTCCGGGATAAGGAGCACAAGGACGTGCTTTTATTTATCGATAACATCTTCCGCTTTGTCCAGGCGGGCAGCGAGGTTTCCACCCTCCTGGGCAGAATGCCTTCCGCCGTGGGCTACCAGCCTACGCTGGCAAACGAGATGGGCGAGCTGCAAGAGCGGATTACCTCTACAAAAAACGGCTCCGTCACCTCTGTTCAGGCAGTGTATGTTCCCGCAGATGACCTGACGGACCCGGCCACGTCCACGACCTTCGCCCATCTGGACGCCACGACGGTGCTGAGCCGTAAAATCTCCGAGCAGGGCATCTATCCGGCGGTGGACCCGCTGGCCTCGTCGTCCCGGATACTGGAGGCCGACGTGGTGGGAGAGCGGCATTACCGCATCGCCCGGAGGGCACAGGAGATCTTGGAAAAATATATGGAGTTGCAGGATATCATTGCCATTTTGGGCATGGATGAGCTGAGCGAGGAAGACCAGAAGACCGTGGCCCGGGCCAGGCGGCTCCAGCGCTTCTTTGCTCAGCCAACCACCGTGGCGGAGAAGTTCACCGGTATTCCCGGCGTCTACGTGCCCCTGGAGGACACGCTGGAGAGCTTTGAGAAGCTGGTGAACGGCGAGCTGGACCAGTATCCCGAGGCTGCGTTCTACAACGTGGGCACCTGGCGGGACGTCGTCGCCAAGGCGGCGAAGATCGAGGCGGGTGAGGCTTGATGGAGACCTTTCGGGTGCACATTCTGGCGGCGGATAAGAATTTTTACGAGGGTGCCTGTGTCAGTCTGACGGTCCCTACCAGCGATGGGGAGCAGGGGATCCTGGCCTGTCACAGCGATATGATCGCCGCCATCCGGCCAGGGATGCTGCGTTTTCAGATCCCGGACGGCCCCGTCCAACTGGCGGCGGTGTCCAGCGGCATGGTGAAGGTGGGAGGAAACGACGTGCTGGTCCTGGTGGACTCCGTGGAGCGGCCGGAGGAGATCGACGCCGCCCGCGCCCAGCGGGAGGCCGACGAGGCCCGGGAGGCCATGCTCCAGCAAAAGAGCCGCCAGGAATATCAGCTGGCTCAGGCCAGCCTTGCCCGGGCGATGAACCGGCTGCGGGTCAAGGCCAGGGAGATACGGTAAACAGAAAAAGAGCGGAGATTTTTCCAGACCCGATGGGGGAAATGGAAAAATCTCCGCTCTTTGCTTTTGCAGGACGCGGGCGGCCGGGGCGGCTCCTCACTCCGGAGACGGGTTCAGCGGCAGACAGACCACCAGCTGGAACCGCCCGGCGGCGGCGCGGACCTCCAGCGATCCGCCCAGGCGATCCGCGATTTCCCGCATGCCCGCCAGACCGAAGCCGTGGGACGCCTTGTCCGCCTTGGTGGTGGAGAGCACGGGGGAGCGCTCCCCGGCATAGGCGTTTTCCACCCGGAGCATGAACATGCCCTTCTCCGCCCGGCAGCGGAGGATGACGGCCTTGTCCTCCGCCTGTTCCGCCGCCTCGGCGGCGTTGTCCAGGGCGTTGCCCAGCAGGGCGCAGAGGTCTGTGTCCGCCAGGGGCAGCTCCTTGGGCAGGGAGGCGGAAAAGTCCGGCTCCAGTCCGGTTTGCCCCATGGACTCGGCCTTGGCGGAGAGGACGGCGTTGGCCGCGTCGTTCTCGCATAGCCTCCGCCGGCCCTGAAGGGCGGGGGAGTCCGCCAAATGGTCGATGTATTGCAGGGCCTTGGCGTTCTCCCCCAGCTCCACCAGGCCCCGCAGGGCCGTCAGGTGGTTGCGGAGATCGTGGCGGAGGGTGCGGACCTGCCGCTCCTCCCGCCGCAGGCCCTGATAGTAGCTCTCCCGGAGGGAGGCCAGCTTGTCCGCCTGTTCCAGCCGCGTGTGGTCCTCCAGAACCAAAATGGCGTACAGCAGGGCCAGGGCGGACAAAAACACGAAGGGCAGCACTACCACGCCCAGGTTCATGGTCAGGCTGTGGATGGCGGAGCTTGAGACTCTTCCCTCCACCGTCAGCAGTACCACTGCCAGCAGGGAGCTGAAGGGCATCGCCGCCAGGAGCAGCACCAGCCGCCACAGCCGGGGAGAGAGCCGGGGCGGACTCTGGGGCAGGCGCTTCCGGACCGCCAGGTACAAAAGCCCCCAGACGGCAGGACGGATGAATTCGCTGGTATACACATAGACGCTGCCCAGCCCGTGATAGGACATAATGGGAGCGTAGTAGGTGTCCAGGGCGGCGTTGACGGGCATGATGAGGCAGAAGAAACTGATTGCCACCGCCAGCCGCCCCACCCGGTCCCCCTGGGAGGTGGCCAGCAGCAGGGGAAGGAACACCACCAGCGTATACAGCAGGTTGGGGTCTCCCAGCCGAATGATCATCTTTGCCGAGATGCCCAGCAGGATCACCAGCGCGGCCCGCCAGCCCCGGCCGGGCCGGAGGGGCAAAAAAGCGGCCAGGAGCCGATAGAGGAAAAAGCCGCTGAAAAAGGTTAGCAGAATCCAGTCCCAATTCGTCAGCAGATAGTTCGCCGTCCTGTGCAGCATGGCCTAGCCCTCCAGGGCCGTCCGGGCCAGGGCGGCCAGGGCGGCGGAGCGGCAGGCCCGGCTGACAGGCAGGGCCTGCTCCCCCACGAAGACCTGATTTCCCTCCAGCCGGTCCACGGCTCCGGCACGGACGAGATAGCGCTGGTGAATCCGGATGAAGTCCTCCCCCACGTCTCGCTCCACCTCGTCCAGCTTGCCGTAAAAGACGTAGGTCCTGGCGGCGGAGACGCAGGTGACCTGCCGGCGGTCGGAGGAGAAGTAGAGGATGTTCTTTCTGGGGATGCGGTACAACGTCTCCCCGCTGCGGCAGAAGAAGACCTTGTCCGCGTCCCACAGGCGGGCCTCCAGCCCCCGCTCCAGCACCCTGTCCAGCTGCTCCGGCTGGGGCGGCTTCATGAGATAGCCCAGGGCGCCCACGGAGTAGCCGTCAAAAACGTAGTCCGTGTAGCCGGTGACGAAGATCAATTGCAGGTTCTCGTCCGCCTGCCGGAGGCGGCGGGCGGTCTCCATGCCGTTCAGTTCCCCCATCTCAATGTCCAAAAAAACCATATCCAGTTCCCCGGCGTGTTTTTCCAGCCAGCGGAGAAGTCCCTCGCCTGAGGAGAACTCGAAAAAAGACGCCCCCGCGCTCCGCCGCCGCTCCAAGGCGCGCTCTAGCCCGGCCCGAAGGGAGACCCGGGCGCCGGCGCTGTCGTCGCAGATACCGATGCGCAGCATCCAATCACCCCTTGCAGTTTTTACTGAGGCTATTGTACCACAGCGGCGAGGATTCTCCAAACCAATTATGACGGCAAAACAGCCAAAAATGACATCGCATGCGCCTCTGCCGCCAAACTTTACATTCAAGTGGTTAAAGAGAACGGCCCTGTTTGCGGGGGCCGTTTTTTTGCGCTAAGCTGGAGCCAGAGAAACAAAAGGAGTAATCCCCTATGAGCACATTTTTCGCCCGCGCCCGGCATGCCCTGACCACCCCGGCCGAGATTCCGGAACAAGGACCAAGGCTGCGGAGCAGCCTGGACACCGACCTCTTGAAGCTGATCGCCATCGTCTCCATGCTTATCGACCACATCGGCGGGGCCTTTTTCCCGGAGGTGGGGATGTTTCGCTGGATCGGGCGGCTGGCGTTTCCAATCTTTTGCTACTGCCTGAGCGTGGGGCTGCTGTACACCCGGGATATCCGGCGCTATCTGGGCCGCCTGACAATATTTGCCCTGGTCTCCCAGCCCTTCTACGTCCTGGCCTTCCACCCCTACGACTGGATGGTGGAGCGGAACTGGGCCAACTGGAACATTTTCTTTACGCTGTTTCTCTCCCTTTTGGCCATGTGTGGCTTTAAGGAGCGGAAGTGGTGGCTGTTTTTCGGGGGCCTCTTCGTGGTGAGCTGGTGGAACTTCGATTACTCCGCTGCGGGCATCGGGCTGATGCTGCTGTTCTTCCTCTGCCGGAACCATCCCGGAACCGGCGCGGCAGTCTATGTGCTGAGCTGCCTCCCGGCTCTTTGGAGCGGATATGCCGGGGACCCGCTGTGCCTGCGCGTGGGCGGGCTGACGGTGGATTGGACCGTGTTCGCCATCCTGGCCGCGCCGCTGATCTTTATTCCCACCCGCTCCGGGCTGAAGATCCCCAAGTGGTTCTTTTATGCGTTCTATCCCGCCCATCTGGCGGTTATTGCCGCGCTTCGCTTCATACTGTGAGAAAGGAAGATCATCATGCTGCGTGTAGAAAACCTGCGTAAATCCTATCAAGTGGGAAAGAACTCCTATGAGGTGCTCAAGGGCGTGTCCCTTCAGGTGGGGAGGGGGGAATTTGTGGCCGTTATGGGTCCCTCCGGCTCTGGCAAGACCACGCTTTTGAACTGCATCTCCTGCTACATCCCCGCCGATGCCGGAAGCATCCGCCTGGGAAAAACCGAGCTGGCCCGCCTGGACGAGGATGCCTTGGCGGAGGTGCGGAACCGGAAGCTGGGTTTCGTGTTCCAGGATTTCCTGCTCCTGGACGGCCTGACAGTCCGGCAGAACATCCTCCTGCCCGCCATCATCGGCGGCCTGGTCTCCGACACGACGGAGCAGCGGGCGGATCAGCTCTGCGAGGTTTTTGGAATCGCCGCCATCCGGGACAAGTACCCGGCGGAGATCTCCGGCGGCGAGAAGCAGCGCACCGCCGTGGCCCGGGCGCTGATCAACAGTCCGCTGCTGATCCTGGCTGATGAACCCACCGGCAACCTGGACAGCAAGTCCAGCCGGGCGGTCATCCGCTCCTTTGAGCAGGCGAAGAATGCCCTGGAGGCCACAATTTTCATGGTGACCCACGACTCCTACGCGGCCTCCTTCTGCGACCGGGTGGTCATCCTCCGGGACGGCGTGGTGTGGAGGACCCTGGAGAAGGGGGCTACGGACCGGGAGGACTTTCAGGATCAGCTCCTGGACGCCATCCGGGAAATGGGCCGCGGCGAAAAAGAGGAGGGGTGATGGGCATGAGGCATTTTTCCGAGGTCTGCGCCCAAATGCGCCGGAGGAATCAAAAGCAGTATGCGCTTTTGGCGGGCTGCTGCTTCTTCTCCGTGCTGCTCATCACGGCGTATGTCTGCATGATGCGCGCGCCGACCGTTCTGAATGTCCTCCCGGAGGGAGGTGACAGCCGCAAGCAGGTCATGATGATTTTTGCTCTGGCGGTGCTGGGCTGTGCCGTGTTCACCACTTATGCCTCCGGCCTGTTCCTCCGGCAGAAGTCCCGGGAGACCGGCGTCTTCCTGGCCCTGGGAGCTTCCCGCGCCCAGGTCCGGGGGGAGCTGTACCGGGAGCTGGGGGTTTTGTCCCTGGGTTCCTGCGCCGCCGGAGCGGTGCTGGGCGGACCCCTGGCCTGGGTGCTGTGGCAGGTTTTCCGCCTCTGCGTCGTGGACACGGAGGAGATGCGCCTGATTTTTGACCCCAGCGCCTACCTGCTGGCCCTGGCCTTCTCCGTTTTCGTGATTATTACGATGTTCATCCTGGGAAGCCGCTCCATAAAGCGGGCCAATATCATTGACATCATCCAGGAGTCCCACAAGTCCGAGTCCATCCGGGATGTGCCCCGGTGGTATGGCCCCGCGGGCATTGCCCTGCTGGTCCTGGGGATTTTCCTGGGCTATATGGCTCCCGGTTTTTTTATCGGCGTCCTGCACTGGTATTCCCCTGACTGGGTGGACGCCATTTTCTACTTCCCTGCCCTGGCGGGCCTCTATATGATTTTGCTCCACACGGTGGTCAACGGCTGGAACGGGAAAAAGAAGCTCTACCATGACCTCATCGCCACCAGCCAGATGCGGTTCCAGGGCCGCCAGACGGTGCGGAACATGCTGGTGATGACCCTGCTCATTGCGGGCGCGTATTTTGGCAGCTTTTATACCCCCATGATCGGCACCGGGTCCATGATGGGCTATGACGCCTTGCCCGTGGACTACGCGTACCACTTCCGGGCGGACCAGGATATCCCCCTGGAGGAAGAGGTCCGGGCGATGGCGGAGGAGTACGGCGTGACCATCACGGATTTTGCCGCCGTTCCCATGATCCGCCTGACGGTGGACGGCAACGACCTGGTGGAAGAGGACGGTCCCTTCGGTACGGTCTGGCACAGGGAATACAGGGAAGTTCTGGCTTCCCAGCTGTTTCTCTCCGCCTCCGGCTATGAGGCGCTGACGGGGGAGCGGGCGGAGGTGGCCCCCGGAGAGGTCCGGGGCGTGGTGGACGTGGAGGGGAGCAAGCTGGGCTTTGACCCCGACGCCAGCCTTGTGACCAACTATATTACGGAGAAGCGGCTTCCCGTAACGTCCCTGGAACCCCTGCGCTTTGACAGCCTCTTTGAGCGCTACGTCATGAACGACGAGGATTTCGCCGCTCTCGGCGAGGGGCTTCCCGCCCAGTGGCGGGAGACGCAGGTCTGCTTTAATGTGGAGAACTGTGAGGAGACCTATGCCTTCGCTAAGGCACTGTTCAACGAGATCGTGGACCGCTCCTCCATCGGCGTGGCGCTTTTTGACGCCTGGGACCCGGTGGTTCGGGATTGGTACGTCGAAAAGGATGGCGTCTACTTCCTGGACCGGGAATGCGCCGCCGGGATGGGCTTCCCCGTCATCGACTACAGCCAGCGGGACAGCTCCTCGTTCCGGCTGGTCTGGCAGTATATGCCCCGGTTCCGGGTTTTGGACAAGACGGACTTTGTCAAGACCATGGCAGTGTTCCTGATTCTGTTCGTTTTCATTGCCGTGGTGTGCTTTGCCGCCGTGTTCGTCATCGCCTATACTCGGTGCATGACCATTGCCCTGACGAGCCGGAAGGTCTATGATGACCTGCGCCGCCTAGGGGCCTCCAACGCCTATCTACGACGCTCTATCCAAAAGCAGGTGAAGCGGGTGTTTCTGGTTCCGGCGGTGGTGGGCACCAGCCTCATCTACGCCTTTTACGTTCTGATTTTGTATTTCAACGGCATTCCGGCTGGGATCGTGCCCAGCGAGGCGGCGGGCCTTCGGGCTGCTCTCGGGGTGATTGCGGCGGTATCCGCCCTGATATACGCCGTGTACCGGCTGACCTTTGTGCAGGTCCGCAGGACCCTGGGCGTCCGGTAACAGAGGGAGAATGACCAAACGGCGCGGGATCATTTGATCCCGCGCCGTTTTCTGCGTTATTCCTTGACATAGCCTTCTGCGTCCAGGGTGTAGCGAACGCCGTCTACAGTGACGGAGGTGCTGCGGAAGAAGCTGCCGTCCTCGTTCCGGTAGCGCCAGCCCTGTTCGTCCCGGGTCCAGCCGCCCATATGCACACCCTTGAAAAGATAACTGCTCAGCCCGATGGATTCCCGGGTTTCGTCGTCCTGGAAGTGCCACCACTCCGAGGTCAGTCCCCGCATTCCCGTGGCGGTCATGTACTTTTCCAGCAGCTTGGCGTTGTCATTGTTGAGGTAGGCGGCAGAGTACCAGCTCAGGTCGTGAATGGCGCTTTGCATCTTCAGCTCCTCGCCGCTGCTGATTTTTTCCAGGGTCAGATCCAGGGCGATGCCCCGGTTGTGGGCCGAGGTCACCCGGGCCAGGAAGCTCCCTAAATGGAAGCGGCCGTTGTTGGTCATGATTTTAAAATAGGTGTCATACTCCGGCGCGGGTTCCTCCTCCGCTTCCGCGGATTCGGGCGGCCCGGCTTCCTCCTGGGGCTGGGCGTCCGGCTGTGGGGCGGCGGGCGGAGGAGACTCTGCCGGCGGTTCCTCGGGCTGGAGGCTGCCGCCCTCACCCTCCTCCGGCAGAGTGAAGAAGGGGGACTCCGGGGTTTCCTCCGCCCCGGGAATTTGCGGCTCCGCCTCCGGGGCGGCCGGTTCCGCGCCCTTCTGGGCTGCGAGGCCGGCCTCTTCGGCAGCGGCCTGCGCCTCCTCGGCCTGGCGAAGGGCCAGGTCCTCCCGGCTGAGTTTCTCTTTGCTCTCCGGGTCGGTCAAAAGCCCGTCCGCCAGGTCCACTACCCAGCCGGTGACAGGGTCCAGGACCTCCCGGTCCTCATCGCCCGGCTCTCCGCCATACACCAGGGCGGCCCAGTCCAGCTGGGCGGCGGTGGTGTCATAGAGGAAGCGGGTGGCCTCGTTGGGGCGGAAGGCCTCGTAGATTTTCAACCGGTAGCCGTCCTTCTCCGCGGCCTGGGCGGCGGAGAGGAGCTTTTTGGAGCAGGGGTAGAGGTAGGGAACCAGGAAGCGCTCGTCCGCGGTCTGGATGTGCTCGAAACCCTTGATCACCTGGTCTGTAATCAGGGCGATGGGATTCTCGTGGACCTTAAAGACGGAGCGGTAGCTGTTGGTGATGTCATAGGAGCAATGGTCCCCCACGTACTCCGGCAGGTTGATCATGCAAAACCGGCTGTCCACATAGCCAAAACGGTCCTTGTAGCGGACCTGGAACCAGTCGCCCTGCTCCTCCAGCACGCACAGGGCCGTTCCGGCGGGAATCTTCCCCAGGGCCTCGGATTCCGTGCCGGGCAGCTCATAAAAGGACTGGTCCACAATAGGCCAGACGGTGGCGTACAGCGGGGAGATGGAGGCGAAAAACTCCACCTCCTCCGAAGAGCGCGCGGTTCCGTTGCGGTCCTTGGCCGTCACCTGGTAGCGGTGGCAGGACCCGGAACCCAGGCGGCCGAGGTCGACGCTGATGCGCTCCGCCGGCTCCAGGGTGTCCAGCAGGGTCCAGTCCCCGCCGTCCCACTCCTGAAGCTCGTAATATTCTCCCCGGGTTTCATCCCATTCCAGGGTGTAGTGAAGCGGCTCTGTCTCCTGATAGGCGAGGTTCAAATCGTCCCCCAGCAGGTCCTGCCGCTCCACGGTGATCTGGTTGGAGGCGGGGCCGCAGAGGACATAGCCCTCCCCCTGGATTCCCGCACGGACGCTGGCTTGCAGGGGACTTCCGTAAGCGGGCAGGGGCAGATCGCCCTCCCGGCCCACCTTCAGGCTGACGGATTTTCCCTCCGTAGAGGCGGCGTGGCGGGGGAGGCCCTCCTCCAGGACGAAGACCTCGTAGAGGTCCGGGGCCGCGCCCGCCAATTCCCATGTTAGAGACAAATTCCCCGGACCCGGCGTGCCGGTCACTCTTGGGGCGGACATGTCGGCGCGCTCCACCGTCGCCTCCAGCGGCCGGCCGGCCAGCTCCCGGGGCATGCCCAGGAGATTTTTTCCCACCGTCACGGCCTGGAGCCGCAGCTCCAGGGGCAAGGCCAGCTCATCGGAGGCCGCGCTGGGAGCGGAGGTGTTGAAAACGGCGTGCTGGCCGTCCCAGCGGACTTCCAGCCGGTAGGACGCGGGGGAGAGCGCCTCCGGCCAGGTGAACTCCATGGACCCGTCGCTGTTGAGACAGACATGGACCGTTCCCTCCCCAAGGCTGGGGCGCTCGCCGGGTATGTAGAAATAAGCCGCTGCCAAGGCCAAAGCCGCCAGTATGGCGGCTCCGGCAAAGAGGATACTTTTACGCTTCATCAGAACGTTTCCCTCCAAGGTTCAACCGAAGCTTTTTTCCGCAGGTGCATTCCAGGGCCTTGAACACAGGGTAAGCCCTTTTGGCTGCGAAGACGGTCAAAATACGGCGTAGACCGTTTCATAGTCCGCGCCCTTTTCCGTGTAGACCACAAAGCCGTCGTAAATCAGCTCGCCGTCCTCGCCGTCGATCAGGCAGCTGGGGGCGTAGTCGGAGGAGATGGGCCGCCCAATGGCGGCATACAGCTCGCTGACCGGACGGCCGACCAGCCCCTGGGCCACCGCCTTACGGTCTACCGGAGCGCTGGACTCCGGAGTTTTCTCCGGTTCCGGAGCGGGGTCCGGAGCGGGGTCCGGAGCGGGGTCCGGAGCGGGGTCCGGAGCGGGGTCCGGAGCGGGGTCTGGAGCAGGGGCCAGCGTGGAGGCAGGCGGTTCCTCCGGCTTTTGGGGTTCCGGCTTGGGAGTCTTGGGCTTGGGGGACTCCTGGTTGGGAGGCGCAGACTTCGGGGTGTCTTCCGCCTTCTCCGGCGGGGCAGGCGGCTCAGGTTTTTCCGCGTCCTCGCCGCCGGCAGGGGCTTGCACGCTTTCGGCAGGGGCTTGCACGCTTTCAGAGGGAGCTTGCGCAGGGGGGACTTCCGGTGCGGAGGGGGAGGCGCCTTCGCTCTCCTGCGGCGCCGCATCCTCTTTATCCGGGGCGGCGGCTTGAGGCTGAGCCGCACCGGCATCCTGCCCTTCCGCCGGGGCCTGGCCGCCGCATGCGCACAGGGCGCAAAGCAGCGCGGAGCAGAGCAGCAGGCTGATATAGTTCCTCATGAGGGTGGTCTCCTTTCGTTCAGCTCTTGGGCCGCCGGTAGTTCCAGCTGTTTCCGGCGTCATAAAATTTATAAAGGTTGACGTCGAAGCGCTTTTTCCGGCGGTAGGCCATTTCCAGCTCGGTGTCGAAGATGTAATCCTTGCCGTTCATATTGATCTCCACCCAGCTGTGGGGGGACCGGCGCACGCCGACTGTGCCGTTGTAGATTACAGAGTCGTAGCCAATCCAACGGGAGAGGTACCAGAAGAGGGAGGCGTAGCAATAACAATTGCCGTAGCCGGTGTTCAGGATGCGCAGAGCGTCGGTCTCCATATAGTCGTACACGCCGAATTCATAGGGCGCCCGGCGCAGATAGGTGAAGGAATCCCGGGTGTAGACGTAGAGGGCGCGGAGCATCTGCTCTTGCGTCATGGAGCTGTCGGTGCGGACCAGGACGATGCGGTGGAGCCAGTCGTCCAGCTCGGCGTTGCCGGTGGTGAAGTGGCCCTCGGCGTCGAAGGTGAAGTTCCCCACCTTGTCGCTGCGAACCACATCGCCCCGGGCGCTGTCATAGCGGAACAGCCAGCCGTCCACAAGCTGCATGCCGTCCTTTGGGACCTCGGCCTTTGGGGAGTGGGAGAGCCAGGTTTCCCCGTCGGAGACTGTGTGCTGATGGCTGACGGTGGCCTCCATCACGTCGTAATAGTACCAGCTGGTAGGCGACACGTCGATGTAAAAAGTGGGATGGTTCCGCTGGATGTAGGTGATATCCGGCGTCCGGCCCAAGGCCCGGTTCAGCAGTACCACCGCCGCCGCCCGGTTGATGGTCTCATCGGGATGGAAGGTTCCGTCTTTGCCGCCCATCGCCCAGCCCCAGGCTCTGGCAGAGCGGATGAAGGGGGCGTTGGGGTCCTCTTCGGACACGTCGGCAAACAGCTCTGCGTCGGTCCGCAGGGGAAAGAAGCAGGCGACATAGCGGGTGAACTCGCCCCGGGTGAGCTCCTGGCCGGGGTTCAGCTCTTTTTTGCTGTTTGCCTCTAGTACTCCCAGCGCCGCCAGAGTTTTCACGGCCCCGGCGTACCACGCGCTCTCCGGCACGTCGGTAAAGGCCATCCCGTCCCCGGTGGGCTGGTCCGGCGGAAGGAGCCGGCAGAGCATCTGCGCCGCCTCAGCCCGGGTGACGGGCCGGGCAGGGTGGAAGGAGGCGAAAGCGCCGCCGCTGCCGTAGACATAGGCGTTGTGGCTGGTGGTGCTCAGGGAGACCCCGGCGATGATCTGGCCCTCTATTTTGGCCAGAAGGCTGGCGTCCTGCTTCTTCTTCGCCGGAGTGGTCTGCGCCGGGGCCAGCCCGCCGTAATCGCCGTCCCCGGCGGGGCGGGAGGGCTGATTGGGCTCCTCGAAGGCGGAGGGAGCCAATCCGCCGTAGTCGCCGTCTCCCGCCGGACGGCTGGCCTGTCCCGGCGTCTTCCCAGAGGGGGCGACGCCGCCATTGTCCCCCGCGCCGGCGGGGCGGGTGGCCTGGCTGGCAGAGCTGTCTTTGGGGGCCAGCCCGCCGTAGTCGCCATCTCCGGCGGGACGGGTGGCGTTTTGAGAGTCGCCCTTCTCAGCCGGGGCCAGGCCGTCATAGTCGCCCTCCCCGGCGGGGCGGGTGGGCTGCCCGGACCCTTCGAAAGAGGAGGGGGCCAGTCCTCCGTTGTCCCCCTCTCCGGCGGGGCGGGTGGGGCGGTGGTTCATGCCGCTGTCCCAGGGCGCGAGGCCGCCGTAGGGGTCTGTCTGGCTGTAAGCCTCCATGCCGGGTTCTTCCGTCCCGGCGGCGGGGGCCGGCAGGGCGGTGAGCGCCAGTACCAGCGCCAGCAAAAGCGCAGTCCAACGAATTTTTCCCATATGCTGTTTCTCCTTTATCCTCTCTCCAATACTTACACACCCGTGTGAACCTGTCTGAAAACCGGCAAGGCGGTTTCCGGCAAGCTCTAGTCAGCGCTTTTGTAAGCAATGCCCAGGGGCTGGACGCCCTCCGGCAGGTACAAACCGGCGCCGCCGCCCTCCAGCAAGAAGGCGTCGTAATAATTTCCGTCCGAGGCCGTCACCAGCACGGGGGAATCTGCTTGTGCCGCCAGCGGGTCCTGGCCGTCAAGAAACGCCGGGCCGGTGACCAGTGCGAAGCCCGGCAGGTCCCCGGACGGCTCCACGCGGAAGCTTACGCCGCTTCCATAGAGGCCGAAGCCCTCCGGCGCCTCTGTCCCCCGGTGGGGCGCGGGCATCAGGGGCACATGCCGGATCAGGTGGCGGATATTCCGCTCCACCAGCTCCGCCGCCACAAAGTCCGCCTCCCGCTGATCCAGCAGATCCAGCCGGTAGGGCATGGACCGGGAGAACAGGGCCGCGCCGAAGCTGTCCGCCAGGTAGGGGTACAGCAGGTTCCCAAAGGAATCCCGGAACATCAGCAAGGATCCCTCCCCGCCGCCGTGGGTCATGATGGTCAGGTTCTCCGCCGAGCGGATGGGCGCGTCGTATTCGAAGCGCAGCCCGCCGCCGTAGACCCAGTCGGCCTCCAGCCCGCCGTCTGCGGGGTAGAGCATGTCATAGAGGTCGCCCTTGTGGTTAAGCTCCGTGGAAAACGGGCCGCTAAAATAGCTCGAGTCCCGGCCCAGAGCCTGGTTCACCGCGTCGGCGGCCAGGGCCGCGCCCTTGCTGTTCCAGTGAGAGTCGGTCTGGAAATACAACGTCTCCTCCTGCCCCCGGAACAGGGCGAACAGGTCCAGGTAATTCACGTCCATCCCCGGCTGCTTCAGAGCCTGCGCCAGGCGCTCTGCGTTACTGGGGGCGGAGGAGGCGGTAAGGGCGGGCATATGCTCCGGGTAGAGGGAGTTTTTATTGGGGGCCATGGTAAACAGGAACCTGGCCCCGTGGCTTTCGCAGTATTCCGAAATCAGGGACAGATTGTGGGCGGCAGAGAAAATTTCCCGCTGGCTCATCGGCTCCAGCCCGGCGTAGTCCGGCAGGGTGTCCCCAAAGTAGAGCCAGCCGTCCCGGCCCAGGACCGCGTCCTCTGTGATGGAACTGCCAAGGGCCTTGGCATTCAGGGCGGACCAAGCGGTGATCATGTCCTGGCGGAGGAAAAAGTGGTCCCCCGCATAGTCCTGAATCTGGGAGAGAAAGCTGGTGTTCCAAGTGCCCTCTGCGTTCCGCAGGGAGGGCGCGGCGGCGATGGCCTGATTGCCGCCCACCGCATCCCCCTGAGGGCCAAGCAGCATTCCCAGGGAGGGAATCAGGCAGAGCAGGGTGATGAGCGCCGGGAAGGCGGCGTAAAGCAAATTCTTTTTCATAACAGCGCCTCGTCTTTTTGGAGAGAATTCCCTTTGGAGGGGAGGGGCGCAAAAAGCCCTTTATAATTAAGTACCACAAAGGACCCGCATGGTTTTGCGGATTTTAAAAAAATCCCGCCGGTCCCGCCGGATTTACCCGGGCGGTCAAAACTGGGCGTAGATAAAGGGCTGAAAGCTGCTGCCCGCCGACGCCAGGAGGCAGAGGACAAAGAGGGCGGCCGCTCCGGCGTAGGCGGAGAATTCCAGCCATTTACCGCCAAGCTTTTTCCGGAGCCAGGGCCAAACGGGAAGGCTGCCCACCGCGCCCGCACCCAGGGCGCACCAGACTGCCGGGCTGATCCGCTCCAGCGCCAGGGTGGAGGCGGGGGAGAGGGTGAAACCGGAAAACATCGCCCGGAGGACGCCGGCAGCCTCCGCCACAGTGGCCGCCCGGAAGACCACGAAGCCCACGCACACAGCCAGCAGGGTGTAAACATGCCCCACGAAGCGGCCCAGCGGATGCTCACCCAGCGTTTTTATTGGCAGAATGCTCTCCACGGCGGAGAGGAGTCCGTGCCACGCGCCCCAGAGGACAAAGGTCCAGCTGGCCCCGTGCCACAGCCCGCACAGCAGGAACACCACGGCTTTGTTCAGGCACTTCCGGGTGGTCCCCCGCCGTCCGCCGCCCAGGGGGATATAAAGGTAGTCCCGGAACCAGAAGGAGAGAGACAGGTGCCACCTGCGCCAGAACTCGGTAATAGAGGCGGAAATATAGGGGTAGTCAAAGTTTTCCGGCGTCTCAAAGCCCAGCAGGGTTCCCAGGCCGATGGCCATGTCGCTGTAGCCGGAGAAGTCGAAATAAATTTGAAGCGTATAGGCGGCGGCGCCCAGCCAGGCCATGCGGAAATCCAGCCCGCTCCCCAGGGAGAAGGCGGTGTTGACCACGGAAGCAGCCATTTCCGAGATCAGGGCCTTTTTGGCGAAGCCCACGATAAAACGCCGCATTCCCCGGGCACAGGCCTCCGCGCCGGGGCGGAGGCCCGCCAGGCCGGAGGAGAACTGCCCAAAGCGGGAAATGGGGCCGGAGGTCACCTGGGGAAAGAAGGCGATGTAGAGCAGTACGTCGGAAAAGCGGCGGCTCCCGGCGCTCTCGTCCCGGAAGACGTCGGCCAGGTAGGAAATGGATTTGAAGGTAAAAAAGGAAATGCCCACCGGCAGGAGCAATCCCGCTGCCGGCAGCTGCGTTCCCAAAAGCCTATTCAGGCTGCCGGTGAAGAAGTCCAGGTATTTGAAAACGCCCAGAAGCAGCAGGTGGAAGACGATGCCGAAGGTCAGCAGGACCCTTTTCCACCGGACTTTTGGCATGAAAAAACCGGCAGTGTAGCTGACGGCGGCGGACAAAAGCAGGCAGGGTAGCCCCTGCCACTGTCCACAGGCGTAAAAAGCCAGACTGACGGCAATCAGAAAATATTTTTTCCCGGCGCCGGAGACAAGGAGGCTGCACAGCCATACCGCCGGAAAAAAGAAAAACAGAAACGGCGCGGAATGAAAGGCCATACAAACACCTACTCCATTAAAAAAACTCCATACCTTCCAACGGCTGAACGCCCAGGAAGAGCGGGCTTGCGGGCAAAGCGGCGGTGTCAAAAGTTCCCGCATCATGACGAAAAAATGTGTCGAATTTATGAAGATTATACACCTTCCTGTCAAAAAGTCAAGAGTACCAGGAAGTGGAGGACCCCTGTTCGGAGATTTTTGCCGCTAGAAATATATGGAAATGAACGGCGGTTCCCCAAATCCCTGGAAATGGAAGGGATGGGCGATGGCGCGCAGCCCCTGCATGCGCCGCTTTACGGGCGGGACGCCTGAGTGCCGTGCATAACCCAGTATATGCGGGAGGGATTGCGTCCGCCATGCTGGCTCGAAATTTCTCCTCCCTGCCGCCAGAGGACTCGGAGGAGCCTTTCTCCCCCCAGATGACAAACGGCGACGGGTTTCCCGCCGCCGTTTCCCTATAATAAAGGACAAACCTTCCGCTTACTTTTTCAAAAGCCGCCAGAAAGTGGTCCGGCTGATGCCCAGCCGCTTGGCGGCGGCGGTCTGGTTGCCGCCGGTTTCCTCCAGCACCCGCAGGGCTACATCCTGGTTGATTTCCTCCAGAGTCCGGCCCAGGTCCAAGGGGACGGCGGCGTTTTCCGCCCGGAGGGCAAAGGCCCCTACGTGCCGCTCCTTCCGGAGGAGCTGGCGGACGCTCTCGGCGGTGATGGCCTGTCCCGGGGCCGTGACGGCCAGATCGCCCAGGACCCGGCGGAACTGGGTGTAGTTGTGAGGCCATTGGAACTTTTGCAGCAGGTCCATGGCCTCCGGCTCCACGCTTAAAATCTGGCGGGGGAGGTCGGCGTTGAAGTAGCTCAGGGAGAGGTTCACCAAGGTGGGGATGCGCTCCGCCATCTGCCGCAGGGGCGGCAGGTAGAGGGAGAGGCAGCAGAGCTTGTCGATGAACAGGGAACCCACGGAGGAGATGAACTCCCCGGGCTGGCAGACGCAGGAGAAGATCACCCGGTTCCGCCGGCACACGTCCATCTCCGCCAGGACGGCCAGAAGCTGCTGGCGGCGCTCCGGGGAGAGAATGTCCACACTGGCGAAGTAGAGGGTGTTCCCCTCGTCGGAGAGGGGGGAGTTGTGGTGCTCGAGAAGGAAGGTCCAGCTTTTGTCGTTGAGCAGGCTGCAGTTGATGGAGACCAGGGGGTTGTTCCGCAGGACGCTGCGCATGTACAGCGCGCCCACCATGGATTCCTTGCCGGTGCCGTCCTCCCCGGAGACCATCACCGGGGCGTTGCTTTGGTTGATGCGGGCGATTTCGGTCTGAAAGTCTCCAATAGTACCGGCAAAGCTGAAAATACTATCGTAAAAGGCGTTTTCAGCCTCCGGACGGGTGGCAAAGCGGATGCCTACCTGATTGGGGGAGAGAGGGGTTTTCCGGGCGTCCAGGAAAAAGGCGGTGTAGGTCTGTCCGCCGGAGGTGATCTGCCTGGCCCGGATGGAGTACAGCATGCCCCCCAGGTTCCGGACGATGCGGCGCCCCGAATCCCGCTGGGACTCCGGCAGCTCCCGCCGCAGCAGCTCCAAAAGCTCCGGGACCGGGTCGTTCAGCGTGGAGAGAAAGAGGTTTTCCAGCTGGTCAAAGACCACGGTCTGGCTGATCTGACCCTGAATCAGCTCCCGGAGGAAGAGGTTTTCCTCCCGCAGCCGCTGCTGGCTGCCGCAGATAAGCAGGGCCTGATCAAAGGCCTTCCGGATGCTCTCGACGGAGGAGGTGACCAGGAAGGAGTTCATTCCCAGGCGCTTGGCGGTGGTGTTGGCCAGGGTGTCGCAGAGAACTGTCTGGCAGCGGGTCTCCTGTAGTTCCAGCAGGATGGGTTCGACATTGTCCTGGGATTCATAGGTGTAAATCTCCATGTTGTCGCCCATGACCTCGCACAGGCGGCGGGCGCTTTCCGCGATGTTGGGGGCGGCGATGAAGGCGGTCCGCCCCTCCAGGCTGTAGGCCAGCTTCAGGGCGCAGAGCAGGTCGTACATGGTCACCTCGATCTCCACCACTGGCAGGCTCAGGTCCCTGCGGAGCATCGTGGCGGTGTCGCCCCGGGAGATGACCACGTCATAGTTTCCGTGGAAGTTGGCTCGGGCGATTTCCAGTCCCAGCTCCCGGTCGCCCACAAAAAGCGTTAAATCCATCTGGGGATATTCTTCCGCCAGGTTGCCCATCAGGGTCTTCATCCCCTCATAAGGGGCGATGCCCAATACGCGAAGCTGTGTGTCCATAAGCCCTCCAAAACTGTTTAAATTTTAAACACATTATACCAAACCAACAAAAATGCCGCAAGCCTTTTTCGACGTGTTTCAAAAATAAACGGTTTGCGATGGAAAAAAGATTGCCAATTTTGCGTTCGCCCTATAGAATAAGCCCAAAGAGCAAAGGGTAAAGCAAATTTTCTTTGATAAAATTGCCAACGTGAAAAATGGAAACAAACTACCGTTTCAAAAATGGACGGATATGAGGTGTGGCATGGTCAAGCTTTTGATGATTGCGGATGATTTTACAGGCGCGCTGGATACCGGCGTCCAGTTCGCGGTCCGGGGAGCCAGGACCTGCGTGGTGACGGACCCGGCCTATGACTTCTCCCAAACGAAGGCGGAGACCGAGGTGCTGGTCCTGGACGTCGAGACCCGCCACCTGACGCCGGAGGCGGCCTACCAAAGGGTGTTCCGGGCGGTGCGGGATGCTTTGGGCGCGGGATTTACCTGCATCTACAAGAAGACGGACTCCGCCCTCCGGGGCAATGTGGGCGCAGAGCTGACAGCGGTGCTGGACGCCGCCGGAGCAGACCGCCTGGCGTTCCTTCCGGCCCTGCCGAAGATGAACCGGGTCACCCGGGGCGGCGTGCACTACATCGACGGCGTGCCGGTGGCGCAGAGCGTCTTCGGCCAGGACCCGTTTGAGCCGGTGCTGGCCTCGCCGGTGGCGGAGATCATCGGCACGCAGTCGAAGACCCCGGTGGTGCTCCACCCCCTGGGCGGCGTGCAGCCGGAGGACCGCCCGGGGATTCAGGTCTACGACGCGGAGAGCGACGGGGATCTGCTGGACATCGGGCGGCGGCTGGGCCGGGAGGGGCTGCGGCTGTGCGCGGGATGCGCGGGTTTTGCGGCGGTGCTGGCGGAGCTGCTGGAGCTGACGGGTACGCCGCCGGGAATGCCCTATCTGGTTCCGTCGCTGTTCGTGGCCTGCGGCAGCGTGAACCCGGTGACGCTGCGGCAGATGGAGGCGGCGGAGGCGGCGGGCTTCCCTCATGTCCACCTGACGCCGGTGCAGAAACTGGAGCCGGCCTGGCGGGAGAGCGAGGCTTGCGCCGCGGAGACAGCGGCCTGGCTGGAGGCGGCGGAGCGGGAAAAGCGCTTCATCCTGGATGTGAACGACCCGGCGGGCGACAGCCGCACGGAGGACTACGCCCGGGAGCGGGGCTGGAGCACCGAGGACCTGAGGGTCCGCATTTCGGACCAGCTGGGCCACCTGGTTCAGCGGATGCTGGACGGGGGACTGGACGCAACGCTCCTGTGCACGGGCGGCGACACCCTGCTGGCCCTGACCAGGGCCGTGGGTGTGGCGGAGCTGATTCCGGTGTGCGAGCTGGACACCGGGGCGGTGCTGACTGATTTCGTGTACCACGGGAAAACTTATCATATCATTTCTAAATCCGGCGGCTTCGGCGAGCCTGATCTGTTTTGCCGTCTGGCCCGGTCCCTGGGCGCTGGAAATCAAGAGGAGGATGCAGTATGCTGACGAAGTATGAGTTGAAAATGCCCCACGCGGTCTACAGCGGGGAGGACGCCCTGGGCCGGATTCCCGAGATCTTTGCCGCCAACGGTGTGAAGCGTCTGGTGGTGTTTACGGACAAGGGCATTGAGGGCGCGGGCCTGCTGGACTTCCCCATGGCGAGGGTGAAGGAGACCGGCGTGGATACCGTGATTTTGGACGACCTGCCGGCGGAGCCGTCCTACATGGAGGCCCAGAAGCTGGTGGACCAGTGCAAGGAGTGCGGCGCGGACTTCATCATGGCTGTGGGCGGTGGCAGCGTCATGGACACCGCGAAGCTGGCCAGCATCCTGATGACCGGCGAGTACGGCATCAAGGAGCTGCTGGACGAGCCGGGCCGGGCCAAGAAGTGCATGAAGACCCTGATGATCCCCACCACCGCCGGGACTGGATCCGAGGCCACGCCTAACGCGATTGTGGCCGTCCCGGAAAAGCAGCTGAAGGTGGGCATCGTAAACACGGAGATGATCGCGGACTACGTGATTCTGGACGCGGTGATGATCAAGAAGCTGCCCCGGAAGATCGCCGCGGCCACCGGCGTGGACGCCCTGGCCCATGCCATCGAATGCTTTACCAGCAACAAGGCCAATCCCTTCAGCGACATCTTCGCCCTCCAGGCCCTGGATATGATCCTGAACAACATCGAGCGGGCCTGCGACGACCCGGAGGCCATGGACGCGAAGAACACCATGCTCCTGGCAAGCTTCTATGCCGGCGTCGCCATCACCGCCTCCGGCAC
>JAAVYM010000080.1 GCA_022791135.1 Oscillibacter sp.
CTGCGGAGATCACAATGGGGACGAGAAAGGGAGTAGCCGTCAGCTACTCCCCGGAGCGGATCGCCGTATAGGATTTTGAGCAAAAATAGTGCGGAGTGTCCCACAAGGATACTCAAATCCTATAAGGACACTCCGCATGGACATCGATGTAATCAAAGCCGTACTTCTCGCACAGGGCCAGGTCCTCCAGCACGGAGTGATTCGCACAAAAGCGGTTGCAGCCTTCGTTAAATCCGATTTTCATGATGGCGGTCTCCTTTGCTTCGTTTGATTTTGCGGGGATAACGCGCCAAACCAATTTTGATTGGGCGCTTCGTGGGAATCAGAAACGCAAAGTCCATCTCTTGCAGGGATTCGAAATGCCGTCAAAATTCACCTTGCCCTTGCCCCGGTTGTAGAAGAAGCTGTGGGAGGCGAAGTAGACATAGCCCAGGTTTCTGGACCGGAAGGACTTTGCGATATCGCAGGTCTCGTCGTTCAGTCCGCAGAAGTCATAAGGTTGGGATTGAATTTCGACACGCAGCCCTTCCCGCTCGATGATGGGGGACTGCTTGATGTATTTGTAGCCCAAGCCGGTTGCCTTCCGGACATAATCCGGGCCTTTGCCTGACCAGAACGTCGGCGTCAAACGCGATCTTCATAGAGAACACTCCTGTTCCAGTTTAGATGATACCAGGTTGCCGTCGCTCCGGCCTGGTAAACAGCCGGACAATCAGAGTGCGCAAACGTTCTTTTGCTTCCTTTTCTTTCAAGAAAAGGAAGTTATTTCTTATAAAAGTCTGGGATTCCGCCGGTGAGGACCTTCTCCGCCCGGCCGGAGGTCTGGGATTTCACCAGGGCATCGGCGGTGATGGAGGCGACATACCCGTCCCAGGCGGAGGAACCGCCGGTCTCGCCCCTGAGGGCATGATCCACCCAGTCCTGAATCTCTACGTCGTAGGAGTCGATGAAGCGCATGATCCAGTTGTCCTCAATCTTAGTGGAGACGCTGTTGGCATAGCGTACGGTGGGGAAGGACGGGCAGGGCAGGTTCACCACGCCATTCTCACAAACCACTTCGCAGTTGATATCGTAGCCGAAGCCGCAGTTGACATTGACCTCCAGCATGACGGCAATGCCGCCTTTGGTCTTCATAATCATGACCTGGGGGTCCCGGAGGCCCTCGTGAGCCTTGCTGGAGACCTTGGGGAGGATGCACTGGACCTCGTCCCACTCGTCGTTCACCAGCCAGGGCAGGCAGTCGATCTCATGAATGGCGGTGTCGGTGACGGCCATGGCGGTGGTGTAGCTGGGCGCCACGCCGTCGGCCCGGTGGGTGCACTTTACAAGCAGAGGCGCGCCGAACTTGCCGGAATCCAGCAGCTCCTTTACCTGGTTGTAGCCCCGGTCGTAGCGGCGCATGAAGCCGATTTGCACCAGATGCTTGCCGGAGGCCATTTCCGCGTCCACAACAGCCTTGCAGTCGGCGGCGGTATTGGCAAGGGGTTTTTCGCAGAAGACGGGCTTGCCGGCTTGGATGGCCGCCAGGACGGGGTCCTTGTGGAACTGGCCGGGGGTGGTGACGACTACGGCGTTGACGCCAGGGTCGCAGATGGCCTCGCGGAAGTCCGTGTAAATCTTGGTGCCGGGGCCGGCAATCTCCGCCCCTTTCTTTACGCCCTCTTCGAAGACGTCGCAGACGGCGACGACTTTGGCGCCACGGATGCGGTTTTGTATACGCTCGATGTGCTCCCGGCCAATCATGCCGCAGCCGACCAGGCAGATGCTGAGTTCCATAACAAGTTCCTCCTGTTAAAATAGAATGAATCTCGATGAATCCGGCGGCTCTTGCCGGAACCGCCGCAGGGATGCCGTTGCGATGCGTGTCTTTGCCTGCGTTTCATTTCCCGCTCTCTGGGTCTGATTATAGCAATGCGTTCTCGAGAACGCAATAAGAAAATCAAAAAATAATACACAAAAATCAGGAGATTAACTTATGCAATCCTCCGCTGGAACCAAAAATAGAAGCTCTTTTTGAAGAGATATACAAATATGCAGCGGTTGCAATGCGTTCAGCACGCAGAGAGGGAGAAAAGACCGCCCCGCAGAAGGCCTGCAGGGCGGCTGGGAAGCGGAAGGGCCTCTTAACGCCGGCAAAGCCAAGGAAGGGCACCATCAGCCCGCCGATGATCAGGCCGATGCCGTTGATGGTGTCCGACACCGCCACGGCTTTCAACCCGCCGAAGATGGCGTAGCAGCCGCCAATCACGCCTATAATCAGGCAGAGGATTGTCACCGATTGAAATTTCGAGATTCCAAGCATATCGGAGATGCCGAAAATCTGCTCAAAGACCACAGCCCCGGAATAGAGGATGACGGGCAGGTTCAAGATGGAGTACATCACCACGATCACCAGAGAAAACATGGTCTTGGTCCCCTTGCCGTAGCGGGCCTCCATCAGGGAGGGGATGGTCATGGCGCCCATTTTTAAGTAGCGGGGAAGAAAGTAGTAGGCCAGCACCAGCAGGGTGAACATGGAGCCGACCTCCCAGGCAATGGGACCCATGTTGGATTTCCAGCTCTGGCCATTCAGGCCCACCAGCTGTTCAGCGGATAGGTTGGTCAGCAGCAGGGAGCCGGCGATGACCACACCGGACAACCCCCGGCCTGCTAAAAAATAGCCCTCGGCAGATTCCAGGTCGTCTCCTCTGGTCTTCCAGCTGGAGATGAGGGCCACCAGGGCGGTGAAGAGGACAAAAGAAAGCAGCGTCCATGCAAGCGAACTGAAGAATGCCATTGTTACAGCCTCCATTCAATTTTTCCGGGAAGGGGAACAAAGGCACGCAATTGCACGCATCAGAAGGGCAGCGGGCTAGCCCGGCAGGCGCGCGGCAACACGCCGTGAGGTCCCGGGCAGGACCCTCATTATCTGCTGTTAAGATAACACGAATTTTTTGATTCTGCAAGAAAATTTCCGGAAAATACCGCCAAAAATGCAAAATTTGGAGAAGCCGGAAAACACGGGGGTCCTTTCTTGTGCACTTCTTCCCCGATGGCGTGAAAACTGCGTGCAAATGCGTTCTTTTTGATGGAAATCGGGAAACAGCCTTGTCAAGGTCTGCGTGCATGTGCTATAATGAAAAAAGCATCAGCCGGAACGCCGGTTGAACTGGGCAAAATGAGGAGGCGTGCAGCATGGCAGTGACTTCACAGCAAATCGCCGACCTGGCGGGAGTCTCCCGGGGAACGGTGGACCGCGCCCTCCATAACCGGGGCCGGGTCAACCCGGAGGTGGCCGCCCGAGTCCTTAAAATTGCGGAGGATCTGGGGTACCGGCCCAATACCATCGGCCAGGCCCTGGCCCGGACGAAGCAGGGCTTTCGGCTGGGGGCGATCCTCCAATCTTCGGAGACGCCGACGATGCAGGACGCGGCTGCCGGGACCCGCTACGCAGCTGCGGAGCTGCGGGCGTCCGGCCTGGAGGTGGAGCTGCGGGAGGTCCAGGGACGGGATACCCTCCAGGTCTTGCGGCAGATTGACGAGCTGACGGCCTGGGGGGCTAACGGTTTGTCCATCGCCGCAGGCAATGCACCGGAATTGGTCCAGCGCATCGATGAACTCCACCGGCAGGGAATCCCGGTGGTGACGTTCAACACGGATGCACCTGACAGCCGCCGGCTGTGCTTTGTGGGAATGGACAATTACCGCGCCGGGCAGACGGCGGCGGGGCTGATCCGGCAGATGCTGCCCGGCGGAGGGCTGGTTTTGCCCATTGCCGGACATGTCAACAACAGCGCCCACAACAGCCGCCTCCGGGGGTTCTTGGACACGCTGAAGGGGGGGGACGACATTCAGCTCCTCCCGTCTCAGCCCTGCTTCGACCGGGACGACTATGCCCATGAAATCACGCAGCACACCCTCCGGGAGAACCCTTCCCTGGCCTGCGTCTATATCACTTCCAACGGCCAGCGAGGGGTTTGCCGGGCCATCGACGACGAGCGGCGGAAGGGCCGGGTCCGGGTCGTGGCCTACGATTTAAACGCACCGAACCGCCAGCTGCTGAAAAGCGGAGACCTGAGCTTTGTCTTGGATCAGATGGCCTTTCAGCAGGGCAGCCGGCCGCTGCATATCCTATATCATTATTTGCTCAGCGGAGAAACGCCGGAAAAGGAGCTGCTGTACACGGACATCCTGATCCGCACGCGGTACAACAGCGGGGGAGAAGTTTAGCGCCTGTTTGAAAACCGGCCGGCCCGCCCGGCATGCAAAAAACGCGCCTGAGAACCTTCGGCGGTGGGAGGTTCGGGCGCGTTTTTCGTGCAGAATGGGGCCGGAGGACTCCATAAACCTGTCCATGAGAGGGCTTGATGGCTTCCTGTTTTCGTCATTTTATACTAATGTTTTCCAAGAAACACTCTGGTAGGGGTAAGGTTTGCCCAATGAAACGCCTTGAGAGAATGCCGATCCTTCTGCTATAATTCAACCAATGTTTCGGTCCGGACGAAACTGCCCCATGCAATCGGGGACTGCATTTCAAAAATCAAACGAGGGAAAAAATATAGAGATAGGAGAAATGCTATGTCGGAAAAAGGCTTCGCGGAACACTTTGTTGAAGATGGCAGCCAATTGGTTATCCAGAACCCCGCAATCCTGGTCGTGGATATGGTCAACGATTTTTGTGAAGAGGGCGGCAGCATGATTTTGGAGGGCAGCAAGGAGGTCTATGGGACCATTGCCGGATTGATCGCCGAGGGCCGCAAATGCAAGTGCCCGATCATCTACCTGAACGACTGCCACCGTCCCGGCAAATACGACCAGGAATTTGATAAGCGGCTGCCCCACTGCATCGACGGCACCTGGGGAGCTGAGGTGGTTGCTCCACTGGCCCCTCGGGAGGAGGATTACTGCATTAAAAAGCGCCGCTTCAGCGGCTTTTTCCAGACAGATCTGGATCTGGTGCTGCGGGAGCTAGGCGTTAAAACTGTGATCGTCACCGGCGTGGTCACAAACATCTGCGTCCGCTCTACCTGCCACGACGCGTTTTTCCTGGGTTACCACGTGGTGGTTCCGGAGGACTGCGTCCGCGCCACGGGACCCCGGGAGCAGGAGTCCACGCTCTGGGACATCCGCACTCACTTCGGTTCTGTGACCACCAGCGGCAGCATCATTGCGCGTTTCCGCTCGCAAACCTGATGGGAAGGAAAACCTGGTGAAAAAGGAGGCTTTTAAATGGGCAAAGGGAAGTACACGACCCGCAGTATCCTCGTTCGCTGCATCGTCATCCTTGTCGGTGTCGTCATCACGGCCTATGGCGCCGAGGCGTTCGTCCTGGCGAGACTGGGAAGCGATCCGGTTACCGCCTTTGTGCAGGGACTGGGCAACGTGCTGCACCTGGACTTCGGCAGCGCGATGAACGTCTTTAACATCGTATTCTTCGTCATCATCCTGATTTTTAACCGCAAGACCATCGGCATCGGCACGGTGCTCTACACCTTCACGCTGGGCACCTTCTGCACGATTCTGGACCCGTGGATTGTGGCCATCATTACTCCGGAACCCACGATGGTTACCCGCGTCATTCTTATTGTCACCGGTACCATCGCCCTGGGCATCGGCCTTGGCTTCTATCAGTCCGCCGAGTTTGGCTGCGGGCCGTCCGATGCCTTTAACCAGACCATGGCCAAGAAGCTGAAGCTCCAGCTCCGCTGGTGGCGCATCATCTTCGACGCGATTATGGTAGTCGGCGCGCTGGTGATGGGCGGCGTGGTCCATGTGGGTACGCTGGTGGGCATGTTCCTGGTCGGCCCGGTGCTGGGTCCCGTGCTGAACACGATGGCTCCCATTGTAAATAAGTGGTCGGGCAATGAGGACATTGCCTTTGAGGAAAAATAAACCGGTCCCGGACATTGGGGCAGGTGCTTGGCAATTACCCGAAAGTATAGTATGATAGATTTAAGAAAGGCGGTTTTGACTATGGCAGAGAAAATGATGGGCGTTGTTTATCACGGCAAAAACGACCTGCGCTTCGAAGAGCGCGATATTCCAACCATCCTGGATCCCCGGGACGCGATCGTTAAAGTGGCCCTGTCCACCATCTGCACCAGCGACCTGCACATCCGCAACGGCGCGGTTCCCATTGCCAAGGAAAACACCATCCTGGGGCATGAGTTTGTGGGCGAGGTCGTCGCCGTAGGCGACGCGGTCAAAAAAATCAAGCCTGGCGACCGGGTGGTCTCCAACGTGGAGACCTATTGCGGCGAGTGCTTCTTCTGCAAGCGCGGCTATGTCAACAACTGCGTGGAGGGCGGCTGGTACCTGGGCTGCCGGATCGACGGCTGCCAAACCGAATACGTCCGGGTTCCCATCGCGGACAATGGCCTGGTACGCATTCCGGAGAACCTGGAGTACGAGGATGTGCTGGCAGTGAGCTGCGTGCTGCCCAGCGGCTACTTCGGCGCGGAGCTGGCGGAGATTAAGCCCGGCGACACCGTGGTCGTCCTGGGCTGCGGTCCCTGCGGCTATACCTCCATGATGTGCGCCCGCCTCTTCGGCCCCGCGAAGATCATCGCGGTGGACCGCCACGACGAGCGGGGCGAGTTCGCCCTGAAGCACGGGTGGGCGGACGTGTTTATCAACGCGAAGAAGCAGGACGTGGACGAGGTGGTCAAGAGCCTTACGGACGGCCGGGGCGCGGACTCCGTCATTGAGATGGCCGGCAAGGACGGCACCTTTGAGATGGCGTGGAAGATTGCCCGGCCCAATGGCATCATCGTCCTGACAGCCATGTATGAAGAGGATCAGGTGCTGCCGCTGCCCTCTATGTACGGCAAGAACCTCACCTGGAAAACCGGCGGTGTGGACGCCTGCAAGGACCAGATGCTGGTGGACCTCATCGCCGGCGGCAAGCTGAATCCCCGGCCTCTTTTCACCCATCATATGCCCCTCAACGACATTATGAAGGTCTACGAAATGTTTGAAAAACATGAGGACGGCTGCATCAAGGTGGCGATTACCCCCTACGAGCGATAACGCCTCCCGCTGCTTTCGCCCCTTCGTCCGGCCGTTCCCTGGGGGGAGCGGCCGGACAGGGCTGTATGTGCCGGAAGAGCGGGGAGGCGGGAGAATGAGCGGAGCGTGGTATACTTGGGCCGGTTGGCGCCGGTTCGGGCATCCGTTCCAGAGAGGAGACACAGCCGTGGTTACCATCAAACAGGCCGCAGAGCGGACCAATCTGACCGTGAGGGCCATCCGGCACTATGAAAAAATCGGTTTGTGTGTACCTTCCATCCGGAGCGGGACCGGATACCGGGACTATTCCGATGAGGATCTGGCCCGCCTGCGGCAGATCCGCTCTTATCGGGACATGCTTTTTTCCCTGGAGGAAATCGCCGCGCTGCTGGACGCGCCGAAGGAGGAGGTCTATGCGGCGATGGAGCGCCAGTATTTCGTCGTGCAGCAGCGGCTGAAGGACGACCACCACGCATTGGCGGTGATCAACACCTTCCTTGGCTCGGAACCCGCCAAGCCGAAGCCCACGGGCCGCCTGGCGGTCATCGGTATCGACCTCCAAAACGACATTCTGGAGGGGGGCGCGCTGCCCTGCAAGCGAATCGGCAAAATCGTCCCCGCGCTGCAGGCGCTGTTTCAGGAGGCCCGCCAGCGGGATGTGCCGGTTATCTACGTCTGCGACTGCCACAAAAAAGGGGACGCGGAGCTGGAGCTGTGGAACGACCACATGATTGAGGGGACCTGGGGCGCTCAGGTCATCCAGGAGCTGACGCCCCAGCCCGGGGACTACGTGGTCCATAAGAACCTGTTTAACGGCTTTGTAAACACAGGACTTCAGGCGGTTTTGGATTCCCTGGACGTCCACACGCTGCTGTTTACCGGCTGGCGGACGGACGTGTGTATTTCCCAAACGGCGATCGCCGCGTTTTACATGGGTTTCCGAGTCATCATCGCCGAGGACGGGGTCAACTCCACCTCGGAGCATGAGCATCAAAACGGACTGTCCTTGATGCAGATCAACTATAACTTTGAAATGTACCCCTGCGCGTCGGCGCTGCGCATCCTTTTGGATGCGCAGTAGCAGAGGACGCCTAGGTAGTGAGAAGCTGTACAAATCTGTGCACGTTCACGGGTTGATACAGCTTCTGTGATGAAGCGGCGCTTTTTGGCGGAGAGCCTGAAAAGCGCCACTTTTTTACAGGCCAGAACATTGTAGAATGTTTCCTGATCTATGCAAAATGTTACGTTTTTCCCCGGACGTTTTTCCGGTAGGCGGTTGGGGACTTGAGGCAGCGGGCCTTGAATTGGCGGGAGAAATTGGAATAATCTTGAAAACCCACGCTGTAGGCAACCTCGCTGACGCTTTTGTCTGTCGTCCGCAAAAGCTCGCAGGCCCGGTCGATCCGGTAATTGAGCAGATAGACCTGGGGGGAGAGGCCGATATTCCGCTTGAACATCTTGTAAAGATAGGTCCGGTCGATGTTAACAAAATTGGCGATGTCCTGGACGCGGATCTGGCTGGCATAGTTGTGGTTAATATAGTTGAGACACTGCTCAAAATATGGCGAATTCTTGTGCTTTTTCAAGGAATAAGGTTCGATACTTTTAAAAAAGGCATCCAGGCAGAGGGAGAATTCGCTGTCTGCGGAGTGAGGGGAAATCGAGGTGGCGCACATGTCGGCGAGAATTCTTCGCATAAAGTCCATATCTTCTGTGCTGCGGAAGGCGGGCGCGATGCGGGAAAAGCCGGAGGACTGGATCAAAGCGCCGATTTTGCTCCCCCGGACGGCGACCCAGAAATACTCCCAGGGAGATTTTGCGTTTGGAAACAGGTTAGGCGTCTCTCCGGGGAAAATAAAAAAGCCCTCGCCCTCCGAGAGCTGTATGGTCTCATCCATGGTCTGATAGTAGCCGGTTCCGGAGGTTATAAAGTGAAAACGGTAATAATTTCTTGGAAAATATTGAAATAGCCGGTTGGCGTCGGGCCGCTCCCAGCCCAGGGCGACGAGGGACTGGAGAGAAGGGGCGGCGGAAGATCGCTGTTCCATGAGATTCCTCCTGAGCAGAAACCTGCGAAATAGTTTAAATCTGCCTATCTATGTAGAATGGGCGGAATTTTCCGGGAAAAAGGGTGTTGTTTGGCCCTTGTAACATGGGAAAGAAGGGGGTGTCCCACGAATTGGGGGAGTTTAGAGAGTATTATAGCACAAATCAAAATTGTGTCAACATTTTGCAACAAAAATTCAACAAATAAAATGGAAACGATGGGTGCGAAACTATATACTATGTACAGAAGCCGCGTAATTTCCATCAGGGAGGGAGTTTTTGTGAACCGAGAACCTGCGAAACGCCTGCATCATTTGAGGACAAGCCCCATCTGGTACCTGTTTCTATTTCCGACCATGCTGGGTATCCTGCTTTTCATGGCGTATCCCATTATTGAGGTTTTCCGCCTGAGCCTTTTCCAATCGAACGGTACGATGGAGACCTTTAAGGGTCTTGCCAACTACCGCTACATTTTGGGAAACGGGACTTTCCGCATTGCCTTGTTCAACACGTTTTTCATCACCTTTTTTCAGCTTTTGGTGGCGATTCCCCTGGGCTTTCTCATCGCGCTGGCCATCAATTCCCTGGACCGGGGGAAGAATTTTTTAAAAGCGCTCTTCTTTATTCCCTACGTAACCCCGGCCATCGCCGCGGGCACCCTGTTTCTCTTCATTTTACATCCCAACGGCATTCTCAATACCTTTTTGGCCTGGTTTGGCGCAGATCCGGTCTCCTGGCTGGAGAATGGTATGTCCGCCCGGGTAGGCGCCGTGCTTTTGAGCATCTGGCGTTCCATGGGCTTTAACGTCATCATTTTCCTGGCCTATCTTCAGACCATTGCCCAGGAGCACTATGAGGCGGCTTATGTGGACGGCTGCGGCCGGTGGCAGGCGCATATCCACATTACCTTTCCCCAGATGCGAAGCGCCTTCGCCTTCCTCATCATCATGGGGTGGATCAACGGCATGCAGCGCTTTACCGACGTCTACGCGCTGGGCGGCATGACGGGTTCCCCGGCCCGAAGCCTCCACACGATTGTGGGCTTCATCTATGAGCGGGGCTTCGGCAACTATGAGTTTGGCGTAGCGTCGGCCGCCTCCTGCATCCTCTTTGTGATTATCTTGCTCTTTACTCTTTTAAACATGAAGCTGACAAGGGGGGATGAGTCATGAAAGAAGCCCAGAATAGGAAACCGATGGAGAGCGCGTCCCGCCGGAAGAGGCGGATCGACTGCATTGTGTTTGTGTGCCTTTTGCTGATTGGGTTGATTTTCATCATCCCCTTTGTCTGGATGGCGGTGGTGGCCTTTGAGCGCAGCGCCAACATCCAGCCGCCGTTCCCGCCGTCGCTGATTGTCAAGGAACCGTCCCTGTTCAATTTTAAGATCATCACGGAGAACGGGAATCTCTGGCGGGCATATCGCAATTCCCTGGTGATCGCGGTATTTTCCGTGGCGCTGAATATGCTGGCGGTTATGCTGGGAGGTTATGCCCTGGCTAAGGGCCGCTTCAAGGGGAAGGGCCTTGTCCTCGTCATCGTCATGGCCACGATGATGATCCCCTTTGAGACCCGCATGGTCCCCATGTTCAAAATGTTTTCCAAGCTGGGGCTGACGAACAATTTCCTGCCCCTGATTCTCCCCAATATGATTGACGGCTTCGGGCTGCTGCTGGCGCGGAACTTCTTCGTGAAGCTGCCGGACAGCCTGGGCGAGGCGGCACGGATCGACGGCGCCGGGCACCTGCGGGTGTTCCTCCAGGTGTATCTGCCGCTGTCCACGCCGATTATGGCCACCATTGCCATTTTGAAGTTTATGGGCAGCTGGAACGATTTCCTCTGGCCCCTGGTCATCCTGACCGGGGAGGAGACCCGCACGGTTCCCATCTTCATCTCGGCCTTTTCCTATGAAGGGGGAACGCGAATGGCAGGAAGCACCATGTGCGTGGCGTTTATGGGAATCATCCCGGTGCTGATTGTGTTCCTCCTGCTGCAAAAGTATATCATTCAGTCCATTGCCCTCAGCGGAATGAAGGGCGAGTGAGCGGTTTTTGGCAGGCGACTGCTGAAAATAAAACAAAGGAAGAAAGGATGCGTAACCATGAAGAAACACTCTCGTTTATTGGCAGCGGGACTCTCCGGCCTGCTGACCCTGTCGCTGCTGGCAGGATGCGGCTCTGATTCCAAGCCTGCGGAGCAGGGAAGTTCCGGAGACGGAGCGGAAAAGACCGTTTTGAAAGTGCAGCTGATTGGCGATTTTAAGGGTGAGGATTTTACCGATCCCATTTCCGGAGCTGGATTGAAGGGCTGCCACGTGCTGGAGGAGGAGTTCGAGCGGCTGCATGAGGACATTGATTTGCAGTACATTTTTATGGGCTGGGATGATTATCAGAAGAAGACCCAATCCATGATGATCGCCGGTGAGGCGGACGTCTATCAGGCGCCCGGCATCGACGCCCTGGCGGGCCAGGGGCTTTTGGAGCCGCTCCAGCCCTACATCGACAAGGACAACTATGACCTCTCCGTCTATCTGGACGGCCAGGTGGACGGCTGGAAGGTGGCGGGTCCCGAGGACAGCGAGCCGCAGATCTACGGCCTTCCGATGATCGCCGACACCCGGTTCATCATCTACGACAAGCAGCTGTTTGACGAGTGGGGCGTGGAATACCTCTCCGCCAAGCCTACGGTGGAGGAGATCCTGGAGAAGGCCGCGAAGCTGACGGGAACCAATCCCGTGAGCGGGGAGGTCAACTACGGTATTTTCCACAAGGGCACCGACGCCGGCGATATTGTCATGAACCTCAGTGAGTACTATGGCGGCACCTGGGGTTCCGGCTTCCGGGCCAGCGAGATGACGGTGAATTTCGACACGGATACCATGGTGCAGGCCATGGAGACCCTGGTGAAGATGAATGAGTACGCCCCGGACGGCGTCATGGCGAACCAGGGCGGCGAGATGTTCGGCACGGCGCAGAATAACCTGGCGATGCACCTGCGCTGCCATCCCGCCATCCTCAACAACATCAACGCCCAGGGACTGGGCGAGCGTTACGGCGTGGCACGGCTGTTCATCAACGAGGCCGAGGGGAAGGGCGGTATGTTCGCCGGAAGCCCCGTGGTGATCGCGGCCTCCAGCAAGGTGAAGGACGCGGCCTGGGAATACGTCAAGTTCGTCGGCTCTGAGTTCTTTGCCCAGTATTTCTGGGAGAACCAGCGGAATGAGGGACTGCCCTGCATCAAGAGCGCGCTGGACTTCGACGGGGTCAAGGACGACGCCAACGTGGCGTTTATGATGGATACCATCCAGTACCTGTGGACTCCCCGCTACACCTATCGCAGCGGCCAGGGCCGCAGCATCCTGACCACCGCGGTGGAAGAGGTCACCTTGAACGGCAAGGACCCGGCAGAGGTGCTGAAGGCGGCGCAGAAGGAAGTCGATGAGTGGATCGCCGCCCAGTAAAAGGGATGCGTCCGAACAAAAACATCCGCAAACAGAACAGGGGACATACAAGCGTGTGTCCCCTGTTTTGGCAGTATTGGGAAGGTATGTATGACGAAAATAACGGCTCATGCGGGCTGCGAGGGCACGCCCAAGGGCACGCGGGAAAATATTGAGACGGCCCTGCGCTGCGGGGCGGACGCCGTGGAGGTGGACCTGCGGCTATTGAACGGGGAGGTGTACCTCTCCCACGACGCGCTGCGGGAGGAAGCTTTGGAGACCTACCTGACCCTCCGGCAGGCTTTGGAACTCATTGGCCCAAGCGGTGCGGAGATCAACTGCGATATCAAGGAGGCGGTCGCGCTCCCGGCTGCTTTCCGCATCCTGAAGAACATGGGGATGGAGCGGCGGGCTTTTTTTACCGGGGAGACCGGGGCCGCCGCGAAGGACCCGGGCCTGCGCTGCTTTCGCAACGTAGAGTGCCCGCTCCTGAGCGGCTGCGAAGAGACGCTGGCGGAGGAAGAGGTCCGGCGGCTGATTGCGGGCTACCGCTCGCAAAGGGACCCGTCGCTGGCCGGGTTCAACATCGAGTATGGACTGCTGACGGCGGAGACCATGGCGCTGTTTTCCGCGCAGGGCGTGCCGTTGTCCTGCTGGCTGGTCAACGACGGGCTGGCTATCCGCCAGCTGCTGGAGGCAGGAGTGGACTATCTCACAACCGACTGCGTGCGCTCCGCAGCCGCGCTGCGGGCAAGAAAGATGGAAGCGGCGGGGCTGCCCCGCCCATAAGAGGCCGCCGCCCCGAAGGGGCGGCGGCAGCATCATCTGAGGAGGCGGTCTGCCTCACTGTCCCTGCCGGGCGGAGCCGATCATGTAATCGAGAAACGCCGGGACGTCCCTGGCGTCGGAGAGGCTGATGCACAGTCCTTCCTGGCTGGGGCGCATGGCCCGGAGCATCTGGCGGGCGGTGTTGTCCCGCTTCAGATCGCAGAAGGTCTTGTCCGGCAGGTGGAGCAGCACCTGCCCCCGGCTGTGCTGCACGACGTTCAAAAAGTTCTCCGCGTCCGGGAGCATCATGATCCTAAACATCCGCGTCCTCCTTATCTCGTCTCAAACATCGGTGGTTCCTCTTGCGGTCCTCGCCGCTTTCTGATAGGATGATATCATCAAAAAAAGGAAGATGGTAGAAAAAAAGCGCCAGTTCCCTGGCACAAAACCGTCAGAATGGAGGAGGCTATGGCAATCAGTCCCTGCAAGAGCGCGACGGATGGGCGGAGCCGGGAGCTGGTCCGGCACGGTACGGCGCAGTTTCCGGTGGCCTGCTACCGGCATGACGGCGGCTCGGCAAATACGGTCCCATGGCACTGGCATGATGAGCTGGAGGCCATTTTGATCAAGGCGGGGAGCGTGAGCGTCTCCGTAGAGGGCGAGAGCCGGGAGCTGAGGGCGGGGGAGGGCTGCTTCATCAGCGCCGGAGTTCTCCACCGGATTTGGCGGGAAGGAGAGGGGGAGGCCCTCCTCCGCTCCATGGTCTTCCATCCCCGGCTGGTGGGTGGAAGCGTGGAGAGCGTCTTCTGGCAGGGTTATCTCCAGCCTCTTTTGTCAAGCGGGGAGAACCGCTGGGTTTGGCTTGGCGAGGGCGTCCCATGGCAGAGGGAGGCTTTGGAGGCCCTGGATTCAGCCTGGCGGGCCTGCCGGGAGGAGCCGCAGGGGTTTGAGTTTTTGGCCCGGGAGGGGCTTTCCAGGCTGGTGTTCCTCCTCTCCGCCCACCGGCCGGCAAAGGGGCGGGGACTCTCGGAAAAGGCCCTGCGGGACGGGGAGCGGATCAAGGCCATGCTGCGCCATGTAGAGGAGCACTTTGACGAGGAGCTGACGGTGGAACGGATTGCCCGAAGCGCCGCCGTCAGCGAAAGCGAGTGCCTGCGGTGCTTTCGGAGCGTGCTGGAGACCACGCCGATTCAGTACGTCAAGCAGTTCCGAATCCAGCGGGCGGCGGAGCTGCTGGAATCCACCGATGAGCGGATTGCGGACATTGGGGCGCGGTGCGGGTTTCAGGAGATGAGCTATTTCGCCCGGGCCTTCCGGGCGCTGAAGGGGCGGACGCCCAGCCAATACCGGGCGGAGCGGCGGGCTAGCGATGCCGGCGGCGGTACTCTAGGGGGCTGACGCCCTCCACCCGGCGGAAGCACTGGGAGAAGTAGCTCAGGGAGGAAAAGCCCAGGATCTGGGCGATGAGGGAGAGGGTGTGGTCCGTCTCCCGGAGGAGGAAGCGGCTCTCCTCAATGCGGCGGGAGATCAGGTAGTTGATGGGAGAGACGCCGAATTCCCGGCGGAAGGCGTGGGCCAGGTAGTATTTGTTTAGGTGGGCCAACTGGGCCAGCTGGTCCAGGCTGAGGTTCTCCTTGAAATGATTGTCGATATACCGCCGGACCAGGCCGCACTCCCGGCTGGACCGGGCGCCGGAGGGTTCTCCGGAGAGGGCGGCGTCCCGCTGGCGGTTCAGGCGGACCAGCACCACCTCCAAAAGGCTCCGGCACACTCGCTCATAGCCCGGCAGGGCGTCCTCCGCCTCCTGAAGCAGCATGCGCAGGCAGCCCATCAGCTCCGCCCAGCCGGTGTGGAGGTGCAGCAGGGCCATGCCCTCCGCCCCGGCCAGGGTCTCCAGCCCCTCCACGCCCAGAACGGTATACTCCAGGGGGCTGTCCAGCTGGCTGACCTCGGTGTGGGGGATGTTGGCGTTGACGATGACGGCGTCATGGATGGCCACGGGAAATTCCTCCCGCTGGGTGCGGAAGCGGCCGTGGCCTCCGGTGATGAAGAACAGCTCGGCGCAGCCGTGGGTGTGGAGGCTGGAGTTCCAGTCCCCGCTGTATTGGGCGCGGGAGACATAGAGCAGGCGGGGGGCGTCTCCAGCGCGGGGGAGGGCGTATTGACGCTGGCTCATGGAAGCGCCTCCCTTCGTAAGTGTTTTGGAATGCGCGGCGCAATTTTTTGAAAATTGCCAGTGGGCGGGCCAGAAAACCATTATAGCGCCTTTCCGCCAGTGGTGCAACGCTCCGGAAAGATTTTTCTTTTTGAAGGG
The DNA here is from genome assembly GCA_022791135.1 of Oscillibacter sp. Lineage (GTDB taxonomy): Bacteria > Bacillota > Clostridia > Oscillospirales > Oscillospiraceae > Oscillibacter. Next base: position 15,552 of record JAAVYM010000080.1, read on the forward strand.
GGATTCCCGGTTTTAGAAGAGGGAGCGGCGGAGAATGCCTGAAAAATTATAGAGTATGCCCAAAAGCGGCGAGAAAATTCCTGAGAAATTCCGCCAAAACGCAAAGAGAGCAAGATATCTAAAAACTTCCGCAAGATACGGATTGTCTTGCCATCGGGAAACCCGATATACTGGTACTCACAGGGCCGGAATCCGGCCCGAGGATGCTCCCGAATTTATAAGGAGGTAGACTTATGAAGAAGTTTCTCTGTCTCTTGCTGACCCTGGCTTTGACGCTGTCCCTGGCCGCCTGCGGCGGCTCAGGGCGGCAGCGGCGGGGACAGCGCGCCCCCCGCCGACTCCGGCAGCAGCGGCGACGAGACCCCGCCCCCCGCCGAGGACGTGACCATCACCGTGGCCGCCCTGGCCTCCGGTTACGAAGAGGCATATCCCGGCATGTGGAAGGAGGTTTGCGACGCCTTTACCGCCGCTACCGGCGTGAAGGTGAACCTGATCTGCGACAAGAACCTGGAGGACGTCATCGGACCGTCTATGCAGGGCGGCGACTTCCCTGACGTGATCCACCTGGCCACCGGCCGGGAGAAGGGTCTCACCGAGCAGTTTATCAAGGACCGCAACATCGCCGACATCACCGACGTGCTGTCTATGACTGTCCCCGGCGAGAGCGCCAAGGTCTCCGACAAGATCGTTGGCGGCTTCACCGACACCTCCGTCACGAACCCCTACGGCGACGGCGCGACTTACCTGGCCCCCATGTTCTACTCTCCCTGCGGGTTGTTCTACAACGCGGGATTGTTTGAGGAGAAGGGCTGGAGTGTCCCCGCCACCTGGGACGAGATGTGGGAGCTGGGCGAGAAGGCCAAGGCCGAGGATATCTCCCTCTTTACGTATCCCACCACCGGCTACTTTGATACGTTCTTCTACGCCCTGATGTACTCCGTGGGCGGCGCCGATTTCTTCAACAAGGCCACGACCTATAGCGAGGGCATCTGGGACACGCCTGAGGGACAGCAGTGCTTTGACATCGTGGCGAAGCTGGCCTCCTACACGAATCCTGTCACCCCTGCCCAGGCCAACGACCAGGACTTCACCCAGAACCAGCAGCTAATTCTGGACAACAAGGCCCTGTTCATGCCCAATGGCACCTGGATTGTGGGCGAGATGGCCGATGCTCCCCGGGCCGAGGGCTTCCAGTGGGGTATGACCGCCCTGCCCGCCGCCAAGGCCGGCGGTACTGGCCCCAGCAATAACTCACGTGCGAAGACCTTTATCCACGCCGCTGCCACCAACCTGGACGCGGCGAAGCAGTTTGTGGCCTTTTTGTACAGCGATGCGGCCTGCGCAATCTTTGCCAAGGGCGGCGCGGTGCAGCCGGTTCCCGGCCTGACGGACAACCTGGAGGGCGACAACAAGATGTTCTACGCCATCTATGACAACGGCACCGACGCGGCCATGGGCGGCTTTGCGGCATACAACGCCGTGGCCGGCCTGGGCACGGTCCGGGAGGTGTTCTTCGATCCTGTCAACGGCCTGGTGAACGGCTCCGTCACCGAGCAGCAGTGGATTGACAGCGTCAAGGCCGCCAGCGACCAGATGCGGGCCAACTTGATGGAATAAGCGAAATTCGTCTGGAAACCGGCGGCGGCGAGCAGAGACCTGCCCGCCGCCGCCTTCCAACTCCCCGCGGCTTTCGGAAAGGAGTGGTTTTATGCGCAGCAGCAAGAGCCGGGGACGGTTTCTCGCCCTTTGCGTCGCCCCGGCGGTCATCCTCTATGCGGTTTTCATGATCCTGCCCACCTTGAACGTCTTTCGGATGTCCCTCTTTGAACGGGGGGCCTATTCTCCCACGGAGACATTCGTGGGCCTGGCGAATTTCAAGGCGCTGATGAACGACGTGAAATTCATCACCGCCATGCAAAACACGATTCTCCTGATCGTCACTGTCACCATCATCACGTTCTTCTTCGCCATTGTCTTCGCGGCGATTTTGACCCGGGAGAAGATTCGGGGCCAGAATTTCTTCCGCATTGTCTTCTACATTCCCAACATCCTCTCCGTGGTGGTCATCGCCGGCATTTTCTCCGCCATTTACAAGCCGGAAAATGGCATGCTCAACAGTATCCTCTCCTTCCTCCGGGGAGAGACCGTCATGGTTTTGTGGAAGGATCAGCCCATGGTCATCGTCAGCGTGATCATCGCCATGGTCTGGCAGGCCATCGGCTATTACATGGTCATGTACATGGCCTCCATGTCCGCCGTACCCGAGAGCCTTTATGAGAGCGCCGGGCTGGACGGCGCGGGTCGGCTGACCCAGTTCTTCCAGCTGACCCTGCCCCTGATCTGGACAAACATCCGCACCACGTTGACCTTCTTCATCATCTCCACCATCAATATGGCCTTCCTCTTTGTCAAGGCCATGGTGGCCAAGGGCATGGCGGACGTGGGGCTGAGCTTCATGTACGCCCAGAAGGACGCCGGGCTTTACGGCTATTCCATGGCGGCGGGCGTGGTGATCTTCCTGTTTTCCTTCCTGCTGTCGGCCCTGGTGAACTGGGTGACGAAGCGGGAAGTTTTGGAAATGTAAAGGGGGCGGGGATATGACGAAAGAAAAGAAGGGCTTTTCCGGCGAGACCTTGTACAAAATCTTCATCTATGTGGTGTTGATTACCCTGGCGGTGGTTATCCTGGTCCCGGTAGCCTGGGTGTTCCTGGCCTCCATCAAGCAGAACAGCGAGTTCTACGGCAACCCCTGGACGCTGCCCGCGGGGTTCTACTGGCAGAACTTCGTGGACGCCTGGAATGCCGCCAGTATGGGAAGCTACATGCTGAACTCCGTCCTGGTGACGGCGCTGTCGCTGGCGCTGCTGCTGGTGGTGGCACTGCCGGCGGCCTACTGCCTGGCCCGATTCCGCTTCCGGGGGCGGGATTTTTTGAACACCTGCTTCATGGCGGGGCTGTTCATCAACGTGAACTATATTGTGGTGCCCATCTTTCTGATGCTCCGGGACGGGGACGTATGGCTGAAAAAGCTCATGGGAAACGGGTTTTTGCTGAACAATCTGGTGGTGCTGGCGGTGGTGTACGCCTCCACGGCCCTGCCCTTTACGATTTACCTCCTCTCGGGGTATTTCGCCACGCTTCCCCACGATTTTGAGGAGGCGGCCTACATCGACGGCGCGGGGTATGGGCAGGCGATGGTCCGGATCATCTTTCCCATGGCGCAGCCCTCCATCATCACCATTATTCTCTTTAACTTTTTGTCCTTCTGGAATGAGTACATCATCTCCATGACGCTGATGAGCAGCGCCCAGGGCCAGAAGACCCTGCCGGTGGGACTGCTGAACCTGATGCAGGCCCAGCAGTCCTCGGCGGAGTACGGCATCCTTTACGCAGGGCTGGTGCTGGTCATGCTGCCCACGCTGATCCTTTACATGTGTGTTCAGAAAAAACTGACCCAGGGCATGACGGTGGGCGGTCTGAAGGGCTGATCCGATTTTCCTGGGGAGGAACAGGCAAACGAGCGTCCGCCGCTCCGGCGGCATGAGGCCGGGAGGCGCGGCGGAGAGATTTCTTGAGAGGTACGACTATGAATTTTTGGAAAGAGCATGGAAGCCTTCGGGCGCTGTTGATTGCGGTTTTTTTCCTGGCGGGGCTGGCTCTGGTGATTTATGGGTGGAAGCTGACGGGGAAGCTGTCCGGCCTGGGGCTGATGCTCGTTGGCGTGGCGGCGCTGCTGGTGGCGCTGTGGATCTACAATAAGCCTTTTGAGGGCGACAGAGGCCCCGGGCTTTGAGGGGGAAGGCATGAGCGATTGGAACAACAAAGGGCGGGTGACGATCCCCACGGACGTGGACGTAGTCCCGCAGACCCTGGCCCTGCTGGAGCGCTGGGGGGCCGATGCCATCCGGGACTGCGACGGGACGGATTTTCCCGAGGAGCTAAAGTCCGCCGGCGCCAAGGTGTACGCCACCTATTACACCACCCGGAAGGACAACGCCTGGGCCAGGGCGAACCCTGAGGAGGTCCAGCAGTGCTACATCATGACGGCCTTTCACACCGCCTCCGGCGGCCCGCTGTCCATCCCGCTGCTGAAGGGGATCAGCGAGGAGCTGCTGAAGGTCAACGGCCGGGACGACGTAAAGCGCTGGTGGGAGGTCATGGACCGGACCACGGGACAGCCCCTTCCGCCCGGAAGCTGGAAGTACGACCCGGAGGGCGGCGCAGTGGTGATCCCGGAGCCGGATGCGTTCCACGACTACACGGTCAGCTTTTTGGCGTACCTAATCTGGGACCCGGTGCACATGTACAACGCTGTCACTAACGGCTGGAAGGACTTCGAGCATCAGATCACCTTCGACGTCCGCCAGCCCAAGACCCGGAAGTTCACCATGGAGCGGCTGCGGAAGTTCATTCAGGATCACCCCTATGTGGATGTGATCCGCTACACCACCTTCTTCCACCAGTTCACCTTGATCTTTGACGAGCTGAGGCGGGAGAAGTACGTGGACTGGTACGGCTACTCCGCCTCAGTCTCCCCCTACATTCTGGAGCGGTTCGAGCGGGAGGCTGGCTATCCGTTCCGCCCGGAGTTCATCATTGACCAGGGGTACTATAACAACCAGTACCGGATTCCCTCAAAGGAGTTTCAGGATTTTTGCGCCTTCCAGCGCAGGGAGGTGGCCGCCCTGGCAAGGGAGATGGTGGACCTCACCCACGAGCTGGGGAAGGAGGCCATGATGTTCCTGGGGGACCACTGGATCGGCACGGAACCTTATCTGGAGGAGTTCCCCTCCATCGGCCTGGACGCGGTGGTGGGCAGTGTGGGCAACGGCTCCACCCTCCGTCTGATTGCGGACATCCCGGGCGTGAAATACACCGAGGGCCGGTTCCTCCCTTATTTTTTCCCGGATACCTTCCACGAAGGAGGGGACCCGGTGAGGGAGGCCCGGGACAACTGGGTCACCGCCCGCCTGGCGATTCTGCGCAAGCCCATCGACCGCATCGGCTACGGCGGGTATCTGAAGCTGGCCTGCGCCTTCCCGGAGTTTATCGATTATGTGGAGTCTGTCTGCCGGGAGTTCCGGGAGCTGTACGGGCACATCAACGGGGCGAGGCCCTACTGCGCCGGGACCGTAGTGGTGCTGAACTGCTGGGGAAAGGCCCGGTCCTGGGGCTGCCACATGGTGCACCACGCCCTCTATCAAAAGCAGAACTACTCCTACGCCGGAGTGATCGAGGCCCTGTCCGGCGCGCCCTTTGACGTGCGCTTCCTCAGCTTTGACGAGCTGAAGGCGGACCCCGGCGTCCTGGACGGCGTGGACGTGCTGGTGAATGTAGGCGGCGGGGACACCGCCCACACCGGCGGCGACGTCTGGGAGGATCCGGCGGTTTCCTCAGCCGTGAAGCGCTTTGTCTGGAACGGCGGCGGCCTGATCGGTGTGGGGGAGCCTTCCGGCCATCAGTATCAGGGGCGCTACTTCCAAATGGCCCAGGTTCTGGGGGTGGAGAAGGAAACCGGCTTCACCCTGGGCTACGATAAGTACAATTGGGAGGAGCACCGGTCTCATTTCATTCTGGCGGACTGCGCCGGTTCCGTAGACTTCGGCGAGGGGCAAAAGGGCGTCTATGCCCTGGAAGGGGCGGAGGTGCTGGTCCAGCGGGACCGGGAGGTCCAGCTGGCGGCAAATGAATTTGGCTCCGGCCGGGGGGTCTATCTCTCCGGGCTTCCTTACTCCTTTGAAAATAACCGCCTGCTGCACCGGGCCATCCTGTGGGCCTCCCGCCGGGAGGACCGCCTTGACAAATGGTTTTCCTCCAATTATCATGTAGAAGTCCATGCCTATGAGGAGAGCGGGCGCTTTTGTGTGGTGAACAACACCTACGCACCCCAAAGCACGGTGGTTTACCGGGGAGACGGGTCCAGCTTCCCGCTGGACCTGGCGGCAAATGAGATCCGCTGGTACAACGTGTAAGGCGGGACAATTCGATCCGGCGCTCCGGAACCGGGAGCGCCGGAATGTTTTTGAGGAGGCATTTCATGAGCGTTTTATCCGAGCTGGAACCACGGCAGGTATTCGCGTATTTTGAAAAGCTGTGCGCTGTGCCCCACGGCAGCGGCAATACGAAGGAGATCAGCGATCTCTGCGCGGGCTTCGCCGGGGAGCTGGGCCTTCCATTCCGGCAGGACGAGCATCACAATCTGGTGATCTGGAAGCCGGCAAGTCCTGGCTATGAGGATGCGGCCCCGGTGATTCTCCAGGGTCACCTGGACATGGTCTGCGCCCAGCTGCCGGAGTGCGGCAAGGACATGAGCCGGGAGGGGCTGGACGTGGCCACCGACGGGGAGTGGGTCTGGGCCGAGGGGACGTCCCTGGGCGGGGATAACGGCGTGGCCGTAGCCATGATCCTGGCGATTCTGGCGGACAAGCAGTGCCCCCATCCGCCGCTGGAGGCGGTGTTTACCTCGGACGAAGAGGTGGGTCTGGTGGGGGCCTTTGCCATGGATTGCTCCGACCTGAAGGGACGCCAGCTCCTGAACCTGGACTCGGAGGAGGAGGGAGTCTTCACCGTCTCCTGCGCCGGCGGGATGCGGATGGACTGTTTCCTGCCGGCGCGCCGGACTCTCCTGGCAGGGGAGGCGGGGATGTGCGTGGAGATCTCCGGCCTTCACGGCGGCCACTCCGGCGTGGATATCGACAAGGGCCGGGCCTCGGCCAACCAGCTGCTGGGCCGGGTGCTCTTCGCCGCGGCGGAGCGGATCGAGGGCCTCCGGGTGGCGGATTTGCGGGGCGGCCGGTTTGAGAACGTGATCTGCCCCCGGAGCCGGGGCGTTGTGACGGTTCCGGCGGGCCGGGCGGAGGAATTCGAGGCGTTTATCCGGGAGTTCGGCGCTGGCTTGAAGGCGGAGTACGCTGTGTGCGATTCGGGCATCACCCTGACCTGCGCCCCGGCGGAGGCGGAGAGCGCCCTCACGGCGGAGGACAGCCGCCGCCTGCTGCGGACGCTGGCGATTCTGCCCCAGGGGGTAGAGGCCATGAGCGCGGACTTTCCGGGCCTGGTGCAGACCTCGCTGAACCTGGGAGTCCTGGACCTGCGGGAGGACGGGCTTCGCGCTACAGTGTCCATCCGCTCTTGCATCGCATCCCAGGCGGAGATGCTGCGCCAGAGGGTCCAGGCCGTTTTGGAGAGCGGTGGCGGTACGGCAGAACCCCGGAGTCCCTATCCCAGCTGGCAGTACCAGAAAACGTCTCCCATGCGGCAGTGCCTGATGGAAGCCTATCAGAGCCTCACCGGCCGGGAGGCCGTCCTGGAGGCCACCCACGGTGGCTTGGAGTGCGGCATTTTCATTGAGAAGATCCCCGGATTGGACGCGGTATCCCTGGGACCCAACCTCAAGGATGTCCACTCCCCCCGGGAGCGGCTGGATGTAGCCTCCACCGGCCGGGTGTACCGGCTGGTGCGGGAGTTTTTGCGGCAGAGCCACTAAGAGGCTGTAGAGAGAAACCGGGCCGGGCCTTGAGCTTGGCCCGGTTTTCCTGTCTGCCCTCCGCTGGGGCGGCTCAGGCTTGCTCCAGCCATATCTCGGGCGCCCCGGAAGGCGAAGGGGCCGTTGCTGCGGGGATGGCGGCCTGCCTTGAGGAAGCTTAAAGCGCGGCTTGAAAAGGGACGGGCTTTTGTGCTACAATAACGGGAGATTTTTCAGAAAGCAGGTTGCATGTTATGCCCGCAGAGATTTATGTGGTGGACGACGAGGCGTCCATTGCCGATTTGGTGGAGCTGTACCTCAAAAACGAGGGCTTTGCCGTCCGCAAGTTCTACAGCGCCCTTCCCGCCCTGGCGGCTGTGGAGCAAAGCCCGCCGGACCTGGCGGTCCTGGACGTGATGCTGCCGGATATGGACGGCTTCGCGCTGTGCCAGCGCATCCGGGAGCGCTACGTCTTTCCCGTCCTCATGCTTACCGCCCGGGTGGAAGACATTGACAAGATCACCGGTCTCACCCTGGGGGCGGACGATTACATTACCAAGCCTTTCAATCCCCTGGAGCTGGTGGCCCGGGTCAAGACCCAGCTCCGCCGCTGCACCCGCTATAACCGCCCGCCCCAGGAGGAGGCCGAGGATTATGACATCCGGGGCCTTCAGATATCCAGCAAGACCCATAAGTGCTTTCTCTACGGCGAGGAGCTGGCCCTGACGCCGTTGGAGTTCTCCATCCTGTGGTACCTGTGCGGGAAGCAGGGCCGGGTGGTCCCCAGCGAGGAGCTGTTCGAGGCGGTTTGGGGGGAGAAGTACATGGACAGCAACAACACGGTCATGAGCCACATCGCTCGCCTGCGGGAAAAGATGCACGAGCCAAGCCGCCGGCCGAAATTCATCAAAACCGTCTGGGGGGTGGGGTACACCATTGAATGACTTCAATTACACCGGGCGCATTTCCCGGAAGCTGCTGGGACAGTATGCCCTGAGCCTGTTTGGTTCCTTGGGGCTAGTCAGCTTCCTGGCGGCGGCGTGCACGTTTTTCTTCGCCAGCTTCCCATTCTGGCGGAGCAATGTCGTTTTGACCTACCTGCTCTATTTCTGCCGGGACTACATACTGCTCTTGTTCCTGATCAGCGTGGGGCTGTGCTGGCTGGGGTGCACCGTCCACTTCATCCGCAAGCCCTTGGACTTCCTGGACGAGATGGCGGAGGCGGCGGAGCAGCTGACCCAGCCGGACGACGACCCCATCGTCCTCTCGCCGGAGCTGGGGATGCTGGAGGAGCACCTGAACTGGGCGCACAGCCAGGCCCTCCGGGACCAGCGGGCCGCCCGGGAGGCGGAGCAGCGGAAAAACGACCTGGTGGTTTACCTGGCCCACGATTTAAAGACGCCCCTCACCAGCGTTATCGGCTATTTGACCCTTCTCCGGGACGAGCCGGACCTGTCCCCGGAGCTGCGGGGCCGCTACACCGGCGTGGCCCTGGACAAGGCGGAGCGGCTGGAGGATTTGATCAACGAGTTCTTTGAAATCACCCGCTTCAACCTGGCCCGGATGGAGCTGGAAAAGCGGCCCTGCGACCTCAGCCGGATGCTCCAGCAGGTGGCCAGTGAGTTTGCCCCCATGTTGGCGGAGCGGCAGTTGTCTTGTGAGCTGAACCTGCCGGAGTCCATGCCCTACTCCTGCGATCCGGACAAGCTGGCCAGGGTGTTTGACAATCTGCTGCGCAACGCCTGCTGGTACAGCAAGGCGGGGACAGCTGTGGGGATTGCCGCTACCCGGGGGGAGGGTGTGTTGACCCTGACCTTCACCAACAGCGGCGTAACCATCCCCCCGGAGAAGTTGGGGCGGATTTTTGAGCAGTTCTTCCGCCTGGACTCCTCCCGGGCCACCCGCACCGGCGGCGCGGGGCTGGGCCTGGCCATCGCCAAGGAGATCGTCGAGCTTCACGGCGGGAGCATTTCCGCCCGGAGCGAGGACGGCGAGACGGTCTTTACGGTGGTTCTTCCCGCCGGGTGCGCGTAGTCTGCGGGCCTTTGGGCGTACAAATCGGGAGGTCCTTCCCCGCAAGAAATTTGTAAGAATTTCGCCGGAAAATCCCAAGGACTTCGCATAAAAGCCTTCAAACCCTACGCGCCTCGATTTGCTAGGATAAAGCCAGCAGATCGGGGCGCTTTTTAGTCCCGGAAAGGGGTTTGATTGACAATGAAACACATTTTGGTTCTTTTTGGGGGCTACTCCAGCGAGCATGAGGTCTCCCTCCAGTCCGCCTGCGCGGTGCTGACCCATTTAGATGGTCGGAAATACCGCCCCCTGCCGGTGGGCGTCACCCGGGAGGGCCGCTGGCTTTACTACCCTGGGGATCCCCAGCGCCTGCCCGGCGGGGCATGGCAGGAGGATCCGGGCTGCGTTCCCTGCACGCTGCGGCTGGATCGGGGGCAGGCGGCGCTGCTGCTTCTAAACGGCGGGCAGGCCGCGGGGGAGTCCGCCGGCTGGCTGCCGGGGTGGGGGGCGCTGCCCATTGACGCCGCGTTTCCCGTGCTCCACGGACGAAATGGGGAGGATGGCACCGTCCAGGGGCTGCTGGAGCTGGCGGGCGTTCCGGTGATTGGCTGCGAGACGCTGTCCAGCGCCCTGTGCATGGACAAGGACCGTGCCCACAAGCTGGCGGCCCTAGCGGGCGTTCGGGTTCCCAGGAGCGCCGCTTTTTCCGCCGCTGCGCTGCCGGATTTTCCGGCGGCGGGGAGGAGCGGAAGGACGCCGCCCGGCTTGGACGCGCCGCTGAAAGAGGCGGCGGAAGAGCTGGGCTATCCCCTCTTTGTAAAGCCCGTCCGGTCCGGGTCCTCCTTCGGCGTGAGCAGGGTAGAGCGGGCGGGGGACCTGCCTGCCGCCGTGGAGGCGGCCTTCCGGCAGGATGAGCGCATTTTGCTGGAGGAGGCCGTGCCGGGCTTTGAGGTGGGCTGCGCTGTTCTGGGAAACCCCGGCGGGATGGAGCTGACGGTGGGGGCCGTGGACGAGATTGAGCTTTCCGGCGGCTTGTTCGACTTCGAGGAGAAATACAGCCTGAAAACCTCCGCCATCCATTGCCCCGCCAGGATTTCCCCGGAAAAGGCGCGGGAGATTCAGGCGGCGGCGCGGGCTGTGTACACGGCGCTGGACTGCCGGGTATTCGCCCGGGTGGACTTCTTCCTCACTCCGGAGGGGGAGGTGGTGTTCAACGAGGTGAACACCATCCCCGGCTTTACCGCCCACAGCCGCTATCCCAGCATGATGCGGGCTGCCGGAGTGGACTTTGCGGCCCTGGTGGACCGCCTGGTGGAGCTGGGGGTGGAGGCATGAGGGCCGTGACGCTGCGGCGGGAGCAGACCGCCCAGGGACCGCTGATTTTGGTGAACCCTTCCCACCCTCTCCGGGCCGGCCATCTGCCGGAGCTGACGGCCCCGGATCTCCGGAGGCCGGAGGTCCTGCTGGAGCGGCAGACGGCCCGGCTGTTGGCGGCCTGTGTCCAGGCGGCGGGGGGAGCGGGAGACATTGTCCCCGTCTCCGGCTGGCGGAGCCAGAGGGAACAGGAGGCCATCTGGAGGGATACCTGGGCCAAGGAGGGTGAAGCCTTTACTCGCCGGTATGTGGCCCTGCCGGGGTGCAGTGAACATCAGACGGGACTGGCCATCGACCTGGGGAAGCGGGCGGAGCACATCGACTTCATCCGGCCGGATTTCCCGAAGGAGGGGGCCTGCGGGGTCTTTCGCCGCCTGGCGGCGGAGTACGGCTTCATTCAGCGCTACCGGAGGGAAAAGGAGGCCGTCACCGGCATCGGGGAGGAACCCTGGCACTTCCGCTACGTGGGCGCGCCCCACGCGGCGCTGATGGAGGAGAACGGGCTGTGCCTGGAGGAGTACGGGGACTTCCTGCGCACTGGGCCGAAGCGCTGCCGCCTAGCCAACGGGCGGTGGGTGGAGGTCTTCTGGCTGAGCTGTCCCGGCGGGACGGTGGAGGCGGAGCTGCCGGAGGGAATCTGCCAGATTTCCGGAGACAACGGCGGCGGCTTCATCCTCACAGTCTGGGAGGGACCGGCATGAGCGGGGGGCGGCCGGTCCTGGACCGCTTTCGCCTGCTGGCGGCGGCCCTGGTGGTGTGTATCCACACCGGACCCCTGGCGTCCTGGAGTCCGGCGGCGGACTTTTGGCTGTGCCGGGTGCTCGCCCGGATTGCGGTGCCGTTCTTCTTCCTATGCAGCGGGTACTTCCTGGCCCGGAGCGGGTGGAGGGACACCGGAAGGTTTTTGAAGAAGACATTGCTGCTTTACGCCGCCGCCGTGGCGCTGTATTTGCCGCTGAACCTCTATGGCGGCGGGTATGGGCCTCTGGAGTGGGGGAGGCGGCTGGTGACGGAGGGGACGCTGTACCACCTGTGGTACTTTCCCGCTGTGATCACGGGCGTCCTCGTGTCCCGGGGACTGGCCCGGCTGGGCACGCGCCGGGCGCTGGCGCTGGCGGGCGCACTGTACCTGCTGGGGCTGGGAGGTGACAGCTATTACGGCCTTGTGCGGAGGCTTCCGGGGGCGGGGGCATTTTACGATGGGGTCTTTCGGGTGTTTTCCCAGAGCCGGAACGGGCTGTTTTTCGCGCCGCTGTTCTTGCTTTTGGGCGCGGCGGGGCTGCGGTGGAGCCGCCGGACCTCCGCCCTGGGGGCCGGAGTGAGCCTGGCGGCGATGAGTGCCGAGGGCTTTTTCCTCCGGGAGCTGGGCTGGCAGCGGCATGACAGCATGTACCTCTTTTTGCCGCTGTGCATGGTGTTTTTCTTCTCGCTGCTGCTGGAGCAAAACCAGGGGGAGGACCGGCGGGCACGGCGGATGTCCATGCTGATCTACCTGGTCCATCCCCTTTGCATCGTGCTGGTCCGGGGCGGGGCCAAGGCAGCGGGGCTGACACCCTGGCTGGTGAAGGACAGCCGGGGGCACTTCCTGGCGGTATGGGCGCTGAGCCTGGCCGCCGCGTGGGTTCTGGACGTGCTGCGGCCCTTGCGGGTCCCGCCCCGGGGGCGGGCCTGGCGGGAGGTGGATCTGGGCGCCCTGGAGCACAACGCCCGGACCCTTCGGGATATGCTGCCCCAGGGCTGCGAGCTGATGGCGGTGCTGAAGGCCGACGCCTACGGCCACGGGGCCGTGAGGTGCGCCCGGCGGCTGCGGAGGGAGGAGGTCCGGGCCTTTGCCGTGGCCTGCCTCGCCGAGGGGATCGCCCTGCGGAAGGGGGGTGTCGGGGGAACGATTTTAATCCTGGGCTATACGCCGCCGGAGGCGGTTCCCCTGCTGCGCCGCTGGCGTCTGACCCAGACCGTGGCGGACGCGGCCCACGGCCATGCCCTGGCGGACATGGGGATCCCAATCCGGGTGCACCTGGCCCTGGACACGGGGATGCGCCGGCTGGGTATTCCTGCGGAGGATCTGGAGGTCCTGGAGAGCCTGTACCGGCGGCGGGAGCTTCGGATCGGCGGGGTATTCTCCCACCTTTGCGTCAGCGACGACCTGAGCCAGGAGACATATACCAAGGATCAGCTGGACCGCTTTTACAGGGCGGTGAAGCGGCTGAGGCAGGCGGGGCACGACGTGGGAAAGCTCCACGTCCAGGCCAGCTACGGCCTGCTGAATCTGCCGCCCCAGCCCTGCGGCTATGTCCGGGCGGGCATCGTGCTCTACGGCGTCTCCAGCGGGGAGGCCCGGCGGCAACCGGAGCTGCGGCCGGTGCTGTCCCTCCGGGCCAGAGTGGCCTGCGTGCGGACGCTCCGGCCCGGGGACCGGGCGGGCTACGGGCTGGACTTCCTGGCGCAGCGGGAGACGCGGCTGGCGGTGGTGACCATCGGCTACGCCGACGGGCTGCCCAGGGAGCTGGCCAAACGGGGCGGACGGGTCTTGCTGCACGGGGTTTCCTGCCCCATGGCGGGGCGGATGTGCATGGATCAGCTTCTGGTGGATGTGACGGAGGCCCCGGAGGTCCGGGCCGGGGACATTGCCACGCTGATCGGCCGGGACGGCCGGGCTTTCATCCCGGCGGAGGAGACGGCGGAGCGCTGCGGGACCATTGCCAACGAGCTGCTCTCCCGCCTGGGAACGCGGACCGTCCTGACCTTTGGGTGAGGCCGGAGAAATGAGGCGCGCCGGGGGAGACGCCCGTTGACAAGAGGGGATTCAGATGATAAGATGATCTGGTGTATGCGGTCCGGCGGCGATCCGGGCAGAACGAAAGAATAGGAGAGCGGTATGGCAACAAAATATGTATTTGTCACCGGCGGGGTGGTCTCCGGCCTGGGCAAGGGCATCTGCGCGGCGTCCCTGGGGCGGCTGCTGAAGCAGCGGGGCGTCCGGGTACGGAACCAAAAGTTCGATCCCTATATCAACGTGGACCCCGGCACCATGAGTCCCTATCAGCACGGCGAGGTCTTCGTCACGGAGGACGGCGCAGAGACCGACCTGGACCTGGGCCATTACGAGCGCTTCGTGGACGAGGATTTGTCCGGGAACAGCTCCATCTCCTCAGGCAAGATCTATTGGTCCGTCCTGAACCGGGAACGCCGGGGGGATTACCTGGGAGCCACCGTCCAGATCATCCCCCATATCACCAATGAGATCAAAAGCCGGGTCTACGCCATGGCCAGCGAGGAAGTGGATGTGGTCATCTGCGAGATCGGCGGCACCGTGGGCGACATCGAGTCCCAGCCCTTCCTGGAGGCGATCCGCCAGGTCCGGGCCGAGCGGCCCCAGGGGGATGTGCTGTTTATCCACGTGCCGCTGATTGTGGAGATTCCCGGCTCCGGGGAGCTGAAGTCTAAGCCCACGCAACACTCTGTGAAGGAGCTGCTGAGCCTGGGCATTCAGCCGGACATCCTGGTGTGCCGCTGCGACACCCCTATCACCGCCGACGTGCGGCGGAAGATCGCGCTGTTTTGCAACGTGGAGCCGGACTGCGTCATCCAGAACGCCACCGCCGAGACCCTTTACGAGGTTCCCCTGCTCATGGCCAAGGAGGGACTGGACGAGGTGGTGTGCCGGAAGCTGGGCCTCATCACCCACCAGCCGGATCTACGGGAGTGGACCGCCATGGTCCAGCGGGAGAAAAAGGCCCACAAGCACGTAGAGATTGCGCTGGTGGGCAAGTACGTCCAGCTTCATGACGCCTATCTTTCGGTGGTGGAGTCTTTGAACCACGCGGGCACTGCCAACGACGTGGTGGTGGATATCCGCTGGGTGAACTCCGAGACTTTGAGCGAGGCCAATGTCCGCCAGGCGCTGGAGGGCTGCGCCGGTATTCTGGTTCCCGGCGGCTTCGGCGACCGGGGCGTCGAGGGTATGATCCAGGCTGTCCGCTACGCCCGGGAGAACAAAATCCCCTACTTCGGTGTGTGCCTGGGGATGCAGATGGCCGTTATTGAGTTTGCCCGGAACGTGCTGGGCTACGCCGGCGCCCACTCCTCCGAGTTCTCCGAGACGACCGCGCACCCGGTCATCGCTCTGATGCCGGATCAGGTGAACGTCACGGACAAGGGAGGCACCATGCGCCTGGGGCGCTACCCCTGCGAGCTGAAGGAGGGCACGGTGAGCCGCTGCCTCTACGGCTGCGCCGAGATCTCCGAGCGGCACCGCCACCGCTTTGAGTTCAACAACGATTTTCGGGCGGAGATGGAGGAGCGGGGCATGGTGATGGCGGGCCTGTCCCCCAGCGGGCATCTGGTGGAGATTATCGAGCTGCCGGATCACCCGTGGTTTGTGGGGGTGCAGTTCCATCCGGAGTTCAAGAGCCGCCCGGACCGGCCCCACCCGCTGTTTTTCGGGTTTGTGAAGGCGTCGGCGGAAAGGGCTTGAGCCAAAAAGCAGAGGCTCCGGAAAACCGGAGCCTCTGCTTTTCCAGCGCGATTAGAAAAGTTGAAGCGTGGGCGTGGGCATGTTAAAAGTTTCGTCAACCTTTTCAAAGGTTGCGGGGTCCAGGGGCGGCGCCCCTGGACGTGCCCCGCAGGGCGCGGAATTCCAACCCCCGCCCTGTAAAGCCCCCGCAGGGGGCGCATTGAAAGCGCCTTTGCCGCAAGGCGGCAAACAGTGCCCCGAAACGTGGGCAAAATCTTGGTTCACGTTTTCAATAAATCCTCCGCCGTGACGTCCAGCGCCTGGGCCAGGGCCTTGAGTTCAATATCGGTGACAAAGCGCTGGCCGCTCTCAATGCGCTGGATGGCGTTTTTGTCCACGTCCAGGCCGCATACTTGGAGCAAGTCCGCCAAACCTCGTTGGGACAGCTTCGGTATTTTGGCCCTGCGCAGGGCGAACACTTGAGCGCCGCAAAGATTGTGTTTCCCGTCTGGAGCGCGATTTTTGTACATAAAACCATCCTGACATTTAGTGATTGTTTTTTGATTATTTTATGATATCCTGTAGGAACAGATGACAGATGACATTCGCTAAATGTCAATAGGAAGGTTTTATGGAAATTTTACCGGCAGAGCATGAAATAATGGCCTATGCCATCGGCGCATTGGTTTTGTCGCACTTAAAAGAGGACGAGGTCTGGAGAGAAATCCTCTTGGCGGCTGAGAGCAAAGCGATGAAGGCACTGCATGACATCCAGGAAGCATTGGACGACGATACTCTGGACGACCCGGGATGCTTTTACCGGATCGAGGCCATCCTGGATGCGTTGGAAAGCAACGGGATCACGTCTTTACGCCACGACTGGTAATGAAAAGATAAAGGAGCATCTTTATGAAACGGAAATTATTTGCTTCGGAGAGTGTGGGCTGACCGGGAGGCTGGCAAATCCACACTGAGCCATTCCTCCCGGAAGGTACGGAACATCTTCAGGAGGAACTATGAACCGCGAGAATAAACGGAAACTATACGAAAAAGGCTATTACAAAACCCATCCCTGCATCGAGGCGTTTACCTGCCGGGCCTGCGGCCGCCTGGTTACTCCCGGCGGAGCGGGTTCCGGCCACCGCAACCACTGCCCCAACTGCCTCACCAGCGTCCATCTGGACGTGGAACCCGGCGACCGTGCGGCGGATTGCGGGGGCGTGATGGACCCCATTGCCGTGTGGGTCCGCAAGGGCGGGGAGTGGGCGGTGGTCCACCGCTGCCGCCGGTGCGGGACCCTCAGCTCCAACCGGGTGGCCGTGGACGACAACCCCATGAAGCTGATGAGCATTGCCATGAGGCCCCTGTGCCAGCCGCCCTTCCCACTGGAGCGCATCGAGGAGATGACCGCCCTGATGGGCGGGGACGGCCGCATGGAATAGCCTAAGCCGGGCAAGGCCAAAAGCCTTGCCCGACTTAAAATCACATGGAAGGGACTGCTTTTCTATGAATCATTTTGCACGCATTGCCGCCGCCCTGGAGGAGGAGGGCCTGGACGCCGTCCTCCTGACGGGGGAGGCGAACCGTTTTTATGCCTCCGGCTTCTTCACGCCGGGGAGCGACGCCGCGGCCCTCGTCACTAGAAAGGGCGCCTTCTTTTTCACCGACGCCCGGTACACGGAGGCCGCCGGGCGGCGGCTGGAGGCGTGCGAGCTGCGGGAGGTCAAGGCGGGCCGGGGGCTGATGGAGCAGCTCCGGGAACTGGCGGACGCCGGGGGCATCCGCCGCCTGGGCTTTGAGGACGCGGCCATGAGCGTCCAGTCATTCCGGCGGCTGGAGAAGGCGCTGGACGCTTGCGAGTTGGTCCCCCTGTCCGGGGCGCTGGGCAGGCTGCGTCAGGTGAAGGACGCCGGGGAGCTGGCGGCGATGGAGGCCGCCCAGGGCATCGCCGAGAGGGCGCTGGCGGATATCTTGCAGGAGATCCGCCCCGGCGTGACGGAGAAGGAGATCGCCGCCCGATTGCAGTATTTGATGCTGCACTACGGCGCGTCGGACATGTCCTTCGACCCAATCGTGGTCTCCGGGCCAAACGGCAGTCTGCCCCACGGCGTGCCCTCGGAGAAGGCGATCCAGGCGGGGGAGTTCGTCACGATGGATTTCGGGTGCGTGTACGGGGGCTACTGCTCCGACATGACCCGGACGGTGGCGGTGGGGTCCGTGACGGAGGAGATGGAGCGGGTGTACCGGACGGTCCTCTCCGCCCAGGAGGCGGGCATCGCCGCTGCCCGGGCGGGGATATCCGGCAAGGAAGTGGACGCTGCTGCCCGGGCCGTGATTCAGGAGGCGGGCTACGGGGAGTACTTCACCCACAGCTTCGGCCACGGTGTGGGGGCGGAAATCCACGAAGCGCCCAACGCCTCGGCAAGCAACGAAGAGCTGCTGCCCGCGGGGGCGGTGATCTCGGCGGAGCCGGGCATCTATATCCCCGGGAAGCTTGGCGTGCGCATCGAGGATGTGATCGTGATCACCCCGGAGGGCAGATGGAATTTGACGAAGGCTCCCAAGGCCTTGCTGGTGCTGTAAAGAGGAAAAACAACGACAAGGAGGAACCCCCTATGCAGATGCTTTGGTACCCCAAGTGCTCCACCTGCCAAAAGGCGCGGGCCTGGCTGGAGGAAAGGCAGATCCCCTGCGAGTTCCGGGACATCAAGCTGGAAAACCCCTCGGCGGAGGAGCTTCGCCGGTGGCATGCGGCCAGCGGGTTACCGCTGAAGCGCTTTTTCAACACCAGCGGCCTGGTGTACAAGGAGCTGGGGCTGAAGGACAGGCTTCCCGGCATGGACGAGGAGGAGCAGATGGCATTGCTGGCAACGGACGGGATGCTGGTGAAGCGTCCTATCCTGGTGGGAGAGGATTTCGTGCTGACGGGCTTTCTGCCCAAGGAGTGGGAGGGGCGGCTGGGATGATTGCCCGCATGGACTTCGCCCCCTTGGACGGCATCACGAAGCGGGTGTTCCGTCAGGCGTGGCACGCGTGCTTCGGCGGGGCGGACCGGTACTTTATCCCGTTTATCTCTCCCACGGATCAGCATATCCTCACCCCCCGGGACCGCCGGGAACTGGAGGGCCTGGAAGGGCTTTCCCAGGTTCCCCAGGTGATGGCCAAGCGGGCGGCGGATTTCGTCTGGGCGGCGAAGGTGCTGGCGGATATGGGCTACGGGGAGGTCAATCTGAACCTGGGCTGCCCCTCCGGCACCGTCACCGCCAAGGGGAAGGGGGCCGGCCTGCTGGCAGACCCGGACGGGCTGGATCGTTTTTTGGAGGAGGTCTTTGCCACTTCCCCGGTGCCGGTTTCTGTGAAGACCCGCCTGGGATATCAGGCGGCGGAGGAGTTTCCCCGGTTGCTGGAGATCTTCAACCACTATCCCATCGCCTGCCTGACCGTCCATCCCCGGGTTCGGCCGGAGAAATACCGGGGGACGGTGCATCTGGACGCGTTTGCCCTGGCTGCAGCGGAGAGCCGGAACCCCGTGTGCTACAACGGCGATCTGACCTCCGTGGCGGGGGTCCGGGCGCTGGAGGCGCAGTTTCCGGCGCTGGGGGCCATCATGATTGGCCGGGGGGCAATTGCAGACCCGGCGCTGTTTCGCCGGCTCCAGGGCGGGCCTCCCGCCTCACGGGAGGAGCTGCGCTCCTTTACCACCGCCCTCTACCAGGGCTATCAGGCGTTTTACGGCCAGGCGGCCCCCGCCGCCCAGCGGATGAAAGAGGTCTGGTTTTACCTGATCCACCTCTTCGATGGCGGCGAGCGCCTGGGCGGGCGGATGCGCCGTTCCCGGGGACCCCGGGCCTATGAGGAGCTGGAGGCGCAGATCTTCCAGGAGCTGGAGCTTCTGGACGCGCCCCAGGGAGAATTGGCATGAGAGGAGTGTGCGCATGCCGCAGATGAACAAGGGCGGAAAGTTTATATTCGGAAAATCCGCCGTGGGGAAGGACGGACTGGTGCGGTTGCCGCCCCAAGCCGTGGAGGAATATCGGATTGCCAGCGAAGGCAAGGTCTACCTTTTTACCGGAAGCCTGTCCACAGGCGGGTTCTGCGTTACGCGGAGGGGCCTGCTGGAGCCGTCCAGACTTGGGCACATTTTGACGGAAAACCCCGGGCTGCTGGACTGTGCCTTGCCCCAGGGGGCGTTTCAAAAGTACAAAGGGCGCTGGTATTGCTGGACGGATATTTCTGAGGCGGGAACGATTGTGCTGACCGGGAGCATGATGGATGTTCTGAAACTGTCTCCCGGCGATGAACTTTTATCCATCCGGAGCAGCGACATAGCCTTTACGATGGGGGCGAAAGGACCTCTGCTGGAACGGGCGCGGAATTACGAGGGAGATATCCCGGTTTTTTAAGGGGCGGAGGACTTCCGGTTTTCTCCGCTTGCCAAACGGAGGAGATTGTGCTACACTGAACGTAAATAAAACTCCCCAAAGGAGGCCCCGGTTATGATGTACGAACAAATCGATCGCAAGCAGCGCAAGTGGGAAGCGGCGGAGCTTTTGCGGGATGCCCAAGTGTCGCCCAAGGCCATGACTGCCCTGTACATGCTGCTTGTACTTGCCCTGAACCTGATTTCCTCCCTTAGCGGCAGCGGATTTTTGGGTATCTTTATTTCTATCCTCACCGCGCTGCTCTCCGCCGTCCTGGCGGCGGGTTTCACGCTGTACTGCATGGCTGTCCGCCGGGGAGAAAGGGCCGAGTTTTTGACGCTGTTTGACGGGTTTTCCTTTGTGGGGAAGCTGATTGTGCTGGAGCTGCTCATGGGCTTTTTTGTAATGCTGTGGTCGCTGCTCTTCATTATTCCCGGTTTTATTGCGGCCTACCGCTACAGTTTCGCCCTGTACAACCTCTATGAAAACCCTGGCCTGGGCGCCATGGAAGCTCTGGAGATGAGCAAGCGGCAGACCTATGGCTACAAAAGCCAGCTCTTTATGCTGGATTTGAGCTATTTTGGTTGGAATCTGCTGGCCTCATTCCCTGCGGCTGTCCTGGCCTATCGGATGAACCGGGATCTGACCATGGTTATGCTTTACGGCGGCGTGATGCCGGACAGCTATTTCGGCCTGCCGGTTTTCGCACTGGATGTTTTGTTTGGCCTTTGGCAGATGGCAATAGTGCTTCTGTATTACCCAAATTACATCTGCGTCCAGCTCAGCTATTTTGAAACAGCTAAACGTACCTCCGGCGTGGGGCTGAGCACCCAGGAAGAGCAGTCCTCCTGGAGCGGCTGGGATGCGCCGGACGGATTGGGCTGATTGTAAAAGCCAATTGTAAAAACGCCGCCAGGGTTCCGGATACTTCCGGACCCTGGCGGCGTTTTGGAGAGGGTATAGAAGGGAAAACGAATTTGTCCGGCAAACAAGCAAAAGAATCGCCGGTTTTGCCGCGGGACGGCGTCGGAACAGCGCGAGCTTCACGCAGCCAGCGGACCCATTGGCCCGCCAGCTGCGGAAGAACCGATTGCTTGTTCAGCTTTGTTCGCGATGAGTTTCCCTGGTTTGAGGAGTGTTCCGAAGGTAGCTCAGTCCTTTAGGTTGCGCTCGATCTTGGACATGACCTCCGGGTCATCCTCGGCGAAGAGCTTGAAATTGGGATCCACCTGCCCAATGCCGAGATAGCGGGCCTTGTAATCGTTGAGCAAGGCCCAGAACTTTTTGCGCAGGAAGATCAGGGCGATCATATTGAAGAACAGGGGGAAGGCCGTCACGATGCTGACGATGGTCCAGAACAGATCCGCGCTGGAACCGGTGAAGTAGACCAGGGCGGCGTTGCCCAGCATGATCAGGGGGAAGGCGACGGTGAAGCCCTTTTGGACGGCTTTCAGCGTGCCGGGCTTCTTTTGGAACAGGTATGCCAGGATGTTCTGGTAGAACAGATACCAGGTGGTAGAGGTGGTGAAGGCGAAGAGAAGAGTCATGATGCCCAGGAAGTATTTGCCGAAGCTGCCAAAGGCGTCGGTGAAGGCCAGCACGCCCAGGGCCGCGCCGGTGGTACCGGTAGTCCAGGTGCCGGTAGCCAGAATGGCCAGGCCGGAGCAGGTGCAGACGATCAGCGTGTCACAGAACACTTCCACCGCGCCCCAGAGGCCCTGGCGGACGGGATGGATCGTGTTGGCGGAGCCGTGAATCAGGGGAGAGGTGCCGTTGCCGGCCTCGTTGGAGTAGACGGAGCGGGCCACGCCCTGGCGGATGGCCAGGGACACCGCCGAGCCGACAAAGCCGCCCACAGCTGCCGTGCCGGTGAACGCGCCCCGGAAGATGCCGGCAAACATCTCCGGCAGGTAGGTGATGTTCAAGAGCAGGATAACCACCGTCGCTGCCAGGTACACGCAGCACATGACGGGTACGATCTTCTCTGCGATTTTTCCGATGGCGTTTTCACCCCGGAAGATCAGGTACACGATGAAGAGCACATACACCGCCACAACGGCCATGAGGTTCAGGCCGAAGGAGGCGTTGAGGGTCTCGCCCACTGTGTAGGCGCCGCTGCCCTGGAGGACCATGAGGAACAGGGAGATGGCGAAGAGAACCGCCAGGGGCTTGCCGAACTTCAGGCCCAGCTCGCCCTTGATGCCCCGCTCCATGTAGTCCATGGCGCTTCCGTTGTACCTGCCATCGGGACCCTTGCGGCGGTAATAGAGGCCCAGGGAGGTCTCCACGGTCTTGACCATCATGCCGAAGAAGGCCCAGACCCACATCCAGAAGATCGCGCCGGGACCGCCCACGGCGATGGCAGAGGCCACGCCGGAGATATTGCCCATGCCCACCGCGCCGCCGACGGCCAGGCAGAAGGCCCGGTAGGGAGAGATCTTGTCGGAGTCCGCCTTGGTGGACTCGCCGGATTTGGCCAGAATGGTGTTTTTCAGGATATGTCCGAAGTGAACAAAGGGGAAGAATTTGCCACGGATCATGTAGTATGCGCCGAGAATCATGGCAAAGGCGATGAGGGGAGTTCCCCAGAGCAAGCCGTCCAGCTTGTTCAGCAGATCAACGATCGTCATATGAATTCTCCTTCTCTTTCATGTTTTGGTCGCTCTTTGTGAGGTTGTTCAGAGAACGGGGGTCATGCCTCGTCGAACACGGCGAGGGCCTGCCGGAAGTCCTGAATCAGGTCCTCGGGGTCCTCGGTGCCCACGGAGATGCGGAGCATGCCGGGGGTAATTCCCATGGCCCGGCGGACATCGTCCGGGACATTGGGGTGGGAGGAGGTCACCGGGTGGCTCAGGGAGGTCCGGATTCCCCCCAGGGTGGGGGCGTACCGGGCGAAGTGCAACTTATCCATAAAGCGGCTGATTTTTTCTACATCCTCCGGCAGATAGACGCTGAGGATGGGGCTGCCCAGGCCGCCGGGACGCATCCGCTGGCCCAGCTCCCACTGGGGATGGCTCTTTAGGGCAGGGTGGTTGACGCCGGAGATATGGGGATCTGCCTCCAGGGACTCAGCCAGTTTGGCGGCGGACTGAATCTGCCTGGGAATCCGGAGGGCGGCGGTGTGCAGGCCCCGGAGGATCAGCCAAGCGCTGAAGGGGTCTCCCGGCGTGCCGCAGAGCATGGCGGTGTGATGGATTTGGTCCACCAGCCCGCCGTCCCGGCAGGTGACGCCGCCGCCCATGGCGTCGCTGTGGCCGTTGAGGTACTTGGTCAGGCTGTTGAAGACGACATCCGCCCCCAGGGTGAGGGGCTTAATGGCAAAGGGCGTGGTGAAGGTGTTGTCCACCAAGAGGAGCGCGCCCGCGCCGTGGGCGATCTCTGCCAGGGACTGGATGTCCGCGATGCGGATGGTGGGGTTGCTGATAACCTCGGTGTAAAGAATTTTGGTTTTGTCCGTCACGGCCTGTCGCACGGTGTTCAGGTCCTCAAAGGAGACGTATGACACCTGAACGCCCATCCGGCCCATCAGCTCATCCATGACGTTAAAGGTTTCGCCGTAGATGTACTGGTTGCAGATGATCTGGTCGCCGGGTTGGACCAGAGTCAGCAGGGTGGAGGTGATCGCGCCCATGCCGGAGGCGAAGATATCGGAGCGCTCGCCGCCCTCTAAATAGGTGAGGGCCTCCGCCAGGGCGTCCCGATTGGGGTTCCGGCTACGGATGTAGGTGTAGCCGTGCTTGGCATAGGTCTGCTTCACATCAATCAGGTTATCCATATTGAATGCGGTGGTGAGGAAGCATGGAATGGTTTCAGGTTTTAGATCCATGCCCTCGATGCGGTCGCCTATGTAGAGGTATGCGGTTTCCGGAGAAGGTTCGCGGATGGAATCGTACATGCTGGCAATTGCTCCTTTCTGTGTTCCGCCGGGGGAATTCGGCGGTCTGCTAGATGCGTTATTATGCCTTCCCTCATTTCTAAAATTGATGGTATCATTCAACAAGAATGTAAAGTCAAACGGAAAAGCTTTGTCAAAAATGCTATATTTGAACAAATGAATTTGTGTTTTTTGCTGGTTTTTGCTAAAAAATCTTGCGGGACTTTACAGTTAGGTATAAAGTTTAAAAGAATATAGCTCGTATTTTGCCTGGGAGGAGCCGTGATGAAGGAGAGGTACACCATTGGCGAAGTCGCCGCGCTGCTGAACATGTCGCCGCAGACGCTACGCTTTTACGATAAGCAAGGCGTCGTCGTGCCGCAATTTACAGACCCGAAAACCGGGTACCGCTACTACGGGTATGATCAGATTTGCTATATCAGCCGGATCAAGTACCTCCAGCATTTCGGCTTCCGACTGGAGGATATCCGGAACGCTTTGGCGGAGAACGATGTGGAGGTATTCAAGCGTTTTCTTCTGCGGCAGCAGGCAAGCATCCGAGAGGAGGCCTCCCGGCTGAATGGACTGCTGGCCGAGCTGGATTGGTACGTGGACTATTACAATCACATTGACTATCGCAACGCTACGGATCTGCCCTATCGTGTCAAGGAGGGGGAGCGGTACCTACTGGCAGAACCCTTGGCTACCGGGGAGAAGATTTATGGAACGGCTGGCCGGCGGCTGACAAAGCTTCAGCACAGCGAGGCGTTTTCCCAGGTTTCCTTCTTGCGTCAAAACGGCTACCTGTTGGATTTTCAGGCGCTGCTGAAGGGGGAAATTCGAGCGACTCACTATTTTGTATATGTCCGTGAGATGCCGGATTTTTTTCATCCCCAGCTGATGTGCCTGCCGGCGGGTTCTTATTTTTGCACGCAGTCCCGCATTTTGGCGGAGCCGTTTCCCGGTGAGCACGTGCGCCGCTATTTTCCGGGAGAGCCAGAGCCGCGCCTGGTAGTAGCCAGCGAGTATGAGGACAATTTTGTGAGCTTTAAGGACTGTGTGTATGAGGTGCAGATCCTGCTCTCATCCCTGTGAGCATCGAGGCTTGCCGGGTGGCTTTCGGGCAAACTCCGTCCGGAGGAATGGGGCGGCTGGATGGGGATAAGCGAAAAAAGCGAGTTCAGGCTTGTTAAGGCCTGATCTCGCTGCTTCGTTTCTATGTTTTCCTCATTGTTCAGATAAGACCTCGCTGGAGTGCTTTCGTCGGGATTACGGTTTGGAGGAGCGGCGGACAAAGTAAGGGCGCGCCAGGCGCGCCAGCTGCTCCGTACGCTCCAGCAGCTCCTCTGGAGTGATGGCAAAGCCGCCCCTGGCCCACCATTCCATGCGGCCGGCAAAAGCATATCCCTCGCTGTAGGCGTAGAGGCCGATTAAACTGGCGTCCTCTATTTTTTCCAGCGGCCCGGCGTCGCTGGTTCCGGCGTAGATATCATGGGCCTCCAGGGCGGAGATGTACAGGCGGATTAAGTCGGAGTGGAATTTTTCGTAAGAGTTGGAAAAAAACAGCCGGGATACCAAGGTCTTATGCTCGTAAAAATGGCGGGCCAGCCGCATCGCGGCATCCCGCTGGTTGGAACCGCCGGGGAATGAGTGCCCCAGGGAATCCAGAATCTCGGCATAGGTTTTCAGAAAATCCTGCACCATGTCGTCCAGGATGCTCTTCGGGCGGTAAAAGTAATAATAATAGGAGGACCGGCTAACGCCGGCCAGGTGGATCAGTTCGCTGACGGTAATGTCGTTGACGTCTTTTTCTTTTAGAAGTTCCAAGAGTGCATGGCATATCTTTTCTCTTGCCGCCATGTCAGGGCCTCCTTTTACATTGCAGCGGCAGGCGCTGCCGCTGCAAAATTAAGACAGATTTGTATCATTTTCTGGATTTACTATACACGAAAGATGACGAAAAGGCAAATATATAAAATGTGTTTCTCCGGCGGTGGGCATATAAAATGAAAAACCACGGCTCTGCAAAATCTGCGGGCCGCAGCATCTCATGAAGGGCAGATGGAGACGGGGCGAAAGGTTCCGTACAAAACGGCCTGATTTGTCCAAACTTTTTCCCAGAACTTGTTTGTTGTGACAAAGCGGCTGATTCTTTATAATAAGGGGCAGGATAGGGTTCCCCTTAGGAGAGGGGGGGTGAGATCATGGAGGGCATTACGAAGAAAAAGCTTGCTGCCTATGGGGCGGGGCTTTTGGTGATGGCGTTTGGCATCGTTTTGATCAAAAAGACGGACTTAGGCGTGTCCCCCATCAGTTCCATCCCCTCTGCCGCGGCGAATTTGACCCCTTTGACATTCGGAAGGGCACAGACACTGTTTCAGCTGTTTTGCGTCCTTTTGCAGGGTCTACTCCTGCGGCGGGTAACGGTGCCGCTGCTGCTTCAGCTGCCGCTTTCGGCTGCGTTCGGGTGGCTGATTGACGGCTATATGGCGCTGGTGCCGCCTGTCCCGGAGTCCATGCTCTTGCGAGGAGGAGTGTGTTTGACGGGAATTGGCTGCACAGCCCTGGGCATTGTCCTTATCGTAGGGGTAGACATGGTCCTGCCCGCCCCGGACGCGCTGTTGCGGCTGGTGAGCCAGTGCTCCGGCCAGCCGCTGGGCCGGGTGAAGCTCCTGGGAGACCTGCTGTGGACGGTGTGCTCCGTTTTGGTTGAATGGGCGGCCCTGGGCCGCGTGCTGTCTGTAGGACTGGGAACGGCGGCTTCTGCGCTGTTGACGGGGAATCTGGTGTCCCTGCTGCGCCGGGTGTTGCCATCCGCTGGGGAGAGGGAGCCTCACGCCTGAATCAGGCGGATGAAAGCCCGAACCTCATCGGTGAGAGCCGCATCCGGCTGCTGCACCAGGCAAACCCTGGGCGAAGGCAGGCCTGTGTCCAGCCGGCGAATCAACAGGCGGGCGTCCGTGCTGAGCACTGCGGCGGTATAGGGCAGGACGGCGATGCCAAGGCCGCCGGCTGCCCAGAGCAGGGCGGTGTGGGGGCTTTCACTTTCGCATATGGTCCGGGGTTCAAAGCCTTGCCGCAGGCAGGCGCTATGGAGCAGCTCTCTATAGCAGCGGGGAACCAGCAGGGGTTTACCCCAAAGGTCTTTTAGAGAGAGGGGGGCGCTTTCTCCCCTGGAGCTGAAGAAACATGGCAACGCGGCGGCAGCGAAATAATCCTCTTCCCCCGGGCGGAGAGCGCCGTCCTGGACGGGAAGGCTTTGAAGCCCGGCGGAGTCAAAGGGTTCCCGAACCAGGCACAAATCCAGATGGCCGCTCCGCAAAAGTCTGAGCAGCTCCCCGGCCCCGGCCTCCTGAATATGAAGGTGCACATTGGGAAAATCCCGCCGGAAGCCAGCGGCCACGCGGGGAAGCTTCCGCCCGCTTATGGAGGGGATTGCGCCGACACGGAGGGTATCGGATATGCCCTCCATATGGACATCCTCCGCCAGCTGGTCCAACTGAGATAGGATCGCCTCCGCCCGTCCCTTCAGGAGGCGGCCCGCCGGAGTGAGTTCCCGGCTGCTGGTGAAAAGGGGGGAGTGCAGCTCTTCTTCCAGCAGGCGGAGGCGCAGTTGAAACGGGGGAATGGACCCTGCCGCCCGTCCGGGAACCGGGGAGGCTTTGGCGATTTGCAGGAAGTTCTTTAGTTGCTGAATCGTCATGTCGGCACCTCCGTGATTCCGAAACACGAGCCAATACGGTTCTTTACTAAAGTATAAATGGTTTTTGCATGGAACGCCAATACTAAAACGCTGGCAGAGGCAAACGCTTCTTTTATTTTTCAAATGCGGGGAGGGATCGCTTATGACTTTGAAACAGCTGGAGTATTTTCTGGCGATTGCAGAGACAGGAAGCATCACCCAGGCGGCGGAAAGACTCCATGTTTCCCAGCCGCCGCTGAGTCTCCAGCTTAAGGCGCTGGAGGATGAACTCGGCGTGCCGCTCTTTGAGCGGACAAAGCGGGGGCTAGTTATTACGCAGTCCGGGCGGCTTCTGGTGCGGCGGACCCAGGAGATTCTGGAGATGCTGAACCTGACGGTCAATGAGGTGAGGAGCAAGACGACCTCTCCGAAGGTGGCGATTCGGGTCGGGACCGTGAATTCGGTCTCCAGCCGCCTGTTTCCCGATTGGATCTATGCTTACCAATGCCAATATCCCCACGTGGATATCCAGGTTTCCGAAGAGAGCACTACAGATATCCTTGTGGCTTTGGACGACCATAAGATCGACATCGGCATCGTCCGGGAACCCTTTAACAAAGACCGCTATAATTGCCGCCTGATTCAGGACGACGCTTTGGAGGGCCATGGCCAGGACGGCTTCGTTGCCCTGGCGGACCCGGCGTTTTACGCCGGGTTCGAGCAAAACGCCATTCCTCTTTCGGAGCTGAGGGACTTTCCCCTGCTGCTGCACCGGCGTTATATCTCCATGTTTACGGAGTATTGCAAGGCCTGCGGCTTTATCCCCAACATCATCTGCAAGAACAACGACGCCCTGTCCCTCCTCAGCTGGGCGAAGGCAGGGATCGGCATCGCCGTGCTGCCTTTTTCCGCCTCTCTTTTGAGCATGGACTCCCGGCTGGTGCGCAAGGAGATCATTGATCCTCCCATCCCCTCCCGGGTGTTCGCGGCGTGGAACCGGGATGTGAAGCTGTCGGAGGAGGCGGTCCGCTTTTTGGAGCTGATTACCGTCCCGACGGGCACTGTAAAGCAAAAATGAAAAGAAAAGACCCGAAAATCAGCGAAAAGCTCTACGCAACGAGGAAAAGCTCACGTTTACGCGATTTTGAAAGCACAAGGCCAGCACACTGAGCCGGTGTAAGGTTGTTCAATGCGGAA
>JAAVYM010000081.1 GCA_022791135.1 Oscillibacter sp.
ATACGATAATTCCTCCTTTTAAGATTACGGTCTCCCACAGCTTCTCCGGCGCAGCGCCCCCTCCAGGATTCGTGTCGGGGCTAGCCGATCCCACATCAAGCCTGGAATTGGCATGCGCCAGTCCCCTCGTGGTGGGCCGCAAGAGCAATCTAACAGGAAAAAAACGGCGTGGCAAGGCTTTTTCCCGCCTTTTAACCGAACTGAAAATTGCCGTCCGATACGCTGCGGCAATTTGCCGGAAGGAGGTAACACTGACCAAAATTTCCCATTTTCTGCTGCAAGAGCCAGAAGGCGGAACGTCTCTTTGACTAACGCGTTCGATTCCGCTTTCTGGCTCCTGATTCTTTATTCAACTTTACGCTTCTCCTCCTGGGGAAGGAAGTATTTTTGCCCAATTTGAACCACCGCGCCCTCCTC
Organism: Oscillibacter sp.; assembly: GCA_022791135.1. Classification (GTDB taxonomy): domain Bacteria; phylum Bacillota; class Clostridia; order Oscillospirales; family Oscillospiraceae; genus Oscillibacter. The sequence continues at coordinate 418 of JAAVYM010000081.1, forward strand.
CACCAGGCGGCGGAGAATCAGCGTGCACTGCTTGGGCTGGACATGCAGCAGGTCTACGATATCCTGGCGATAGGCAAAGCCCGCCTGGGCCAGGTACTCTCGGATGGCCTCCCGGTGCAGCTCCGGCGGAACCACTGTGCCGGGAAGATAGTACTTGCTCCCCACCCGAACCAGGCGTTTTTGCTCCGTCAAACGCCGGAGCCGGGCGTAAGTCGCCGTCTTCGAAAAACCCAGCAGCTCCGACACATCGTTCCGGCAAACAAAGCCCTTTTCCAGCACCTGCTGAAGAATCCGCTGCTCCTCCGTCTCCCGGCTGTCGTCCCTTCGCAGGTCCCGGAGTGATACCCGCTCCAGCCCGCCCCGAATTAGAGCGGCCCGCGTTATTCGGGACAGCCGGGGCAAGTCCAGCGGCCGCCGGGACTGTTCTGTCAAGAGGACATGCCCGTCCTCCTCCGCCGGGCGGCGGTTCCGCTCCTCCTCCAGGAGGCGGCGGACAGCACTGGTGAGGGAAACCTCCCGACCCGGCAGACGAACCATGCCGGCATCAAAATCAACCTGCTCCCAGGTGAGGGCGATCATCTCCTGGGCCTGGAGGCCCAGCTGCCAGGCCAGCCACATGGCCAGCCCCGCCGCCGTGCCCCGCTCCGCTTGGAGAACCTTCCACAGCTTGAACTCGTCCACCTGGACTGTCGCGGGCTGGGGCGCCGTCTTCCGGGCTGGGGCGCTGGCGGAGAAACGCAGCTGCAGCGTCGCCACCTCCACGCCGCTGATTCGGGCCGCCTCGGGCCAATCCATCCGGTCCAGGCAGCGGAGAATCCAGTCATAGCGCAAATCCTGAAGCCGCACGCCTGTCAAGCCGCCCCGGTCCAGGGCCTGCCGCGCCATGCGGGAAATCGACTCCAGCCGCACGGGCCGCCGCTCCCGGGCGGAGAGGAGCACATGGGGGTCGCCCTCCTCTCCCCTGGCCTCCCGGAGACGCCAGAGAAATGACCGCGCCTCCGGGTCCAGGGGAACCATCCGGTCCGGCAACTCCAACCGCTCGTCCAAAAAGGAAACCTGGTCCCAGGTCAGGGCGGCGATTTCCTCCCGCGTCAGTCCCTCCAGCCACGCCAGGCGGAGCACCAGGGCCTCCGGCCCCGTTTGCTCCCGCTCCAGAAGGCGGCGCAGGGCAGCTTCCTCCAGACGGCGGTTTTTCTCCATCATGCGCCCCTCCTTTCTGCAGGACCGGTTATCTCTATCTAGCAAATCAAACGGACTTTTGGAAAAAAGTGTAAGTCGACTCCAGCCGTTTCGTCATAACGCCGTTTCAAAGGCCGGCTGTTCTGTCTTGCGGGCCGCGTCTGCCGACTCCGCGCCCTTGAGGTCCCAGCAGCCGTGGCTCGTCACCAGCCCGCCGCAGAGGCGGCCCTGACGGATCGTGAAAATGGCGTCATAAGGCTCTTTGCCCACTCGGGAACGCAGCGCGCCGGAAATCAGGTACTTTCCGCTTTGCAGCACGACGCCGGAAAAATGGTTTCGGCAATTTAAAAGACAAAGCTCTCCAGAGACCGTTCCGGCTTCGCTTTCTTGAAGCAGCAGCTCTCCGCTGCGAGGTCCCAGCTGGCTTTGCAAAACAACGTTATAGCAGACTTTCTTCACAGCATCACTTCCTGTTATTGTTTGATTATAAATAGGCGCACGCTTTTCCCAAAGGGACACTTTTGCAAAAAACGTCTATTTTGGGACAAATTTGCAGGAATTGTCAAAATCCGTCGAACACTGCCGTTTGAAAAAAGAGGACGGGAAACCCCGTCCTCTTCTGCCTCCGTGTCTGCTAAAAAATCTCGCCGCAGCTCCCTTGCTCCCGCAGGGTCCTCCACGCCTCTCCTTCTGCCATCCGCTCCGCCGTCTCCTCCAGGACGGCGGCAAGTTCTTCCGGTGGCTGCGCCAGTCCCCCGCGAATCCAGCTCTCCAGCAAGGACAGCACCAACGCCACAATGCAACGGCAGCTCCGCTCCTCCCCCTCCGGGTCCGGCAGCACGCCGCCCCGGTCCCGGTAATACCGCTGGACCATCCGCACCGTCTCATCCAGGGGAACCAACGCCTCCAGCCCTGCTTGTCCGTCCCGGTTCAATACCGTCAGATAAAATGCCCGATTCCTATCCACATGCTCCATCAGGTCCATCAGCGCCTGCCGCCAGGTCAGGCACTCCCGCTGCCGTTCCAGCAGCCGCTCCCGCTCCCGCCGGACGGACCAGGCAAACAGTTCGAAGACATCCTTAAAATGATAGTAAAACGACTGCCGCCGGAGTCCGCAAAGCTCCATCAGCTCCCGGACCCGAATCTGTTCCAGCGGTCTTCTCTTCAGCAGATCCCGCAGGGCCGCATCCAGTTCCTGCCTGGTTCGGTTGGTTCCTTCCGGCATACGCACCTCCTGTCCGCCGCGCCCGCAGGCCGCGGCATATGCAATGTCGCCCCCTCCCCTCCGGCTGGCGGGGCTTCTTTATCGCATTAAGCATACTCTGTCCCTTTCCTCCCCGTCAAGATTTCCGGCTTTTTACAGAAGGAAAATGTTTGAACGGACGGATGACCCGGGCGTTTACTTCTAATATTTTCCATCTCAGGCCAAGCGGTCCGGCCCGTGTTATCACCAACCTCCCAGTAAAATTACGGCGCTTTCCTCGGCTTTCGCCCGGCACGCGCCAAAAAAGCGGGGACTTCCCCCGCTTTCGCCGTCAATCTTTCCAGTCCCTCTATTTTTTTCATTTTCCGGAACTCCTCGACAAATTCAGACAAGTTATTTACTGAATCTTGTGTATCATACCCTTATCACCCAGCTATATTTTGTGTTTGTTAAGAAAGGATGTTCTGCCATGACCGCACTTTCCAAAGAGTATCTGCTGTTATTCAACACCGTCACCGATACGGAGAAGTCCTTGGCCCTGCTGCGGGAAACTCTGCTAGAGGCACAGCGGCAGGCAGAGGAACTCTTCCTGGAAGAGACGGAGGGAAACGAGTCTCCGGACGAACTTCAGCAGACTTTATAGGGCTGTGGAAAAGTCGTTGACCTTCTGGAGAAAATGGGGTACAATGGCTTTACATTCCGGCAGCCGGCGTTTTGTCCGGGGACCTTCCTGCGGGAGGGTCCCCTTTATTTGGCTGTCACTCTGAAACAGCGCCCCGGCGCGTGGAGGTTGCCTATGCCCAGCATTTCTGTGATCGTCCCCGTCTATCAGGCGGAGAAATTCCTGCACCGATGCCTTGACAGCGTGGCCCGCCAGACCTTCTCAGACTGGGAGCTGATTTTAGTGGACGACGGCTGCACCGACGGCTCTCCTGCCCTGTGCGACCAGTTCGCCGCCAAGGACGATCGCGTCCGGGTCTTCCACCGGAAGAAAAACCAGGGCGTCAGCGCCGCGAGAAACCTGGGGCTGCAGGAGGCCAGGGGGGACTATATCGCCTTTCTGGACGCCGACGACTGCTATGAGTTTCAGGCTTTGGAAACCCTGTGGAACCTCCGGGAGCAGTCCGGCGCGGACACCGCCGCCTGCGCCATTACCTACCTTTGGCCCGACGGCAAGCACGCTGTGCAGGCCCAGCTTCCCGCCGGTATCTTCTCGGAGTCCGACATCCAGGAGAAGCTGATCCACCCTCTGGTGGGAGACCGGCTGACGCAGCCGGTGTTTAACGGCTACAGCGTCTGCTACCTCTTCTCGGCGGATATCATCCGCAAAGCCCACATCACCTTTGACGGCCCTTACCTGGAGGACGAGCTGTTCGTCCTGGAATACTTTTGCAACGCTCACTCCTTAGCCGCGACGGATCAGCCCCTCTACCGCTATTTCCTCCACGGCGAGTCCGCCACCCATCACTACATGCAAAATTTCTCCCAAGTCTTTCGCCGCTTCATGGAGCGGAAGGAAGCCCTGGTCGCCAAGTACGGCCTGGAGTCTGCCCGGCCTCAATGGCGGGAAAGCTCCAACTGGGCGGGGCTGCTCATCGCCGTGGGCAACGAGTACGCCCGGGACAACCCGAAATCCATCCGCCAGCGGCAAATGGCCGTGAAGGAGTTCTGCTGCCAGCCAGAGATGGCAAAAGCCATCCGGGAGCTGACGCCGGCGGGCCTCAGCCCCAACAAGCAAATGGTGGCCAACCTGGTCCGGGGGAAGCACTTCTTCACCCTCACCCAGCTCTACCGGCTGAAAAACCACATCTGACGGACACCGCCGGGACCCGGAACGGACTTCCGGACTCCATCCTAAAAAAGCGAGGAACACTAATGACTCTCTTGAAAGAAAGCTATCTCTTCCATCTGCTGCTGCTCGTTCAGGCCGCCTACCAGGACAGCGGGCTGCACCGTCTAGCCGTTTGGCTGGGGGCCTGGTGCAACGCGCAAATCGACGAAAGCACCCTTCTCCGCCCCCTGTGCCGGGAGGGCGCCGTGGCTCGGGCCTGGCCGGACAGCTGCGTATGCCATCTGCTGTCGTGGCTCGTGAACCTGCCGGGACGGCTGCTGCGGAGGTTTTACCTTCTCCTGGAGGGGACCTTTGAAACCAGCCTGTTCTCCCGGCTGGCTTTCCGCCTGGGAGACGAAACTGCCTTCGCCGAGGGGTGGCTGATTCTCCTCTTATGGGTCATCCCCTATGAGTTCTGGAACAATGCGTATACGCTAATGGCCTTCGTCCTGCTGCTTTTGTTGCTCCACACCGGGGCCATGGGCCGGGGAGACCGGCATCTGGATGTGGAGCGGATCGGCTTTTTCCCCATGCTGTTTTTCGGGGCGGTGCTGCTGGGCGTGGTGTTCTCCTTCACCCGGAACGCTTCCGTTCGCTTCCTCATCTATCACGTCTCCGCCGCCCTTTGCGTGCTGGTCACCGTCAGCGCCCTGCGCACGGCGGAGGAACTCAAGCGTCTGGCGGCCGGGGCCTCCGGCTGCGTCGCCCTCTCTTCCCTGTACGCCATTTTTCAAAGACTCTCCGGGCTGGAGGTCAATGAGTCCTATGTGGATCTGGACCTCAATGCCGACATGCCCAGCCGGGTCATGTCCTTCTTTGACAACCCCAACACCTTCGCCGAGGTGCTGCTTTTGCTGATGCCCCTGACCCTGGCTCTGATTCTCTGTTCCAAACACGTTTTTTCCAAGCTGGCAGCCTCGGCAGCCTTTGTTCTGGGCGGAACTGCCATGGGCATGACCTACTGCCGCGCCGCCTGGATCGGCTTCGCCTGCGTCATGGTGGTGATGATTTTCCTTTGGAGACCCAAGCTGATGCCGGTTTTCATTGTCTTGTGCTGCCTGGCCGTGCCCTTTCTGCCCGCCAGCATCTGGAACCGCGTCCTGACAATCTTCGACAGCTCCGACTCATCCACCAGCAGCCGCTTCTCCCTGTTCAAAGCGGGCCTGGACGTCATCGTGCGCCACCCGCTCTCCGGCGCGGGGCTGGGCACCGCCGCTGTGCAGCGGTACGTGAAGCTGCTGAACCTCTACCACGCCCGGACGCCCTTCGTCCACTCCCACAACATCTATCTCCAGGTCTGGGCCGAGCTGGGCATCCTGGGCTTTACCGGCTTCGTGGGTTCCATCCTGTGGGGCATCAAGCGGGCGGCCCACACCGTCCGCCACTGTGCCGACGGTGCCGCCAGAATCATCACCTGTGCCGCCTGCGCCGCTCTCTGCGGGGCGATGGTCTGCGGGCTGGCGGACTACCTCTGGAACTATCCCAGGGTGATGTGCATCTTCTGGTTTGTCTTCGCTATGGCCCTTGGCGGGGTGAAGCTCTGCGGCGAGCAGGGCTGACCACACCGGAGTAAACGGGTGGACATGCAAAAACCGCAAATAAAAAGCGGGTCCCTAGAGAAGCTGTTCCTCTCTAGGGACCCGCTTTTTGCCTGAAATCCGGTCCCCCCCCGTTTTTGCAGGGCGAGACAGGCCGTTTGTTCCTCAGCTCTTCGAGGGCAGCACCGAGGCAATGGACCCTGCAAAGGAACTCAGGGGCATAGTTTGGAGCACTACGTGGCCCGGGCCGGTAATCACGGTGTTGAACATGCCCTCGCCGCCAAAGAGCACATTCTTCACGCCCTTGACAGACTGGATGTCGATGGAGCAGGTTTCGTCCATCATGGCCAGATTGCCGGTATCCACGATGAGCTTCTGTCCCGGGGCCAGGTCGTATTCCACCGCGGAGCCGTCAATCTCCAGGAAGGCGATTCCCCGGCCGCCGAGCTTTTGCATGATGAAGCCCTCGCCGCCGAAGAAGCCCGCGCCCATTTTCTTTTGGAAGAACACCGACAGCTCCACTCCCTGCTCCGAGGCCAGGAAGGCCGATTTCTGTGCCACAATGGACTTGCCCGGGCCAATCTCCACCGCCCGGATCACCCCGGGGAAACTGGAAGCAAAAGCAATCATGCCCGGGCCGCCCTGGGCAGTATAAAGGTTCTGGAACATGGACTCGCCGGAGAACATCCGGCCAAATGCCTTGCCGAGGCTGCCTCCCGCCGAGGTCTGCATCCCCATATTCGGACTCATCCAAACCATGGAACCCTTCTCCGTGATCATGGTCTCACCGGCGTTCAGGTCACAGATAACGACGGGCATCGGTTCGCCCTTGATTTCATAATTCATTGCGTCTCTCCTCTTTCCATATTTCCCATCCCGGGGCTTACTTTTTTCAAGTATAGCAAAACCGGTTGCCTTGCGCAAGAATTAGAATCCAAAACAGCACCTTTTACCATGTTCTCCCCCGCATAATCCGCCGCCTTCTGGATACCCTATTCTAAAAAACCGCCACAAGGAGGCGCGCTATGAACAACAAACGGATTGGGCGGCGGACGGTCACCCTGGAGCATCCCCCTTCTGTGATCTCTTACGCCAACATCGGCGGCAAACTGGAGGGGGAAGGCCCCCTGCGCGAGCACTTCGACGAGCTGGAGCAAGATTCCTTCTTCGGGGAGAAAACCTGGGAAAAGGCGGAGTCCATCATGCAAAAACGGGTGCTTCAGAGGGCCTTGGACCAAATTAAGCTCAAACCCGGCGATCTGGATTATATTTTCGCCGGAGACCTGCTGAACCAATGCATCGGGTCTTCCTTCGGCCTGCGGGAATTCGGCGTGCCCTTCTACGGACTCTACGGGGCCTGCTCCACCATGGGGGAATCCCTGTCCCTGGCGGCCATGCTCATTGACGGCGGATTTGCCCAAAAGGCCGCAGCTATGACCTCCTCCCACTTCTGTACTGCCGAGCGGCAGTACCGGATGCCCGTGCCATACGGCAATCAGCGCACCCCTACTGCCCAGTGGACCGCCACTGCCGCCGGGTGCACCATCCTGGCCTCCGACGGGCCGGGACCCTATATCACTCATGTCACCTGCGGCAAAATTGTGGACAAGGGCATCGCCGACGCCAACAACATGGGGGCGGCTATGGCCCCCGCCGCTTACGACACCCTCTCGGCCTTCTTCCAGGACACCGGAACAAAGCCCCAGGACTACGATCTGGTGGTCACCGGAGACCTGGGAGAGCTGGGTCATGCCATCGTCCGGGACTTTTTCGCCAGGGACGGCATGGACATGGGGGAGCATTTCCAGGACTGCGGCCTCCTCCTCTATGACCGGGAGAAGCAGGACATGCACGCCGGCGGCTCTGGCTGCGGCTGCTCCGCCTCCGTGCTGAACGGCTATCTTCTTTCCGGAATGCGGCAGGGAAAGTGGAAGAATATCGTCTTCGCTCCCACCGGCGCTCTTCTGTCCCCCACCTCCAGCTTCCAGGGGGAATCCATCCCCTCCATCTGCCACGCGCTGCGCATCTCTACGGAAAAGCACAGCGGGCAGCGCTGAGAAGAATTCAAAGTCCAATTTTTTCATTCGCCTGACCATAAAACGGGGACCCGGATTTCCGGGTCCCTTTTTCTGCATTTCCCAATGGCTGGTCTTTTGCGAGGGGTGAATGCCCGATAAATTGGAACTTACTATCAATTTCAATCATTCTTTTATAGACTCCCGAGGATTTTTCCTCAATCGTAGCCGCGCCTTCGCATTTCTTATAAAAATCAATCGCGGACCTGGCAGGCCATCCTATAATGGCATACGCGTAGCCTAGCTCCCGCATGGATTCCAAAGATTTTAACAGGAGCGCCTTTCCAATTCCCTTTTTCCTCTCTGTCTCCAGCACGGCCATGGGCCAAAAAAATTTTTGGCAGTTGCTTCATAGCAGGCAAAGTCAATGATTTTCTTTGTCGCGATGTAACAGGTTATGGGATTGTTCGAAAATGTGGCTTTCACTTCATCTGAATAATCCTCTTTTGCGCATACTTTGAAGAAATTAACAATCGTTCTCCTGTCAGGCGTCAATGCTCGTTTGATCCTAACGCCATCCTCCCATAGCTTCTCTTAAATACTGTGCAAGTTCGGAATATTGTATAATTTTGACAATATATCTGCCATGATGCTGCCTCCGAAAATGAAAAAATGGCGCTCTGACCCGGCCATAGGCATGCGGCTTGCTCCACTCGTTTCTGTCGAACGAGCCAGCGTTTATCCAGCAACGCCAATCTGAAATTACGGCGCAAAGGGTCCCTTTTCAGATGGGCATTGCTTAATATTGCTTTATAAAACGACTCGCCAGAATATCCATAAGCCGGAATTGCCGTTGCCGGCAATCCCCCTGATAAACTGAAATTGCTAATTCTTTTCATAGTGTATAATTGTCATTCTGTCGCTAATTATTTCTGTTTGCCCTGTCCTATGGTACCCCATCTTTTCATACAGATAACAATTGGCATCTTCTTGAAGAATCGTATCCAACTCCCAGTTATTCCCTCCGTGAATATTCTCCACTTCTACTATTGCGGACTGAGCATATCCTCTGTTTCGAAATTCCTTTATAACAAAAAGCGGGGAAATTCTCTTTCGCCTATCATCTTTCGTATCTATAACTCTGATAACGCCAACTATTTTATCATGATCTGTAATAAAATAAAAAAAGTAAACGTCTGTTTGAGTTTTGCTTCTATTTTCTCGATCGTTTCGTTACCTGGGCTTGTATCGTAATCCTGATATCTGGCAAGTAATTCAGAAAATGCGTCTATCTGTAATTTCCAAATGGTATCAGCATCCTTTACTGCTGCCCTTCTTAACTCTATAACAATCAGCCTCCCATTTCAGTTTATCACTTAGATGCTATCACAAAATTTCACTCGCTTCCATCCGGTTTCGTGAAATTGCTGGAGTTCTACGCCAACAACACGTTCTCTTATAAAAAGCCGCCAAGATTGCCTCTTGACTTTGGTATGAAATCAGACTATAATGTCCCGTGCAAGTCCGATTTCATACTATGGGGGGCGTCCGCACCTATGAACAACTATGAGCTGTTTCAAAACTATATCCAGATCGACCATCAGATTGACGAGTTTTATCATGCCCTGGCCCAGGGCTTCGGCCTATCGGACAGCGCCCTCTGGGTGCTCTGGAGCCTGGCCGAGCTGGGGGAGGGCTGCACGCAAAAGGACATCTGCCGGCAGTTTTTCCTCAGCAAGCAGACAGTCCACTCCTCCGTCCAGAAGCTGGAGCGCGGCGGATACCTCTCCCTCCGCCCCAGAGAGGGCCGGGAGGTCTCCCTCTTCCTCACCGACCGGGGCCGGGATTTGATCCGGGAAAAGGTACTCCCCATTATGGAGGCGGAGCGTGCCGCTGCCTCGGGGCTGACGGAGGAGGAGTGGAAGACGGTGATCCGCCTGTCCCGGAAATGGTTGTCTCTCTTCCGGAAGGAGACGGCTTCCATCCCCCAAAAATGAGGACCTGCTTTCCAAATCGGAGGATGCTGGGCGTATCCCGTAAGTCCCCCCTTTCAGGCACGCAGATTGCCCCCGCGATTTCGGCGGATTGCGGGGAACCGCGGCGCGGCGAAAAAACCGTCCAGGCTGCCGCCAGAGCCGTGCATATCTGTTCAATCAACTTGCAGCCCCTGATATAAAGAGAAAGGAAATCCTTATGCAAATCCATTTATCTGAGCATTTCACCTATCGAAAGCTCCTGCGCTTCACCTTCCCCACGATAGTTATGCTCATCTTCACGTCCATCTACGGCGTGGTGGACGGCGTCTTCGTCTCCAACTACGCGGGGAAGACCGCCTTCGCGGCGGTGAACCTCATCATGCCCGCCCTGATGATTTTTGCCACGGTGGGCTTCATGCTGGGCACCGGCGGCAGCGCCGTGGTGGCCCGAACCATGGGCGAGGGAAATCTGTCCCAGGCGAACCGCTATTTTTCCCTCATCGTCTACACCGGCATCGCCGCAGGCGCAGCCCTGACGGTGCTGGCGGAACTCATCATGGAACCCCTCTGCATCCTTTTGGGGGCCGACGGAGCCATGCTGGGCCAGGCTATCCTTTATGGCCGCATTCTCTCCCTGGCCCTGGTACCTTTCATTCTGCAAAACATGTTTCAGAGCTTCCTGGTGGCGGCGGAACGGCCTAAGCTGGGCCTGGCCCTCACCGTGGCGGCGGGCCTGACGAACATCGTTGGGGACTGGCTGTTGGTGGGCGTACTGCCCTGGGGGGTGGCGGGAGCCGCCATCGCCACCGTGGCAAGCTCCTTCGTAGGCGGCATGGTGCCTCTAGTCTATTTCCTCCTGCCCAACAAAAGCCCCCTCCGCCTCACGAAAACCCGGCTTGAGAGCCGGGTCCTGGGCCAGACCTGCTCCAACGGATCGTCTGAGATGATGAGCAACCTCTCCACGTCCCTGGTCAGCATCCTCTATAACTTCCAGCTCATGCACCTCATCGGTGAGGACGGCGTGGCCGCCTTCGGCGTCATCATGTACGTCAACTTCATCTTCATCGGCGTCTTCATGGGCTACTCGGTAGGAGCAGGTCCCATCATCAGCTATCACTACGGCGCGGGCAACCACGCGGAGCTGCGCAGTCTCCTCCGCAAGAGCCTCCGGCTGATGCTGTTTGCCTGCGCCGGGCTGACCGCCGCCGCCGTGCTGCTGGCGCCGCCGCTGTCCCGTATCTTCGTGGGCTACGACACGGATCTGCTGGCCCTCACCACCCGGGGCTTCCGGCTGTACGCCCTGTCCTTCCTGGCCATGGGCTTCAACATCTTCGGCTCCGCCTTCTTCACCGCCCTGAGCAACGGCCCTCTCTCCGCCGCCATCGCCTTCTTGCGGACCTTGCTTTTCCAGGTGGCGGCCATCTTCCTTCTGCCCCTCTTCCTGGGGCTGGACGGCATCTGGTTGGCGGTGACAGCGGCGGAACTGCTGACCCTTGCCATTACCGCCGTCTTCCTCCTCACCCAGAGAACGCGCTATGGTTACGGCAGTGCGGCGGAGGAGTCAGCGCCGTAAGTCCATTCCCGCCGTACCGCCCACAATGATGACCGCAGGGGCCTCTGCCCCGGCAGCCCGGGCCTTGCAGGCGATATCCTCCAGCGTCCCCCGGACCGCCATGGGCCGGGGGGCGTTTTCGCCGGAAACCACTGCCGCAGGCGTCTGCAAAGGAAGGCCCGCCTCTACCAGCTGCCGGGCCAGATCCTCCAGCCGGGAAAGACCCATCAAAAACACCAGCGTCCCCCCGGACAGGCGAGCCAAATCCTCCAGCTCCTCCGGAAGCCCATCCGGCGCGTCCGCCGTATGGGCCGTGACGGCGTGAAGGCTCCGGCTGACCCTCCGGTGGGTGACGGGAATGCCCGCCGCCCCAGGCACTGCCACGGCGGAACTCACCCCGGGAACGTACTCCCACTCCACACCGGCCGCCTGCAAGGCCAATGCCTCCTCCCCGCCCCGGCCAAAGACAAAGGGGTCCCCGCCCTTGAGCCGGACCACCATCTTTCCCTCCTGGGCCTTTTCGATCAAGAGCGCGTTGATGTCCTCCTGCGCCATGGAGTGGCGTCCCTGCCGCTTGCCTACGTACAGCCGCTCTGCCCCCTCTGGCGCGGCGTCCAGCAGCTTCTGGGCAAGCAGGTCGTCATAGACCACCGCGCCGCAGCGCTCCAGCAGCCGCAGCCCCCGGACCGTGATGAGGTCCGCCGCTCCGCAGCCCGCGCCTACCAAGTAGACCCTGCCGCTTCGGGGCGTATCCTCCAGGATCGCCGTCAGCGTCTCCTCCTCCAGGGGACCCCCCCGCTCCAGGCACGCCGCGAAGAGGCGGGAATATATCCCGGCGTGCCGCGCCTCCTCTGGGACCCGCTCCCGGACCACCGGGCGCAGCTCCCCCAGGTAGGATAGCAGCTGCCCGAAATCCTCCGGAACCTGGGCCGCGATCCGCCTCTTGAGCCAAACGGCGGCGCTGGGGCTGGCCCCGGCGGTGCACACGCCCACCGACAGCTCTCCCCGCTTCACCAGGGCCGGAAAGAGAAAGCCGCAGCCGTCCTTGTCGTCCACCACGTTCACCAGCACGCCTCTCTCCCGGCAGAGGGTGGCAGCCGCGCGGTTCACCCCGGCGTCGCCCGTGGCGGCGATGACAAAAAATTTCCCCTCCAGCATGTCCGGCGAAAAGGCACGGTGCACCAGCGTCACATCCGGCAGCCCCGCCAGCTCCGGCAGGATCTCCGGCGCGGCCACGGTGAGCCGGGGGCCGTAGGGCAGCAGCTTGCGGACCTTGCGCGCCGCCACGGTCCCGCCGCCTATAATCAGGCCCTCCCGGCCCTCCAGGTCCACGAAAAACGGAAAGTATCCCATCCCTCACGCCTCCTCCGGCAGTTCGCAAAAATAACGCCAGCCTCTGGGGCCAGCGGAGCGGTCCAGGCGCACGCCCATGACCTCCTCCAAAATCCGGCTCTGGTAAATCTCCTCCGCTCCGCCCAGGGCCAGCAGACGCCCTGCCCCCAGCACGGCCACCTCGTCCGCCACCGCCAGGGCCAGGCACAAATCGTGGAGCACCACCGCCAAGCCCCGGCCCTCCGCCGCCAGGCGGCGGGTCAGGGCCAGGGTCTCCAGCTGATGCCGGACGTCCAGGTAGGTGGTGGGTTCGTCCATCAAAATGATGTCCGTCTCCTGGGCCAGAGCCATGGCGAGATAGACTTTCTGCCGCTGTCCCCCCGACAGCTCCGCCATGGGCCGTTCCGCCAGGTCCGCGGCGTCCACCTGGGCAAAGGCCCGGTCCACCGCCGCAAAATCCTCCCGCCGGTACCGGCGGGGATAGGACAGATAGGGAAACCGCCCGTGGAGCGCCATCCGCCGGGCCGTAATGCTGGGCACGGTCCGGGACTGGGGCAGATAGGCGATCTTTTGGGCGGCCTGCCGGGGCGTATAGGACCCCAGGGGCTTCCCGTCCAGCAGCACCTCGCCCCCCAGCGCCGGCAGGAGGCCGGGGATAGTCCGCAGCAGGGTGCTCTTCCCGCAGCCGTTGGGTCCCAGCAAAACCAGCACCTTTCCGGGCCGGACGGCCAGGCACACGTCCTCCAGTATTGAGTGGCCCGGATAGCCCGCTGAGAGGCTTTTCAATTCAAGCACGGCCAGCCTCCTTCCGCCGTCTGGAGGGCCGGCTCTTCTGCCGCACCAGCAGCCAGATGAAAAACGGCCCCCCCAGCAGGGACAGCACAACCCCCACCGGCAGCTCATAGGGGGCAAAAATCGTCCTCGCTACAATATCGCACAGCGTCAGCAGCCCTGCGCCTCCCAGCGCCGCCGCCAGAACCAGCCGGGCGGAGCTGTCCTCCCCTACCAGGCGGCGGGTCATGTGGGGCGCGATAAGCCCCACGAAGCCTAAAAGCCCCGCAAAGCTCACCGCCGCCCCCGCCAGCGCCGCCGCCAACGCCAGCAGCACCAGCCGCAGCGGCCGGGCCGGAAGGCCCAGGCTCCGTGCAGTCTCCTCACCCAAAAGGAGCACGTCCATCTCCCCCGCCAGGGAGAGCACCAGCAAAAAAGCCGCCAGCACCACCCAAAACGCCGGGAGAATCCGGCTCATGGCTAAATTCGCCACGCCGCCCACCCGAAAGTCCGTATAGCCGTTGAGCGCGTCGGGGTAGAGGGTCAGCACGGCGTCGATGCCCGCGCTGAACATGCCGGACACCGCCACGCCCGCCAGGACCAGAGTCATCCTGGACGCGCCGGTGCGCTCCGCAATGAACAGCACCAGCAGCACGCCTCCCAGCGCCCCCAAAAACGCCGCGAAGGGAACCGCCGCCGTCCAGGTGGGCCAGAGCGCGGCGCAGATCGCCGTAAAAAAGCCCGCCCCGGCGTTGACGCCGATGACGTTGGGCGCGGCCAGGGGGTTCCCAAGGACCCCCTGGATAACCGTCCCCGACACCGCCAGCGCTGCCCCCGCCAATAAACACCCGCAGGTACGGGGCAGCCGGGCATAGAGGATAATCCGCGCCGCCGGGCCGCTGCCCCTTCCCAGCAGCGCCGCCAAAACCTCCCCCGGCGGCACCGCTGCTGCTCCCAGGCACAGGCTCAGCAGCGCCGCCAGCGCCGCCAAAAGCCCCAGGCCCAGCAGCGCCGGCTCAGGCCGGGTAGAGGATATCCGCAAGCGCTTCATAGGCTTCTCCCCAGCGTGCGTTGGGCTTCAGGTTGTAGAGCCGGTGGTCCAGAGTGATGAACCGCCCCTCCTCCACCGCGCGGAGGCTGCTCCAGGCGGGGTTCGACAGCAGCGCCGCGTCCAGAGACTTCTCCGCCGCGGAAGAGTCCGCTCCCTGGAGGATGGCAAAAATGTAGTCCGGGTCTCCGGTGATGATGCCCTCCAGGCTGAGATTCTCCAGCAGCCCGCCGCTGTCCGCGATGTTTACGCAGCCCAGATCCGCCAGCATCTCCCCCAGGACGCTGCCCTCGCTGCCCTTGGCCTTGCAGCCGCTGCCGGTGGCCCGGACATAGAGCACCCTGGGGGCAGAGCCGTCCTGCCGGGCGATTGCGGCATCCACCTGGGACTGCACCGAGGTCCCGTTGGCCTCGTACCGCTCCGGACAGCCCGTCAGGCGGGAGCAGACCTCCAGCATCCGGAGGTAGTCGTCAAAGCAATCCACCTCAAAATACGCCGCGGGAATCCCCGCCTGGGCGAAGGTCTCCTGAAGCTCCAGGTGGGCGGCAGTGTTGACGCTGGCCAAAATCAAATCCGGCTCCGCCTCCAGCAAAACCTCCAGATTCGTCTCCTTCACGCCTCCCAGATTGGCCACGTTATCCCCCAGCCCCAGGTCGAAGGAGGTCCAGGCGTCTCCGGCAGCAGCGACAAGGGAATCCTCTCCCCCGGCCAGGCACCAGATGTCGGCAAAGCTGCCGATCATCGCCGCCACCCGCTGGGGCTGCTCCAGTTCAAAGGCTTGTCCCAGGTCGTCTGTAAAGGAAACTGTCTCGCCGGAAGCAGGTTCCGGCGTTTCCGGAGCCTCCGGCGTCCCGACCGGTGCCGGCAGATCTCCTCCGCAGGCGCTCAGCAGCACAAGCAGCAAGAATAGGCAGCAAATTCGTTTCATACGTAATCCTTTCCAGGGACAAAAGGCGGGCACAACCGTGCCCGCCCTTCCCCTTTTAACCAGGCAATTTAAGCATACTTCGCCACGATGGCCTCCAGGTCCTCCCGATGGGCTTCGGACCACTGGCTCCAGCTCTGTCCCGCAGAGGCGGCGGCCTTCCCCAGCTCTTCCAGCAGGGTGGGAATATCCTTCTCCAAAATCACCGCCCCGGCCTCGCCGAAGCGCGCGCCGTCCAGCGCATCGCTGCCGCCCAGGAACATCCGGAACGCGGGTTGGGGCTTCTTGTCCTCCAGGCGCACGCCGCCCTGGAAGCCGATGACCCCTGCCTGATGTGCCGCGCAGCTGGAGGGACAGCCAGAAATGCACACCTTCGGCAGCGCGCCGTCGGGGATTCCTGCCTCTCGGACCGCCGCCACGGCGGCCCGCAGCAGCCCCTGGCTGTCCCGCACACCTTGCTGGCAGACCGTCGCGCCGATACAGGCCACGCTGTACTCGAACTCCGTGACCGCACCATCCTCCGTGGCGGAGAGCACCTTTGAGGCTTCAGCTGCGCTCAGGTTGATGAGATACAGCGTCTCATCCGGACCCACCCGGCATTCCGCTCCCGGAATATCCTTCAAAACGGCGTACAGCTCCGCGGGCTTGTGCACCGGCAGCATACCGCCGATGGGGTGGTATTTCACCGCGTACAGCCCCGGCTGCTTCTGGGGGATGGCCCGAGGGTGGTCCAGCACGGCTCCGCCCTTATCCACGGCGGCGGGGGCCTCCAGGCCCGTAAGCTCCAGCCCGCCCGCCGCTTTTGCGGCCTCCACGTTTTTCAAGAATGCCTCCTTGAGTCCGTCAGGACCTAGGGTGTCCTGCATGAAGCGGGTCCGGGCCTTGGCCCGGTTTTCATAGTTGCCGTGCTGGCAGAAGGTGTCCACCATGGCCTTGACGTAATAGAGAACCTCTCCGGGCTTCACCGCTTCGGCCACCAAAACGCCCATGCGGTGTCCCGCGGCCCCCAGGCCGCCGGCGATGCGCAGGGAGAAGGTCCCGTCGGGATTGGCCCGGAAGCCTATGTCCCGGAAGGCGCTGTGAACGGAGTCGTCCACGCCGTTGGAAAAGGCGATTTTCAGCTTCCGGGGCATGCGGATATCCCGGCAGATGGAGAGGAGGTACTTCGTCACCGCCTCGGCCCAGGGGGCCACGTCGAAGCACTCCCCCTGCTGCACGCCGGACAGGGGACTGCACATCACGTTCCGGGGATTGTCTCCGCCGCCGCCCCGGCAGATGATGCCGAAGGAAACCGCCTCCCCCATGATGACGGGCACCTGCTCCGCCGGAAGGTCGTGGAGCTGCACCGTCTCGCAGGTGGTGAGCTTCATCCGCTGAACGCCGTAGCGCTCCACGGTGTCCGCCAAAAATTTCAGCCGCTCCAGCGTCAGCCGCCCGCCGGGCATCCGCAGGCGGAGCATGTGCTTCATCTGGTCCCGCTGAGCGTAGCTTCCCATGCCGCCAGAGTAGCCCTTGTAGTCCTTCTTCTCAATCTTTCCCTCTTGGAAGTCCCTGATTTTTCCGGAGAAGGTATCAATCTCCTCCTGATAGGTCTCAAGCCATTTTGAGTCCATCATCGTGTGTTGCCCTCTTTCCACGTATTCCGCCCTCGCAGCGGGAACATAACGAAGTGATTATACCATACGCCTCCGCCAGTCCGCAAGCCCCATTCTCGCCCGTCAGGGCAGGTCCTCCGGCTCCAGAATTCGGAATCCGTTCTCCGCCAGCAGCCGGGCAAAGACGCCCATGCCAGCAATCTTCCGCCCGGAAAAGGTCCCGTCGTAGACCTGCTTTGCCCCGCAGCTGGGACTCCGGGGCTGGAGAATGGCCAGTCCGGCCCCTTCCTGCTTTGCCCGCTCCAGGGCGATCGCCGCCCCCCGGCGAAACGCCTCGTCCACCCGCGCGCCGTCCCGCTCCATTACTACGCCGTCCACGATCTCCGCCGGCACCCGGGGGACCGGCAGTCCTCCCAGCACCTCCGGGCAAACAGGAATCGCCTCATGTTCCCGAAGAAACTCCGTCACCCGAGGATCCAGGTTGTTGCCGCCACTGTACTTGCAGTTCTCCCCCAGCAAACACGCGCTGACCACCACCTTCATTCCTCCAGGCCCTCCAGATAGTGGACGAACTGCTGGGCCGTCCGGCCGGAAAAGCAGCCGTGGCGGACCTCCCAGGCGTTGGCCTTCGCCAGCAGGGTCTTCTCGTCCATCGCAATCCCCTGCCGACGGGCAAGGGCCTTGACGATGGCCTGAAACTCCTTGGGCGTGGGAGCGTTGTAATTGATGGATAGGCCAAACCGCGCCGCCAGGGAGAGCTTTTCCTCCATGGTGTCAGAGCGGTGGATATCCCCGTGGTGCTCCATGTCCGTGCGGTCGTTCCAGGTCTCCCGGATGAGGTGGCGGCGGTTGGAGGTGGCGTAAATCAGCACATTTTCCGGGCGGGTTTCCACGCCGCCCTCAATGACGGCCTTGAGGAACTTGTACTCCACCTCATTCTCCTCAAAGGACAGATCGTCAATGAAGATGATAAACCGGTAGTTCCGGTTTTTGATCTCTCCCAGGATATGGGACAGTTCCCCAAACTGGTGCTTATAAATCTCGATCATGCGCAGTCCCTGGTCGTAGTACTCGTTGATCAGGGCCTTGACGCTGGTGGACTTGCCCGTGCCCGCGTCGCCGTAGAGAAGGACGTTGTTGGCGTGTTTCCCGGCCAAAAACGCCTCCGTGTTCCGCCGCAGCTCCCGCTTCTGGCTCTCATAACCCAAAAGGTCCTCCAAAAGCACGCCGTCCACGTTGCTGATGGGCAGAAACTCCAGCCCACCGCCGCCCCGCCGGATGCGGAACGCCCGATTCATGGCGAAGACGCCGTAGCCGTAGCGCCGGTAATAGTCTGTCACCAGACAAAACATTTCATGCCCGTCCTCCGCCGCCGCCAGCGTCTTGCGCAGCGCCCGGACCTGGGCGCTGACATCCCGGTTATAGGTCCGCTCCCGCTTGGGGATGGCCCGGTAATCGCAGAGGATGGAGAGGCAGTCCGTCCCCAAGCGCTCCTCCAGGCCGGAGAAGTCGTAGTGAAACAGCTGGTGGAAGACGGCAAAGTCCTTTTGTGCGAAGCGGTTCACGCTGCCGCCCTCCATGGCCCCCACCCGCTCGCAGGTCCGGGTAAAGGAGTTGTCGTTGGTCATGAGGATCCAGGTGAGGTAGCACTGCCAGAGATTCACGTCAAAGCCGCAGGCGGTGGAGAGGTCCAGGATCCGCTTGACCTGGGTGTGGAGACGCCGGACCAGCGAGTCCTTCTCTTCGCCTCTTCCGCAGTCCCGGACGATCTCCGCCATACGGATGAGGATGCTGTCCTCCCCCAAGTCGCTGTAGAGGAGGAGCTGGGGAAGCAATCGATCCATAAGAATCCGTCCTTTCTTCCAAAAAGGCGCCGCCTGGGGAGGCGGCGCCTTCTCTTGCTCAGTTCGACGCAGTGTCCGGGTCCGTGTCGTTGCCCCAGAGCATGTTCTTGCGCAGCTCCGCGCCCACCGTCTCCATCTGGTGCTTGGCCAGGATGGCGCGGCTGGCGTTGAAGAAGGTGCGGCCGTTCTTGTTCTCGGCAATCCACTTTCCTGCAAAGGTGCCGTTCTGGATGTCGGTGAGGACCGCCTTCATGTTCTTCTTGGTCTCCTCATAGGGCAGAATCCGGGGACCAGACACGTACTCGCCGTACTCGGCGGTGTCGGAGATGGAGTAGTTCATCATGGCGACGCCGCCCTTGTTGATGAGGTCGATGATCAGCTTCATCTCGTGGATACACTCGAAGTAGGCGTTCTCCGGGGCGTAGCCCGCCTCCACCAGGGTCTCGAAGCCCAGCTTCATCAGCTCCACCACGCCGCCGCAGAGGACGGCCTGCTCGCCGAAGAGGTCGGTCTCGGTCTCATCCTGGAATGTGGTCTCCATGACGCCGCCCCGGGCGCCGCCGATGCCGGCGGCATAGGCCAGGCCGATGTCGTACGCCTTGCCGGTGGCGTCCTGCTCCACGGCGATGAGGCAGGGCACACCCTTGCCCGCCACATACTGGCTGCGGACCGTGTGGCCGGGACCCTTGGGGGCGATCATCAGCACGTCCACATCGGCCGGGGGCACGATCTGCTTAAAGTGAATGTTGAACCCGTGGGCGAACATCAGCGCGTTGCCCGCCTCCAAGTTGGGGGCGACGTCCCGCTTGTAGACGTCGGCCTGAACCTCGTCATTGATGAGGATCATGATAATATCAGCCCATTTGGCGGTCTCGGGGACGCTCATGACCTTCAGCCCGGCCTGCTCGGCGGCAGCCTGATTCTTGCTGCCGGGGCGGAGACCCACGCACACGTCGCAACCGGATTCCTTCAGGTTCAGCGCGTGAGCGTGGCCCTGGGAGCCATAGCCGATGATGCCGATCTTCTTCCCGTCCAGCTTGCCCAGGTCGCAATCCTTTTCATAATACATTCTTGCCATATTCATACTCCTCCTTCAGTTTGCTCTCATCATATATCGTGCTACGCCCTCTTTCGATGGCAATAGTACCGGTAGTCGCGATCTCCAGGATGCCGAAATCCTCCAGCATCTGAATCAGCGCCGCGTTTTTGCTCTGGGTCCCGAAGACCCAGACCGTCAGGGATTCCCGGTCCACGTCCATAATGTGGCCCCGGAAAATATTCGTCAGTTGAATAATCTCATCCCGGGAGCTGTGGTCCATGGCCCGAACCTTGATCAAGGCGATCTCCCGGCGGACGCAGGTTTCCTCATCCAGAACCTTCACCGCCTGAACGCCCAATATCCTCCGGCATTGGGTGGCCAGCTGGTTCACCACCAGCTCGTCCGCAATGATGTTGATCGACAGCCGCGCCGTGTGAGGCCGGTCCGTGGAGCCGGTGACGATGGACTCGATGTTATAGCCTTTCCGGGAGAAGAGCCGGGCCACCTGGCTGAGGATGCCGGGGGTGTCTTCGGTCAGCACGCAGAGGGTGTAGAGCTTCTTCGTGGTGTCCCATTGCCGTCTCATAACTCTCCTCCTTCACTCAGCAGGAAGTCCGTGATCCCGGACCCCGCCGCCACCATGGGCCGGACCATCTCATCGATGTCCAGGCGGCAGTCGATCACCGCCGCCTCCCCGCTCCCCAGGGCCTGGGCCAGGGCAGCTTCCATGTCCGCCGGAGTCTCCACCCGAAAGCCCCGGATGCCATACGCCTCCGCCAGCTTCACAAAGTCCGGCCCCCGGTCCAGGGTGGTCTCGGAATAGCGCTTGCCGTAAATCAGGCTCTGCCACTGCCGCACCATGCCCAGAGTTCCGTTATTGAACACCACGGTGATGATAGGCAGCTTATAATATCCCACCGTCGCCAACTCGTGGCAGTTCATGCGGAAGCATCCGTCCCCGGTGATGTGGAAGACCCGCTTTTCCGGGTGGGCGGTCTGGGCGCCAATGGCGGCTCCCAGGCCAAAGCCCATGGTGCCGAAGCCTCCGCTGGTGAGCATCTGGCCGGGATATTGGAAATGCAGGTACTGGATGCCCCACATCTGGTGCTGTCCCACGTCCGTTGCGACGATGGCGTCCTCCGGCATCTGGAGCCGGATGACCTCTAGAATCTGCTGAGGGGTCAGGTGGTCGCTCTCCTTCGCCACGGAGGGGGCACGGAGGGGCAGGATGTGCTCCTTCCACGCCTGGTGGCTGTACTGCGGCAGTTTTTCGTTCAGCATTGCCAGCACTCGCCGGGCGGAACCGATGATATGGTGGTCCGTCAGCACGTTCTTGTCGATTTCCGCCCGATCAATGTCGATCTGGACGATCTTGGCCTGACTTGCGAACGTAGCCGGGTTCAGCGCCACCCGGTCGGAGAAGCGGCAGCCCACCGCAATGAGCAGGTCGCACTCATCGCAGGCGGTGTTGGACGCCTTGGACCCGTGCATGCCAATCATGCCGGTGGTGAGGGGATGGCTTCCCGAGAAGCCGCCGCCGCCCATCAGGCTGATGGCCACCGGGGCATCCAGCTTCTCGGCGAACTCCTTGAACTCCTTGTCCGCCCGGCCCAGAACCACACCGCCGCCGCAGATGACAAAGGGCCGCTCCGCCCCGGCAATCATCTCCAGCAGGATGTCCACATCCTGCTGATTGGGCGCGGGCTTTTTCAGCTCGTGATCCCGGTTCAGCTCCCGCATGCCGGCGCAGCTCCGATTCTCCCGCCAGGGGACAAACTCATATTCAATCTCCACGCTGGGGAAGGTCACATCCTTCAAAAAGTCGATGAGCACAGGCCCCGGCCGGCCGCTGGCGGCCACGGCAAACGCCTGACGCATGACGGTGGGGATGGTGCTGGCGTCCCGGACCAGGAAGGTGGCCTTCGTAATCGGCATGGCAATGCCGGTGATATCCACCTCCTGGAAGGCATCCTTGCCCAGGGTGGCCTCGGTGACATTGCAGGTGATGAACACCACGGGCGAGGAATCCAGGTGCGCCGTGGCGATGCCGGTGGTGAGGTTTGTCGCGCCGGGTCCGGAGGTGGCGAAGCACACGCCCACCTTCCCTGTGGACCGGGCGTAGCCGTCCGCCGCGTGGGCCGCCCCCTGCTCGTGGGCGGTCAGCACATGGCGGATTTTGTCCCGATAGCGGTACAGCTCGTCGTAGACATTCAGGATCGTGCCTCCGGGGTAGCCGAAGACGGTGTCCACCTCCTGCTCCAGCAGGCATTCCATGATTGCCGCTGTGGCCTTAATTTTCACATTGTCTCCTCCTTGCGCCGGGAATCCCACCCTGGGCGGCCCGGCCGATTCTTTTCGCCTGAACCCTCAGAACTGAAGCAGGTTCAAGCCGATGTCCTCATCAAAATACCGTTCCACCCTGCCGTCTATCAGCCGGATCACCATCTCACAGGTGGCGCTTACAACCGCGCGGTTGAGATGCCCTCCGAAGACCTCGCCTTTCTCGTTCCCCGCGCTGATATGCAGGTGGCAGTAGGGCTTGCCCTCCATGGTGTTAATCGTCCCCGTCAGGGACACAATCTCGAAATAGCCCTCGAACTCATTGGACAAATACCGCTTCTCGTCCGTGCGGAACACGCCCGCCGTAAAGCTCCCGATGGCCCCCAGGGCCTGAACGCTGGCCAGGGCAATCCGCTCCTTGCCGGCAAGTTCCATCACCTTTTCGACGATCTCCTCCCCTTTGTCGATCCTGGCGACAATGGCATTGCCAAATCTCCTGTATTCCACAAATCATACCTCCCGCCCTTTTATCTTCATTCCGGCTTCTCCGTCCAGCTGCCCCTTTCTAGGGCGCGGGCAAAAAGCCCCTCAGATCTTTCCGCCGCCCTTTTGCAGGGCGATGACTCCCGTCCGGGCCACCTCCAGGATGTTGAACGGCCGCATCATGTCCTCGAACACGTCCACCCGGTCCGGGGTATCCGAAATCTCCAGCGTCATGGAAGTCGGCGAAATATCCGACGCCTTGGCGCCGCAGATGTTACAGATGGTCATGATATGCTCCCGGTTGTTCTTGTTGGCGCTAACTTTGATGAGCATCAGCTCCCGCCCGATCATGTTGGACTCGTCCAGCGTCCGGACCTTGATGACCTCGATCAGCTTGTTGAGTTGCTTTTCCACCTGTTCTACTACATTGTTCCCGTTGTCCACAATGATCGTCATCCGGGACAACGACGGGTCGTCCGTCACCCCCACGGCCAGGGAGTCGATGTTAAAGGCCCGGCGGGAGAAGAGACTGGCAATCCGGTTCAGCACGCCCGCCCGGTTTTCCACCAAAATGGAAATCGTCTGTTTCATATCGCACTCCTCCCTACTCAGTCAGTGGTCCGCCACTCAGGGCTGACCTCGGCGATGAGAAGGCAGGGACCCTTCTCCTCCAAAAACCGGTCCAGGGTCTCCTCCACCCTGGCCTCAGACCGCAGCGTCATACTGGGAATGCCATAGGCCCCGGCGATGGCCACGAAGTCCGGGTCCCCGTCCAGCTGCACGCCGAAGGGGCCGTGATAGGGTTCCTTTGCCTGAATCTGGTTCACCAGCCCCAGCACACCGTTGCGCAGCAGCACAATCTTGAGATCAAAACCCCCGGCCTTCACGGCGGCCAGCTCGTTCATGGACATCTGGAAAGACCCGTCGCCGCACACGGCCACTACCTGCCGTTCCGGCTGGGCAGTCTTCACCCCGATGGCGCAGGGAATGGCGTAGCCCATAGTTCCAAGCCCTCCGCTGGTCAAAAACCGCGTCCCCCGGAGCCGGAGGTGCTTGCAGGCCCAGATCTGGTTCTGTCCCACATCCACGCAGACCGCAGCATCCTCCCGGAGGCGTTCGCCCAGCAGCCGCAGCAGCCGCCCGGGGAACACATACCCCTCCTTGACAGGATACCCCCGGCCCAGGTTGGTCCTTCGCAGATCCTGGAGCATCTCCCGCCACTCGGCGCAGTCCGCCACGGTGTCCCGCTCCATCAGCTGCTGAAGGATGACCTTGGCATTACCCACCAGGGGCAGAGTCGACTGCATATTCTTCCCGATTTCCGCCGGGTCCACATCAATGTGGATGTTCGCCATGCGCCGCTGGATCTCATCCGGAGACACGATGGCGCGATCCGCCACCCGGGTTCCAATCATAATCAAGAGGTCCGATTTTACCAGGGCCTTATTGGCGGTATTATTGCCATGGGCGCCGATCATGCCCATGTTCAGCGGGTGCTCCGTAGGCAGCAGGGACAGGCCCATCATCGTTGTCACTACCGGGATTCCGGTCCGCTCGGCAAAAGCCCGCAGCTCCTCCTCCGCATGAGCCAGGAACACGCCGCCCCCGGCGCAGATCACAGGCCGCTGCGCCAGGCCAATGGCCATAGCCACGTTGGCAATTTGTTTTTCATTTCCCCGGACGCTTGGGTTATATCCACGAATGCGGACCTCCTCCGGGAATACCACATCACTTACCATCTGTTCCTGCACATCGATCGGAATGTCGATCAGCACCGGCCCCGGCCTGCCGGTTGCCGCGATATGGAACGCCTCCCGCAGCACTTGGGGTAGCTGCCCGGCGTCTTTCACCAAATAGCAATGCTTGGTGAAGGGCGTTACCGCCCCGGTGATGTCCACCTCCTGGAAGATGTCCCGTCCAATCAAGTGGGAGGGCACCTGCCCGGTGATGGCAACCATGGGGATGGAGTCCATATAGGCGGTCGCCACGCCGGTGATCAAATTGGTCGCTCCCGGGCCGGAGGTGACGATGCACACGCCCGTCTTCCCGGTAATCCGCGCGTAGCCCGAGGCCATGTGCCCCGCGTTCTGCTCCGTGCGGACCAGGGTGTACTCAATATTCGGATCCACCCTCAGCGCGTCGGCAATGGGGCAGATGGTGGCCCCGGCATAGCCGAAAACACGCTCCACGCCCTCCCGCGCCAGTCCTTCCATCAAAATCTGCGCGCCTGTCATTTCCATAGCGTACGAAGCTCCTTTCGCCCTTAAGTGGAAAATCAAAAAAGCCCGTGCCCCTCGTTCGGGTCACGGACTTGCAAGAGTTCCGATTCCGGCGGCCGCCGGTCTTCCTGTCTCTTGGAGGAAACCGCCGCTCACGCCCCTGTTTCGCGCATGACCAAACGCACTATTCTTTTCGGCACCAAAACGACCAGTACCAGAACCAGAATAATGTCAAGGCCCAGAATGCTGTTCAAAACGCTCGTCGTCAACATAGGGCATTCTCCTCCGTCCAGCGGCAGCGCGTCCGGCGCAAACCCGCCCTTTGGGGCGGCCTCCGCCAGTCTTGTTTTGTTATTATACCTGTCTGTCCTGCAAAGCGCAACAAAAAAATTAACCGCTTCGTTTTTTCTGGTTAATTTCACGAAATAGAACACATAACTTCGGCTTACCACCGTAAAAATGACGGAATTATCCCCTGAATCTTCCAGCAGTGCGCACTGATTTTTTCCAGACAACGGAGCCGGTTCCCGCCCCGCCGATTTTCCCCGGAGCGCTCCAAGTCCCCCTGCCCGTTTCTTCTTCCCGGAGCCGAACAGAGGCGGGACAACCCTTTATGGCCTGCCTCGTCCTGTTTCTGCCCGCAGTTTATTCCATCTCGTCAATCCGCTCGATTTTAAAGATGACCGGCCGGGTACCGTCTGAGCAACAGGCAATCATGGTGTTCTCCTCTTTCATCCAGCCCCTCATAATGGACCCGCCTTGCAGCCCGGCGTAAATGTATCGGGAAACGGCGTCCCACAGCTCCGAGCAGTGGGGCATTTTCGGCCCGCCGGCCACGGTGTCCGGGTCCGCGCTGGTCTTGACCAAGGTGCCTATGCCCATATGCCAGAAATCATCCCGTTCCTCATCGCGGTAAAAGAGGAACTCGTCCCCGATATTGTAGCAGGGGCAAGCCCCTGCCTGGGGGTCCGCGCAGTATTCTTGCTGCAATTCTGGATACAGCTTCTTATCAATCACCGTTACCTTCACCTTGTGTTTCAATGCCATTCCCTCCTGTTCGTCTGAATGGCTCCATTATATCGGGATACCCACTGGAAGGCAAGCGCTTTCCGCCGGACAGTCCTCCCAAAAGCACCCTCTCCTTCGTCTTTTGTGTTGCTTATGCGCGCATTTCAAAGTCTCTTCTCATAAAATACAAACAAGCCGCCGCTTTCACGAAACGGCGGCTTAGCAAATTGCAGGCCGGAAAAATCTTTGAACCCATCATTAAATTCCTTTTGCAGGGATTCTCATTAAAACACGGAAGATATCAGCCAGCAGCACAAAGAGCAGACAGGACAACGCACCTGTGCCCTTGCGCATTTCCTCCGGAGGGGTTATAATGAAAAAAACGCCGTCCGCGGCAGAATGGAGACACATATGAAACAGCAATATGACGTACTGGTCATCGGTCCCGTATCCCTGGACCACAATATCGACTATCAGGGCCATGAGCGCAAAGAGGTGGGCGGCGCGGTGGTAGCCTCTGGCTTCGCGGCGGCACGAAGCGGGAACAAAACCGCCCTCTTCACCAAGCTGAATCCCGCTGACGCTGACGTGGAGTCCCGTTTTCGGGATTCCGGCGCGGACCTGTACTGGAAGCCCTCCCAGGCCACCTGCTCCATCCGCAACCAATATTTCACCGCCGACAAAGAGAAGCGTTCCTGTATCTCCATGGGCGTCTGCGATCCCTTCCGCTTTGACGAGCTGCCGGACATTGACGCCGCCATCTACCACTTCGCCGGCCTGGTTTACGGCGACTTTGACGGCCCCCTCTTCGCCGAGGCCGCAAAGCACGGCAAAGTGGCGGTGGACGTGCAGTGCCTGCTGCGCCATGTGGAGCCGGACAAGACCATGGCCTTCCACGACTGGGCTGAGAAAAAGCAGTATCTGCCCTGTATCGACTACTTGAAGACCGACGCCGCCGAGGCCGAGATCCTCACCGGCCTGACCGACCGAGCAGAGGCCGCCAAGCTTCTCCACAGCTGGGGTGCGAAGGAGGTCCTCATCACCCACAATACCGAGGTCCTGGCCTATGACGGCCAGCAGATCTACACCTGTCCCATCAAGGCCCGGAATCTCTCCGGCCGCACCGGACGGGGGGACACCACTTTCGCCGGGTACATCACCGAGCGGCAACGGGCGGGCATCGCGGAGGCCCTGCTGTACTGTACTGCCCTAGTCTCCCTGAAAATGGAGACTCCCGGCCCCTTCCAGGGCACACGGGAGGACGTGCTGAGCTATATCCGGGAATTTTATTGACACCGGGTGGACGCATCGGACAAGCCGGTCCCCCGCCAAGGCAAAAAATGCCCGCCGGGTCCAAAGACGTTTTCATAAGAGAACATGGGAAGCCCTGTAATATCAACACTTTTATGGGTAGCAGAAAACGAGTAAATAAACATGAAAAAAGGGCGCGTCCGGATGGACGCGTCCTTTTCAGTCTTCTTTATTCATGTCGATATACGAATACAGCGTATACTTGGAAATACCGAAATACTTCGCTACCTTATCGCCGGATTTGGTGATGAGGAACGCGCCATTCTGACTGAGGAATTGAATGGCCTTCACCTTATCATCCTTATTCATGACGGCGGCAGGCTTTCCCACCAGGGCCACGGACTGCTGAATCAACTCCTCCAAAAGGTCGTTGACGTTGGTGATTTTCTCCGGCTCGGCAGGAACCTCCTCCCCAGTGGAGACCAAGTCCCGGAGGGCTTCCTCCATCAGCATCAGGCGGGAAATGTCATAGTTGATAGCCATGATGGCGGAGACCTTGCCCTTGCGGTCCCGGATGTAGACCGTGGAGGATTTTAAGATTTTGCCATCCGGCGTTTTGGTCAGATAACAGAGATGATCCTTTGGCTCCGGGTCCTGGGTCCGCAGTTGCTCCATCACCACGTTGGATGCGCCATCTCCCACCTTTCGTCCGGACACGTGGCCGTTGGCAATAAAGACGATGGAGCGGTCCGGGTCTTTGCTTAGGTCGTGGATGGCAACCTCGCAGCTGCTGCCGAATTGGGCGGCGATGCCGGCGGCTACCTGCCGCAACAGTTCAAGCTTGCTGTTTTCCGTGGGACATACCCCCTTTTTTGCATTTTTTTGGGAAAAGATACCGACTCATATTAGCATCATACCACGATGCTTAGGAGAAATCAACAGGTATTCAAAAAAATTTTTTGGTTTTCAAAAATTTTGTTTGACATCTGAGAAACTTGTGTTATGATAGGGGTGTAAGGAAGAGACGGTCAAGGAGCAAGGCCGCCAAAATAAATGAAAAACGGAGGACTGCGTCATGGATTTCGAGAAGATCAAGCTGGCCGCAGAGGGCTACAAGGCGGAGATGTCCCGGTTCCTGCGGGACATGATCTCCCATCCCAGCGAGAGCTGCGAGGAGAAAGAG
>JAAVYM010000082.1 GCA_022791135.1 Oscillibacter sp.
CCGATCCGCGCCGTCTCCGGCACACCGGCAGTCCCCTGCGCCGGCGGATTCAGAGATATTTTAAAGGGAATCCCGCCCTCTCGAAGGCACTGCCGCACGAAGATATTAAACGCCGTGGAGAGGTTCATCCCCAGCTCCGCGAAGAGGACGTCGGCCTGGGCTTTCAGCTCGGCGTCCATGCGGATGCTGATGTTGGTGGTAGTTCCAGCCATATCCTCAACTCCTTTTCTGCTGATACTTACAGTATACGCTGTTTGCACGAAAATTTCAACTATCCGCACGAAAATAGATGGCTCCTATGTACTCCACCCCATGCTCCTCTCCAGTCTCATCATCCCCCCCGCAGAACCGCTCCCACGGCTCCAACGTTATCAGCGACGGGTCCGCCTCCCGGACGGAGTTTCCACACCGGCGCGGCCCTGTCTGAGCGTGGAACCATGTTGCTTCTCTCCTGCACGCACAAAGACGAAATCGAGGAGGAAACGGCCCGGGGGACGCTGCTGTACATGCTGGAGAACCTCCAGTTCACCGGCCCGGCCATCACGGAGGAGAACTACCAGGACCAGCTGCGTCCGGCGGTAAGCATGGGCTTCAGCTACTGCGGCCAGGCGTTTTTCAAGGCCCCAGAGGGGATGTACCCCTACGACGTGTACCTGGACACCTTCCTCCCCTGCGGCGGAGAGGTAAGGTATTTTGACGGCGGCATCTCCATGATGACCAAGGCCCACGGCCTTCGGGTTTCCGCCGTCGTGGTCTCTAGCGAGGGAACCGCTCTGGACGTGGTGAAGGAGGTCTATGAGGACCTGAAAGCCGCCGGGAGGCAGTACGACGAGAAGAACTTCCTGGAGGACGCCTACAACGCCGAGGGCAACAACGCCTGCCGGGTGGCCGTCTACTACGATGGAGGACGCACTCGGATGACGGCGCTGGTGGCCATGGAAAAATGGAAGGGCTGTTACCTCTTCAAGGAGCTGACGTGTCTCCCGGAGGAGATGGATGAGGAGTACCAGGCGGTGTTCCGGGAGATGGAGACCGTCTGCGGCATTACGGTGTCTGTAATGGAGGACCAGGGGAGACAGCAGAAATAACAGGAGGCGGAGCAATGAACACGGAGCGGAAGGAACGGGTATTTCGGGGGACCCTCGGCGCGCTGTTGGGGGCCATCCTGAGCGGCGCTTTTATCGTGTTGGAGGGCCGGACGGGTGGCGCCTTCTCCCTGAACGCCGGTGTGGCGGTGTCTGCCTGTACCCTCCAGGGCTACCGGCAACTGGCCGGGCGGCGGCGGACGCGGCGGTACCCGGCAAGGAGCAAGATTCGGAGGAAAAGCCGGAGCTTCAAGGGATTTTTTACCCCTTCCGAAAGGCCTGGATGAAGCCTATGCGGCTCAGCGTGGGCGGATTTGCTATCGCGCTGGTGGTAGTGCCGATTGCTCTGCTGACGCTGACGCCCATACTGGAGGAATACTTTCAGGCGGACCTCAGCACGGGGATGATTGCGGACTTTTTCCTCATCTGTATCCCCCTGTTGTGGATCACACTGACCATCACCCGAAGGAAGTCATTGAAGCCCGGCAGCAGGTCCTTGCCTCCACCGGGCAGATTTACAAGGACAGCATCGGCGACCAGAGCTACCGGGAGGACCTGGACGCGGCCTGTATGCTGACGGTCTACGAGGAGAACGGCCAGAAGCGGAATGCTGTGCTGTATGCCGAAGGGATGTGGGAGGGCTATTATCTTCTGCGGGAGATCACCGGACTGCCGGAGAAGATAGACGAGGAATACCTGCCGCTTTTGAAGGAGCTGGAGGTCATCTTCGGCCTGACCATGCCGGTGCTGGAGCAGCTGGGAGCGTAGAGGAGTATGTGGAATGTGCTGAGAGAAATCAGAAAGTTTACGCCCAAAGCTGAAGTGGACCGGATGCTAGGGGCGCCGGTGTTTCAATTGGAGGACCGGCCCGCCTACTATTATGGAGGAGGATTTGTGATTCACGATTCTCCTGTGCGCTTCCGGGTGGAGGGAATCCGGAGAGCAGAGTACGGCGAGACCGGAGAGTATGCCGTTGGCGGCTATCATTTTCCGGATACCGGCACATTGCAAATGGAGCTGGGACTGACCCAATTCGAGGCGGGTGATATGGCTCCGCTGTGGGAGGACACTGTGGACGGTGCTGTCACATATCAGTCCACCTTCCGGGAAATCCATCGATGGGCGGTTCTCCATGCGGTAGAGGGTTGTCAGGAGGGAGAAACCCGGCAGCCGGTAGATGGCAGGATGGAATTCAAGAGGTGTTGGATCACGTGGGACCGGTATGAATTTTACTTTTACGGGAGATCCGGAAAGACGAAGGCGGCAGGTTTCCGGTTCGCGTTTCCCAAATGAGCGGGAGATACCCGTGGAAAAAGTCGGGGGGCGATGGATTTGAATAAAAAGGCGGCGGCGGGTGTCCTGAGCCTCATTTTGTGGGCGGCGCTGCTTTTTTGCTGGTGGCTGTTTGCGGGCTTGCGAGTGAACAAGTTTACAAAACGGCTGAGTGAAGCCGGATTTACTTATTTGAGGACCCACGATGTGGATGCCTACTTGTGGGAAATGGATGCCTGTTGCGAAATGCCGGGAGCTAAACACGCTATGATGTCCGGTATCCCGGCCAGAGACTATGTGGCGATCCTCAAAATTCAGACGCTGCGGGAGGCGGGGTGCCGGGAGGAAGCGTTTGCGCTGCTGAAGACCGCACAACCGGAGATGAAGGGCGAACGGGCACAGCTGCTTTTAGGAGCGGAGAAGGAGAAGCTGGGGATTGATGATGAGCAGGGAATGGGATGAAATCAAAGAAGGACCGTTAAGGAGTCCGCCGTCCCAGGAGAACATGGATCCGCTTGGGTTTCTTCCCCCTGCGGAGTGGCATTTGGAGAGCCAAAGGGGGAGGTGCTGGTGGTTGCAGAACCGGTTCTCAAATATGATGGCGGCATTGATATGGTCATCGATTTGAGCGGCGAGGTTTATCGGGCGGACTGGCCCGCCTGCGAGATTTATCCATGCTGCTCCGACAGCTTTGAGCAGTTTTTGGAAATGGCTGAGAAGTATTTGTCCATCTATCGGGAGGGCAAAGCCAAGGAACTGGAAATGCGCGAAAGAGAGTTTTGCAGTTCCATCCAGAAGATTGATCCGGGCGCACTTATGACGATGAAAAGATTCTATTTGTCCTCTCCCGAAAGGACCGCCGGGAAATTCGCTGGGATCAGCTCCAAAGCGCGAAGGAAAACTTTTTCTACTTTCCATCGCCCGGGTCCGGGTACTATTATTTTCCGGACAAAAAGAAGATTGCCGTCACATCCCGCATGAGCGGCTATGAGGAGTTCATGACCGCCATTAAGGAAAAGGGATTTCCTGCCGCCAAGCCCTGTGACCCGGACCAATTTGACGACCCGGAAGAACTTCATAAAATATTGGATAACATCATGGGAGAGGAGATTGCTGGACATTTCAAAGGGGAGGACACGCGGACGTGGTCATGGCCGAAAAAGAAAAATGAGCGCTATAAAAGCGAACGAATGACAGGACTGGGGATCTATGCGGGAATGCAAAGCCGGGAAGTTTTCCGGAGTGGTTATGCGCTTGCTTGTTGCGGTGTTTTCTGCCGGTAACGGACCCTTGCCCCTGCTTGACTTTTGCCGCGCCTGCGTCCTGTGAAGAGCGGCTGTCCATGGCTCGGGCAGTGGCGCGACCGAAACGGTGCGTTTTGACTTACCCTGCCGGCGAACACTGTGCCGGAGTGCGGCTTCTTTGCGACGGTTGTGGTGACTAAAGAGGTGGATTTATGCGTAAAGCACAACATCAGCCCCGGCGCTGCCTGCGCCTGATCCCCTTGATTCTTGGGGCCTATGGGGTGTTTTTTGGATTCAGCCTGGTCCTGGCGGGCCTTGATGGCGTGGATAGAGTTCTTGGCCCTGTCCGGTTGGTGCTTGGCCTGGGTATGACCGGCTTCGGCCTCCTTGGCATCTGGGACGGTGTTCGAGATTTCATTCGGCCCCGGGCAAAGCCGGTACTCCAATCCCCCACCCAGTATGTCCTGACAGACCTGGCCGGAAACCGGACTTCCAATGTCACTGCGGAGGGAATCCGGGAGGAGATCGGAAAAATGCGGGCAGGAGAGCAGGACAGTTTCCACCTCCAGCTCCTGACGCCCCTGGAGGTCCCGGGGCTGGGCGGGCTGAGGCAGGTCTCCTGTTTGCTGCATCCGTCTCTCACTTTGCTGGCCTTTTTCCAGACGCCGGAGGACGGCTGGCGGCTGTGCGCTCGTGCCGTGGAGCCGGAGGAGGCCTCCGTTTGGTTCCAGCAGCTGCTGGAGGGTGTCCAGGAGTTCTCCGGATGGGAGACTGTGGAGGAGGTTCCAGGGGAACCCCGGGAGTCCGGGGAACCGGAGGACCGGCAATTCCGGGCCGGGGTCGTGCAGAACCAGGCGGGAGTCTACACCGCGTGGCACCGCCGGCTGACCATCGCCGGAGAGGCATGGCGCAATGAGCACCGGTTCTTCACCGCCCGGGACGTGGAGCTGGCGGCGCAGGGCGTCTATGAGGGGAAGTATACGTACGTCACTTTGGAGTGGGGGTCCTCCTCCTTTGACCTGCTCCCGGATCGGGAGGAGCGGCTTCAGGTGATCTGGTGTACAAATATCTGGGAGGACAAGGCCCGCCGGTACTTCCGAAAGGCAGGCACCATCAATCAGGTGAAATTCTGGCTGATCCAATACCTGAGCGAGGGATATATGGACGAGTGCTGGAAAGAGATCCCTGTTCCAGTAAAAAAGAAAGGAAGGAAGCAGTATGGGTAAGTATTTCAGTGATGTGGTGGATAAGGCCATAGAGGACATCTACTACTGTTATGACGGCCAGCGTGCCAAGGCGGCGGCGGAAGCCCTGTTTCAGGCGGCCTGGGATGTGGTTTATGAGAAGGCGGAGGCCGGGTGCCTCTTCTGCCAGTACATGATTGGGAACACCTACTACTTCCTGGATGTGATTGAGATCGGGGATCGCTCAGAGCGGGAGTTTGGGTGCCGGGAGGACTGGGACGGCTGGCGGCGGGAACAGATGGAGAAGAGCCTGCCCTTGTTTGAGAGTGCTTTCTCCGGCGGTATGGGCCTTGCGGGGCGAAATTACCGGAACTACTACGGCGATGGCCGGGGAGACCTGATCCCGGCCGACTACGACAGGAAGCTGGGGATTCTCCGGCGGGGCGCGGAACTGGGCTATTACTATGCCTTTGAACTTTTCTACAAGCTGGACCGGGCGGCAGAGGCCCTGCCATGGGCGCAAAAGGCGGCGGAGGCGGGACACCTTTACGGCTGGCACATTGTAGCGGATATTTACTGGGAGGGCAAGGCTGTGGAGCGGAACCCGGCCTATGCCCTGGAGTGCTTTGAAAGGACGGCTGGCTATGGAAATGACGCCTACGCCTGCCGTCAGGCCGGGGAAATGTACTTCCGGGGCCTGGGCGCCCCGCAGGACTACGCCAGGGCGGTGCAGTATCTGGAGCGGAAGTCCGGCAAGATTGACGACGATATACTGGGGATCTGTTATCTTTTAGGCTATGGCTGCCAGCAGAACGTGGAGCGGGGCAAGGCGCTGCTGCTGGGGAGCGAAAACACAAAGTACAAGAACTACGGCTTGGGGATGATGTATGCCGAAGGCCTGGGTGTCCGGGAGGACATCGGGAAGGGCGTGGAGTATCTGAAGGCGGCAGGGAACTACGGACCGGCCCAAGAGGCCATGACACAATATAAGAAGAGTTGGTTTGGGGTTTGGCGGCGGAAGTGAACGAGGTTCTCGCTGAAATTAGGGGATAAAAGCTTGTTTTGTGATGCCGGAGAAGGGCCGTATATCGTTGGCGGCAAGTTCTCCTTTCGCTTCAGCAGTGTGTTCCCCGTCCTATCGATTCACAGCAAGGGCATTGCCGGTGCAGAGCCGGCGACGCCCTTGCTGCTTCTATCTGAATTTGAAGCGGGCCGCTTTCGGCTATGCAACAGTGTGTAAAACCATGCGGAGCAGAGGAAAGAACAGGGAAAAAGGCCGGGTTTTTGCATGGGGCAGCTTTGGCATACCAGTTCTATCGCAGGAGTTCGATTGGTATACGGTTAATTATTATGGCATATCCGGACCGCTGTTGAGAGACGTGAGGCAAGGCTGGGGCAGGATAGCAAAGCCGCTTACAAATCTTGACTTTTATGTGAATTGCTTATATGATAAAGGCAGTAAACCGGCAGGTTGGTTTATTTGAAGCCGGCCGGTGGCAGGGCAAATGGGGCTATAAAACCAGCAAAACCGCCCGTTTAGGAACTTCGTGCTTCGAATCCTTGTTTTGGGCATTTGCCGGTGTGTTAATAAAAGATATATTTAAACGCCTGTCAGGAGGTAGTGCTTATGCTGATACTCTATCTGCAAATGCTGGATACGCCGGAGGAAAAGGTCCGGTTTGAAGAGATTTACCTGAAATACCGCAGCATCATGTTCCATGTGGCGGATAACATTTTGCACAACGACCAGGATGCGGAGGACGCGGTTCACAACGCTTTCGTGCGCATCATCAAGAAATTTTCCAGGTTCCAGAATACAGTGGTTAAGGATCTGGCTCCACAGGTGATTGTCATCGCCAGGAACGAGGCCATCTCCCTCCGGCGAAAGAAAAAGGATACCGTCCCGCTGGAGGACTGGGACAGCTTTGCCGAAACGGCGGAGTCGGTCAGCGATTACCATGCTCTGGTAGAGATGTTCACCCGTCTGCCTTTGACGTACCGTGCGGCCTTGGAGATGAAGCTGCTGGGATACTCCGATGGAGAAATTGCCTCCAAGCTGGGTCTGAGCAAAACGGCAGTCAGTACCCGGATCAGTCGGGGCCGGCAGCTTTTAAGAAGTATTGTGGAGCAGGAAGATTTCTTAAGGAATGCATAAATCTCCGCCGTTAAATTTTTATACATTAATTTTAAAAATTGTGTGAGAATCCGCCCCTTCGCTGCGTTAAGCAGAGTGAGGGGGCGGGTTTTCTGCTGTTTGGACCTGTGGAGTCTCAAATGCGGCACAATAGGGGGGGAATTTCCATGAAGACACTGGCTGCCCTGACGGCGGCGAGGTTTATGAGTTTGCTCTGACTGAGGGGCCTTTTCCGGGCTTTTCGTATGTGATCCATGGCGCGGGGGATTGCTGCTTGCTGATTGAGGGATATTGGTACTCCGTAACAAATCCTTCCAATCCTCCCGTGGATTTTCCGATAGAAGATGGGATGTACGCGCTGGATGCCATCGAGAATGTGGTAAGGAGAGCGGAGGGCGAAGCGGTGAGACTGTTGGAGGAAGACGCGGTGGTATTGACGCGGATACTTGCAGACGGCGTCTGGACCGGGGGAACGACGGATTGTTCCGGTGACTGTGTGATCGGCTTGGGCGGCAGATGGTTCCGGTGACTGTGTGATCGGCTTGGGCGGCAGATGGTTCCGTTATCATTCTGAGTGCGGCACATTTCACAAAATGGCCGCACCGAATTATTCAGGCCTGTCTTCCGCCCTGGCGCTGCCGGCGGAAGTAAAATATCTGTCATTGTCTGATGCGGAGCGAACCGGGGTCAATGGCATTCTTGAAAAATACGTGACCTTGGGACCTGACATGGTGGAGAATGCCGGCTGATGCCTGGCCTTAATGCGGGAAAAAACCTGACGGAACGCGGAGAGGGAGCAGCTATGACGGAACAGGCGCTGACACAACTGGCCCGGAGGACGATGCTGGACGCGGCGCGGCTGGAATACGGCGGCGAAGAACCGCATACCTTCTCCCTGGCCTTTGAGCGGAGAATGAAGAATCTGCTTCGCCGGGGACGGCATCTGCTCTGGTACCGGACCCTTCGTGCGGCGGCGTGCGTTCTGCTGGCGCTGATCCTCAGCGGCTGCGCGGTACTGGCGGTCAGCCCGGAGATTCGGGAGGCCTTTGCGGGCTGGGTGCGGGAGGTATATGAAAATGCGTTTGTATACCGCTACACTGGACCGGAGCAGGCAAAGTCCCGCGTGGACGCGGACTACGAGATCACCTGTCTGCCGGAGGGATATCGGGAAGCGGAGCGGCCGGACCTTGCTGGAATGGTGAATATTCTCTATAGAGACGATGCCGGAGGATTGGTGGTCCTGGCCTACACAACGGAACCGGAGGCGTTCAGCCTCAGCGTCTACACAGAAAACGCCGCGGCGCAGAAGACCCAGGTCAACGGACGCCCGGCGGACCTGTATCTGGATCAGGTGGAGGGCAACGCTAACAATCTGGTTTGGGTGGACGAGGACAGCGGTGTTTCCTTCTTGGTTTCCGGGCCTTTTGACGGCAAGGACCTAATTCGGATTGGAGAGAGCCTGGAGAGCTTTCCGGAACCGCCTCTGAAGGAACGGCGGCTTACCTGGGTCCCGGCGGGGTATCGGGAGTATGACCGGGTTAGAATGAGCACCGAAAGCCACGTCCTCTATCAGAATGACGAGGGGGATCTTATTTCCTTTGGATATTGTCGCGGCCTGAAGACCTCGGGCCTGCATGCCGTCCCATCGGGAGAGGAGGAACTGACTCCTCAGACGGTGCTGGTAAATGGGGAAGAGGCGGACCTTTATTTGGATGAGGGTGCGGCGAACGTGCTGGTTTGGGCGGAGGACGGACTGTTGTTCTCACTTTTGGGGCACTGCTCCATCGAGGAGCTGGTGGCGATGGCGGAGAGCCAGGAAGTGATTTCGCCGGATCGCCGCCCTGCCTGGGTGCCGGAGGGCTACGCCGTCTACGAACGGTCCTTTTTCAATTCCGCCGTTTACACTGTCACGATCTATGAGAACCCAGAGGGCGAAACCATCATTTTCCGCTGTCAGCCCAACGGCGACTCCGGACCCCTCCATCTGTTTCCCAACGAGGGGAGTGTGGAGAAGCATGTTTTCGTGGGCGGACATCCGGCGGATCTGTTTTTCGCCACAAAGCCGGGGAGCCGCAGTGAGATGTGCTGGTCCGACGGGGAGGCCCTCTATTTCCTGTCGGGAGATCTATCGGATGAAGAAATGCTGAAAATCGCAAAAAGTGTGCAGAAAATGCCGCCGCTTCCGGTGACGCATATTCCCACATGGCTTCCGCTGGGTTATCGAAATACCAGCACCTGCAGAGAACCCTGGTCCGTGGAGGCCGAGTATGAGAACGAGGCCGGGGAGCAGATTTGCTTCCGCTTTGCCCGGCGCAGTTCGGTGGAGGCGTCCTTGGAGGAGTGCCTGGAGGGGATCCGGGAGGCCGTGGAGGGCCTGGAAGGACAAGATGTTTTGATAGACGGCTGTCCCGGAAGGCTATACTCAGACGCCGGTGGCGGGAATCATCTGATTTGGGGTTCCGAGGGGACGGAGGAGGTTTACTGGCTTTCCGGTTTTCTGAGCGGAGAAGTGCTGATGGAGATTGCCGGGCGGGTGAATCGGACAGCGGAATAACCACATAGGGAAAGACTTGCAGCGCGGTTTGAAGAAATGACGGTTCGGTTGGGGAAGGGTGTTTTTCGCTGCATGGATGCGCATGCAGTGAAGGGCGCTCTTCCTTTTTTGGAATATCGTACGAGGAGGGATGGATTTGGGATATTATTTGTTGATTCTGGAGAAGCGGTATCGGGAATTTTGCGAAGTTTACCGGGAAAAGGGCCATCTATGCAAAACGAATCCTGTGGAATACGGGGATTTGCAGCCCGGAAGTCAAGTACGGGCGTTGTTGGAGATTGGAGAATATGAAGAAGCCGCCCAGGTCTGCCGCCAGCTGATACAGCAGGAGGCGGAGGAGTCGGCCCAAATGGGGTGTGACGCCCATTCCTCTACTTGGCCGGTTTTCCTTGCCATTGCGTGCAGGAAGCTGGGACATTACACGGAAGCGGCCTGGGCCATCCGGGAGGCGCCGCGTACCAATTACCAGCCGAACCGCGTTCAAGCTCCCTGCCTGATGTACTATATGGCCATTGCAATGGAGGATCCGGCGCTGAAACGGGAGAGCATCAGGGTTCTCAATGCCCGCCTTCGGTCAAAGGCCGGGGTGGAACCGTCCTTTGCGCCGGTTCGGTTTTTCCGGGATAAGATTGACGAGGAACGGCTGCTGGCGGAAACGGCTGTGATCACTTCTCCAAAGCTCTATATGCGGGCGCTGGTGCCGGCGAAGTTCTATATTGCGGTCAAGCGGTATGAGAAGGGCGATTTGGAAGGCTGCCGGCAATCGCTGAAGGAGACTTCCGCTCTTTATGAGCGGGACCCGATTGCCGTCATGCCATGCGAGTATTTTCTGGCCGAGTCCTGGCTGAAAGAATTGGAGGGGTCGGATTAATGATGAAGAAGCTGTTTCTGCCAGGTAGTGCAATGTCCCAATTCATGCAGGTTCTGTCCATCGGCCTGTTGACAGCCGCTGTGTTCATGTATGTCCGCCGCCGCAGACGAAAAAGGAGATTTTCCTCCGTCAATAGGGGCCTGGAAGTGGTACCCACGGTGTTTGCCTGCTATCTGGCGGGCTTGCTGCCGCTGGCTCGGACGTCCGGCAATTTCTGGACTTATATCTGGTTTTACCTGTTTTGCGGCTATCCGGGTACAACCATTCGTCCAATGTTAGGATGTGACGGAATCGCATGGAAACCGCTCTTTCTGAGACCATAAACTATTCACGATTTATAAGGAGGAACCTACGATGAATAACTGCCATAAAATTGCAATTCTTTTCGCCCTGGTGCTGTGCCTCACCGGTTGCGGCGGCGGACCCAAGCAGGCCGCGGCGGACTCGGCGGAGGAGGCGGCGGTCCATTTCCTCACAAACCTGCAAAACGGAGAATTTGACCAGGCAAGAACCTATTTGGAAGAAGACAATCCGCTTCGGATCGTTTTCCCTGCGGCGGAGGGCGAACCCGCTCCGGAGCTGGACGCGGTATACCAGCAATTCCGGGAGAAGCTGTCGGGGCTGACCTTCCGCGTGGCGGACGAGGGAGCTGTGGGAAACAGCATGGTGTACATTTCGGCCTCCCAGTACGATTTTCGCTCCGCTATCAACGACGCTATGCTGGCAGCCGTGGAGAAACAGTGCCGGGAGGGCGGGGACGCCTTTGCAGACTATGCCGGGTGGCTGAGCCAGGGCATTGCCGACGCGGCTATGGGCGAGGAGGAGACCGTCCGGGCCATGGCAAGCGAGAAAAGCGGGAGCTATATCATCGACCACCGCGGGTACACGGACCACGATTTTATGAACCTGTTCACCGGCGGCTTTTATGACTACGCCGACTTCCAGATGGCTGTATGTACCAATTCGATGGACGGCGTGGAGCATACCTACTACTTTGCCGCTCTGGGCGACCAGGTGATTGCCTGCATAGAGGAACTCTCGGAGTCGAATGAGAGCGGAGAATTGGATGATGAAACGATAAGCGGGTTGAGTGAATTCTATGCCCAAACCGCCCAGCAGATCCCGGGCTTTTACATGGGCGTTTCCAAGGACGGCAGCCGGGCCGTCACCCACATCGGCATCGATT
The DNA here is from genome assembly GCA_022791135.1 of Oscillibacter sp. GTDB lineage: Bacteria > Bacillota > Clostridia > Oscillospirales > Oscillospiraceae > Oscillibacter. The sequence goes on from JAAVYM010000082.1 coordinate 11,531, forward strand.
TCCAGACGGCGGACCAAAACGCGCTGGTGAACTCCGGAATGGTGAGCGGAGATTACCGGGGCAATATGGCGAACGGATGGCTCAGCCTCTCCGCCACAGTCCGCGAGTTTGAGAAAAACGGTATGACCAGTACGGTCACGCCGGTATACGAAGCGGCGCAGTAAGGCGTAAAAACACCGCTTCTTGAACAGGCGAACCAGGGGCGGCAGGATTCTGCACTTTGGCCCGGGGCGGGCCGGCACCGGCATGTTTTTGCCATTGGAGCCGGAATGGCCACCAGCCGGGAGGCAGTAAGAACCAGGCTGGTAATTGCGGATCCGTTCTTCAAGATGAACACTGGGAGCGGTCCTTGTCCGAAGCTGTGCCGGAGGACAAAAGGCCCCTAATACAGATGGAGATAATCGAACATTATGGAGGCAGGCATATGAGTGCCCAATTTGAAAAATACAGAAGTTTGCCTATAGATGGAGCTTTGCTTTCCTTGGAATGGCGAGACCGTCTTTCGGAACCGTATTTCTGCTATTCTATCAATGCATTGCCCATCGGGTTTGAAGGCTGCATCTTGTATTGCTTTATTGATGGATACGGCGATATGGTTTTTGCATCCAATCCGGAGAGCTGCTACTTACGACATCGACGGCATCCTCCACGTCAGCGTCAAGAGCAGTGGCGGAGACTACCGGGACCGGCTGATTCTCAATCCCCGGCTGCACCTGACGGAGGAGGGAAAGGCCCGGGCCATGGAGCGTATCCAGGAAATTCAGCTGGCGGCCCAGGGGTCCCAAAAGAACCGGTTTCTCCTGGAGCGGGGGCTGCGGCTCTATGAGCAGACCTCCGGACGGCTGCGGGACATGGCCGGGCAGCTGGTGGGCTATTGGAAATGGCTTATGAACCAGGGCAGCCTGATTGAGCAGCAGAGGAACTATGAGAAGGTGAAAGAGCAGATGGATTACCTGGAAACGGTGGCGGAGGCGGACCCTCTGGCGGAAAACTTCTGGTTTGACGAGCCGGAGGAGTCCTTTGAGGACCTCGGGGACGAAGGGGAGGAATGAGCAATGAGCGGATTTTGGACGGTTTTGGGCCTGGAGCCTACCGAGGATATTTCCGCCATCAAGCGGGCCTGCGCGGAGAAGGCCAAGGCCTGCCACCCGGAGGAGGACCCGGAGGGCTTTTTGAAATTGCGAAACGCCTATCGGGCGGCGCTGGACTATGCCGGTGGCGGGGAAGAGGCGTCCCCGGAGGCCCCGCCCGCCGGGGCGGAGGAGCCGGAGGACGAGGGCTGGAGCCTCTCCGGACGCCCTGAGATCATGGACGAGGGTCCCAACCCTTTTGCAGACCATCCGGCGGCAAAAGCATTTTTGGTGTTGTACACCGGAAAACAGCGGAAGAACCCGCAGGCGTGGATGGACTACTTCACCTCCGGCGAGTTTCTGGATGTGGCCTGGGAGCGGCGGTTTGCCGCCTTGCTGTTGGAGCAGGCAACCCGGCTGGAGGCGGAATACCCCGTGAACCGGGAGTTTTTGACCTGGCTGTGCGTGGCCTATCAGTTCCGGGTTCTCCGTGCGGAGTTCCGAAACCCGGACGGAAGTCCCCGGGTGGAATGCCAATTTCGAATCAACCGGGAGGCCCAGTTCAGCGGGCAGGAATTTATCTTTGAAATTGCGGCCAAGGGGCCGGCGCCTAAGTATCCCAGAGGGAACGAGCTGGCGATGCTGTACAGCTTCCAGGAGTACCGCCGCATGGTCCGCATAGCCGGGGACGGCGTCTGGAGCGAGCAGGAAATCGGGCAGTGCAGCGAAATCATTGGCTGCTACGCCGCGGGCTATATCACCGACAAATGCCAGCAGCGGGGAGACATGGACCACGAGCGCCATCCCGCCGGGCTGCGGCTGCTCACCCACTTTTTCCGCCGGGCGGGATTGCCGGAGGAGCTGTACCGCATTGCCTGGGAGAAGCTGGATCTGAAGACCGCCCCCATGGGACGGGCGAAAATTCTCTATGGCGCCCTGCGGGAGTTGGTTTTGGAGCGTTTGCCGGAGCTGGCGGAGCAGAAAAAGACGAGCTTTGCCAAGCTGCGGACGGACTTTCACGACTATGCCGCCGGCACCTACAAGCGGGGCGGAGAACACGCCCAGGCCACCGGGGAGGATATCCGGAGAACGGACGCCTTTTTCTTCCTCCTGCCCCTGACTATGGCGGTTTACAGCCAATATGAGGCTGTCAAAGGGGAAATCCTCCGGCGTCTTCCGGATACCGCTGCCCCGGAGGAAGGACGGGAACTCATTGCCTCGTGTTTGGCCGATGGGGTCTGCGGCCTGCCGGAACCCGACGCGGTGGGCCTGGGGACGGCGTTTGAACGGGACGGGGAGGATGAAGAGGACGGGGAACCCCCGGAGGCGTTCGAACTCCTGCCGCCGGAGAGCGTTTTGCCCTTTGAGGTGTTCGCTGAGAACACGGAGTTTTTGTACGTCTGCACCTGGTTCCAGCGGGACCGGATTCTGGCCTTGTTTCAGCAGACGCCCGTTGGGAAGCAGCTGGTGGGGGGAGGACAATTTTCGGATATTGGGGATGCGCAGACCGCTGTGGCCCTGGCAAAGCGGCTCCTGGACGATCAGCTGCACCCCAAGGGGTTCCCCATGGAGGCGCTGAAGGTCCTGCCGGAGGCGGTCTACGCCCAGTGGGACTATGCCGTGCCAGCAAGGACAAGGACCTTCCGCCCCTCTGGAGCACGCCGGTAGAGCTTCATAGAGAGGCGGTCACGGCGGAGAAGCTGGAGGAGCTGCTGACGCTGTTCTCCACGGGCCGGGTGGAGCGGCTGGAGTGGTCCTGGAAATGCGTTTTCCCGGTGAGCGAGGTCCCAATGGGTCATGAGTCCAGGCGGTCCCTGGTGCTGCTGAAAAGCGGCGGCTGGTATGCCTGCCTCTATTTTGACGACTTGTGCGGTGAGAGCTATACCCTTTTGGAGAGGCCGGAGCTGTACAGCCAGGGAAAATCCAGGCCGGAGCTTGTGGATTTCCGGCAGGGGAGGCTGTTCCGGGATGTGCTCCACCGGAACTTCTTCACTATCCGGCGGCACCTGGAGAAGATCTTCTCCCAGGTGAGCTGACCCAACAACGTGAAATACATGGCAGGCCGGATTTGGGACCGCGCCGTCAACGTGGATCACGGACGGGTGAAGTACAACCTGGACAAGCAGCTTCTGGGCGGGTTTCCCGTGGAGCGGGCCTGTAACCGAATCGACGCCCCCTTTTACTTCTACAGCCATCCGGACTTTGCCCTCCGGGCGGACGCCGGGGGCGGCACAGAAAGCCTGGAGGTGACGGAGGGGAACCGGCCCAAGGTTCAGCAGCTTCTGGCGGACTTCCTGGCGGACAGCGGCCAAAGGCTCCGTCTCACCTGGGGAAAGGCGGCGGGGAAGCGGCGGCACATCGTTCTTCAGCGGGACGGCGGGCGGTTTCTTATGGCCTGGGTCCGGGAGGACAAACAGACGGTGGAGTTCCATGTTGCAGACAGGTGGACTTATCTGGACGTGGAGGGGAAGAAGTATCCCAAGGATACTTTCCTGGGAAAAGTCACGCCCGCCTACCTGATTCACGATCTGCCCACTCTGCGAAATGCGCTGGACCTTCTGCTTGCCAATTTAGACCGTCCGGAGCGGGTCACAAGCCCTATGGGGGAATACGCCTGGGAGAAGCCGGTGAAGCCCCGGCCCTATGAGGCGCTGTGGGCGGAGCTGGTAGGAGATACGTCCCATTAATCATTTTTCCGGCAGGAGGAACCGCCCAAACCCCATAAAAGTCCCGCTGCAACGCAAAGTTGCGAAATAGTTGGTGGCCGCAACCGCGCCCGGCAGGATAGAATCGGAGCGAAAGGGAGGGAATCTCATGGATATCGGATTCAGATTTTTTGTGTTTTTTCTTGTAATTTTAATTCCCCTGCTGGTTCTGTTCGTATATGTGATAATCCTTGTGGTCAAGGCGCTGCGAAAATACGTCAAAGGCGGTCCGGCGAGGGTGGAGGCAAAGGCGGTCCGCGGCTCATTAGGGGAACGTCTCCGGGAAAACCGGACCCGCTGCAGGATGTCGCAGGAGCTTGTGGCGGAGGCGGTGGGCGTCAGCCGGCAGGCGGTCAGCAAATGGGAGACCGGCACATCCGATCCGTCCACCGCGAATTTGATCGCCTTGGCAAAGCTGTACGGCATATCTGCGCAAGAGCTTTTAGAAGGGCTGTGAACTCCTTTATAGGGAGACAGGAGAAGGACGGAAGCCCTGTGTTTCAGGGCTTCCGTCCTCTTTTGGACGGTTAGGCGCAGAGCTTTCGGACGCGGCCGGGCATTGCGATATGCAGTGCCTGGCGCGAGTTCCCGCCAACGGCTCCGAAATGGATGCTTCTTTCCCAAACAGCATATGTTTCGGAGCATAGGGTTTTTAAAATACGTGCATGCCTGCGGTGATTTGGTGAAATCCCGGGAATGGAGACCTTTAACGACGGCCGCCGGACCCGGGCCGAAGCGAGGCAACAATTAAAAAATAGTAAAAATCCTGTGAGAATCCGGCCCTCGACTGCGTTAATCATAGTGAGAGGAAGGTATTTGCGCCAGGGCGGGGAGTATCGCAAATGGAAGTTGTACGCAGGGATGGAAAATCGAGGGGGTGTTGACAATTCTGGCGGCTATGCTTGCGGCGGTGGTAGGGAAGATGCACAGCTTTGCCGCGCCGCTGAAGCGAAGAGCGCTTGAAGCAAGAAAAACTTCCGACCGTCCTAACCCGTGTGAGGCGGCTTATTCCTGCACTTAGACGTCTGCTTTCGGAAGTATTCTGAAGGGGGGAGTGTGTGCAATGCGGAGGCAGCATAGAACCAGGGATGGATTGCGGCGGGCCGGACGGCGGCCGCTTTGAAAAAATGGAACGGTTTAGCTGCATCCAAAGCGGGAAAGGGCATTTCGGCAGAGGCAGGCGGAGTCCGAAGCTCCGATTTCAAGGAGCCGTCTCTTCGCTGATGTACTCCACGATATCGGGGAGATCGCACTGCAAAACCCGACACAGGGCGTTTAGCGTATTGGTAGAGGCGGATTCCCCGGCCTTGAGCCGCCGGATGGTGGAGCTGCTGATCTCGCCTTTGACCTGGAGCGTGTAGGTGGTGGCATGCTTGTGTGCCATGGTGGCCCACAGCGGCGCGTAGGAAATCATTTTCCATACCTCCCTCTTGC
>JAAVYM010000083.1 GCA_022791135.1 Oscillibacter sp.
AGCAAAGGAGCCTTTCGTCAGAGTGCCGGTCTTATCGAATACTACTGTTTCCGTGTAGGCCAGCGCCTCTAAGTAGTTGCTGCCCTTCACAAGAACGCCGATTTTGGACGCGCCGCCGATGCCGCCGAAGAAACTGAGCGGAATGGAGATCACCAGCGCACAGGGGCAGGAAATCACCAGGAAGGTCAGCGCCTGGTAAATCCAAATACTGAACGCCTGTCCTGTCGCCAGCGGAGGCAGGATTGCCAGAGCGAGGGCGGCGAACACCACTGCTGGCGTGTAATACCGGGCAGAGCGGGTGATGAAGTTTTCCATCCGGCCCTTTTTGCCGCTGGCGTTCTCCACAAGATCGAGGATTTTCGCAAAGGTGGATTCTCCAAATTCCTTGGTGACCTGAATCGTCAGGATACCCGTCTGATTGATGCACCCGCTGATAACCTCCATCCCCGCCTCCACCTCGCGGGGCATGGATTCTCCCGTTAGGGCCGAAGTGTCCAGTGTGGAGCTGCCCTTGATAATTTTGCCGTCCAGCGGGATACGTTCACCGGGTTTTACAATGATCGTGTCACCGATCTGCACATTCTCTGGGTCTACTTGTACCAGCTTGCCTCCCTGTTCCATATTGGCATGGTCCGGGCGAATGTCCATCAGGCTGGTAATCGAGCGGCGGGACTTCGATACCGCATAGGACTGGAACCATTCGCCCACCTGATAGAACAGCATAACGGCCACGCCCTCGGAATGTTCTCCCAGGATCAGCGAACCGACTGTTGCGATAGTCATAAGGAAATTCTCGTCGAACACCTGACCATGCAGGATGTTGGTAGTAGCTTTCCAGACAATATCCCAGCCGATCACTCCGTAGCAGACGAGGTAAACCCCAAGCTTCGCCCAGCCCTCCAAGCGGAGCAGACCACCGGCAGTGAACAGCAACCGCCGCCACGATAATGCGGGCCAACAAATGCCTTTGCTTTTTTGCCATGTTGATACTCTCCTTCCTGTAAAACACCGGCTACCTGACGGCAGCCGGTGTTTTACACAGTTACTCTTTGATCGTCACATCCGGCTCGATCTTCTTGATGAGCGCCGTGGCCGTGGCCAGCACGCTGTCAGACTTCTCGTCCGGGGCCTCCAGCACCATCTTCTGCCCCAAGAAGTTAACGGACACGCTGGTCACACCGTCGATCTTCTGGACAGCCTTCTGGATTTTCCGGCGCAGTGGCCGCAGTCCAGGTCTATGAGTTTAATCGTTTTGCCTTGCAGTATAGGCATCGCAATGGGATAAGTCAATGGGGCCTGCACCAGTATTCCCCCTTGGATTGTAAATGCACCTGATTGGATTTTTCACAGAGCAGAAAGAAATATTTTTTGGATAAAAAGCTTCGAAATGGAGCGGACAGCGGTGGAGACGACCGTTTATAATAGCCTCTGGTTAGAGCCAGTTCCCCACGAGGGAAGGGTATTGATATAAGCTATATGAAAGAAGGGATCATTTTGCGTAAGGAGCAATTTGACATTACGGGTATGACCTGCTCCGCTTGTTTGGCCAGGATGGAAAAGAGTGTTGCCAAGCTCCCCGGCATCCAGGGGGTATCTGTCAATCTGTTGAAAACAGTATCGTAGAGTCCTGCGATAAAACCGCGTTTGATACAGGGCAAATCGTCCAAGCAGTGGAAATGGCGGGAAATGGGGCAATTTCCAAAACCGGGCAGAACAGATCCTCTACTGAACGCGATGCCGCTTTTGTCTCTACGGAGGTACTGGAAACTGCCCATAGCATTGATACTGTGGTGCTGGATAGGACCAGTACGATCAGCCAGAGCGAGCCGGCTGCAAACCGACTCATGATGAACACAACATCGCAGGCGGCGGACTGTCATGCTCCAGGGAGGCTTTGGCGGCGGAAGGCAATACGCCGCTGTTCTTTGCCCGTGCCGGGAGACTTATGGGCATAATCACGGTGGCCGGTGTTGTTAAGCCCACCGTCGCCCAGGCTAGCCGGGGGCTGTCCGGTCTCGGTATGGAGGTGGGCATGCTTACCGGGAACATTGCCAAGACTACCCGGGCCATTCAGCGTCAGGTTGGCGTGAATCGCGTGGCGGTCAAAGTATTTCCCCAGGGCAAGGAACGCGAAGTTCAGCGCTTGCAGGAGAATGGCAAAAAGGTGGCGATGATAGGAGACGGCATTAATGATGCTCCGCGCTGGCCAGCGTCCAGAAAACGGCGTGAAGGCCAAGCGGAGCGATGTTGTCCACGAACTGAAAATAGCAAGGGGCCAGTTAGACGGTATTCTGCAAATGATCGCGAAAGATCGCTACTGCGTAGATATTTCCAATCAGATCATAGGGACCCGAGTTCTGCCCTAAAGTGCCAATCAGCAGATTTTGCAAGTCCATATTCGTAACTGCGTCCGGGCGGTGTTGCAGAGCGACACCGCAAATCCGAAACTGAAAGAAGCGTTGAAACTGCTGGAAAATGTGGCGCAGTAGCACAAGGAGCAGAGAGAAATTCATCGGTTCACTACCTTTTCCTACTCCTGTTTGGATTGGAAATACTCCGTTTTGGAGCGGACAACACACCTTGATTTCGCTATACTGACAGGTGGTTAGATGTGGCTAATTTTCAAGGAGGTGCAATCATGCAACAACCGCTTGATGCAAGAACAAAGCTGCTGGCCAAAAGTCCGTTTCCTCTGATGATAGAGCTGGCGATTCCCGCCGTCCTGGGCATGGTGGTCGTGGGACTTTACAATATGATGGACTCCATCTTTGTCGGCCAGATGGTCGGGGACGTGCAGATGGGGGCTGTTTCCGTGTCCTATCCCTTTACCCTTATCAACGCCGGTTCCGCCGCCATGATTGGTGTCGGCTCAGCCTCGGCGCTGTCCCGCGCCATCGGAAAGAAAGACCAGGATACCATAAAGAAGATCATGGGCAATCTGGTCGCTGTGGTGCTTTTGATGTCCGTGGTCTACATGGTGATCGGCATGGTGTTTACCCGGCAGCTCTTGTTCCTGGCCGGGGCCGGCGACAACATCTTGACCTACGCGGAGAAATATCTGCGGATTGTATTCGCTGGCTCTTTGTTTGTGAATTTCTTTCAAAGTTCCAACATGGTTATTCGCGGAGAGGGTCAGCTCAAAAAGGCGATGACCATTATCGCCAGCGGAGCCGTCCTAAACATGATCCTTGACCCCATTTTTATCACAGGCCTCAAGCCCTACGGTATGGGCATCGAGGCGGCGGCATACGCCACGATTCTCTCCCAATTTGTCCAGGCCGCTGTAACATTGTGGTACTTCAAGAAGCAAAGCCCCCATGTGAAGATCGGGCGTATCCGCATGGATGGGACATTGTTGCCGCAAGTCCTCGCAGTTGGTATCTCCGCTCTGCTAATGCAGGTCTTGACGCTGGTGCAGCAGACCGTGATCTACCGTGTGGCCTCGGTTTATGGCGGTGAAACCTCACAAATTCTGCTGGGGGCTGCTCTGCGGTTCTGGAACTTCTCGTTTGTCCCGCTGTGGGGCATCAGCCAAGGTTTCCAGCCCGCCGTTGGCACGAACTATGGAGCGAAAGACTATGACCGGGTGAAGAAACTGACGGGCGTATTTATTACTGCCGCTACGGTGCTGGCCCTGTTGTTCTACATTCCGGCAGAACTGTTTCCGGACAAGGTGCTTTCCATATTCATCACAACGCCGGGTGTGGCAGCTTCGGGATCGGCCAACTTCCGTATCATGTTTAGCACCTACGTTCTGCAAGGCAGCTTCCTGATCGCCGTTACCCTGTTTCAGTCATTGGGCAAAGCAGGCAAAGCCACTTGGCTGGTGCTGTTCCGGCAGATTATCCTGTTTATTCCCCTGTGCATAGTGCTGCCGATGGTGGGCGGCATGGGTATCCAGGGGGTTTGGTTGGCGATTGCTCTGACAGATGCGCTTTTGGTCATTGTCACGATTGCTATGATGCTCTCGGAGTTTCGCAAGATGCCTGCGACCTCCGGTGTGAACAGATAGGGGATGCTACAAAAAAAGTATTACGCCCTCTGGCAATTCTCGCCGCCATTGGCGCCGCCGCGTGGTGGCTGTGGGATCGTGTGATTTGGGGCAGTAAGTAAGTTGTAGGAGATAAAGCGAGATAAACATTCTTGGCGCGGCCAAAAAACCGATTTTTCTGCTGCTGTGACTACTGCACTCTACTATCCATAACGGAACCCGAAAAGCTGGGGACTTATATGTAATCTACACCGGTGGGGAGCCGATAGGGTAGAATGCTGATTGACGGGGTATTTTGCTGGAAAATGCTATAAGATATAGTGAAGCACACCAGGGCGAAATCCAGTGATCTGCAATCGCCCGTAATCAGTAGACCATCTGTGCAAGAAGTGTGATTTCTACGCGGTCTGCTGAAAGGAGACGGCAGGATACCTTTTGGAACAGCGGAAAATAGAATGCTGTGACAGTTTTTTGAAATGGGTTGGTGTCCTTTTGGACATCAGCCCATTCTGTTTGCGATGACGAATCAAATGTTGTATAATTTTATGGAGCAAAAAATCTACCAAATGGAGTGGTCTGCAATGGAGAGAAAATATATAATAAAAGAGTCAGGAATGCCTTGCCCCATCGGCTTGAAGCCACTGAAACAATGGAGAAAGAGTCTATGAGTGAAAGCCTTATTACAAACGCAAGGGGCCTGTCTGCGGCTATCTCAAAGGACAGCGGGGGATACTGCATGGCCCATAAATTGGACTGCTCAAATGGTCTTGGGATGATGACGGTCTATCAGGTCTATCCAGGTATCCAGCTTATTTACAATGATTTTGAAGCGTCTGGATGTGAATGGGACAGTGTGATCGGAAGCAATGTTTTGGAAATCAACCATTGCCGCGAAGGACGGGTGGGAAGCCGATTATTAAGCGGTGCTTGCCTATACCTTGGTGAAGGTGATCTATCCATTCACACGATGGATAACTGTGCCCCGGAAATGTCTTTCCCGCTTCGCCGCTACTGCGGAATTACCGTAGCACTTAACTTAACATTTGTGTCAGAACATCCTCTGGAAATACTCTTGGAAACAGAAATCGATATTTCCTCTTTCAAAGAGAAATTCTGCTCCAATGGCAGTTGCTTTATTATGCGGGCCAGAGATGAGATTGAGCATATCTTTTCGGAATTGTATTCTGTACCAGATCGTTTACAGAGGCCATATTTCAAACTAAAGGTACAGGAACTGCTTTTGTTTCTGAGCATGGTGGATGTGGCCGAGGAAAAACAGCGCGAATACTATACCTCGCCCCAAGTTGAGATTGTGAAGGAAATCCATAAGCGGCTTATTTCTAACTTGCAGGAGCGGCCTACAATAGAGGGCCTTTCCAAAGCGTTCCTTATCAATACGTCCACTTTAAAAAACACTTTCAAGGGCGTCTATGGGCAGCCAATCGGCACATATATGAAAGGGTATCGCATCAAACGGGCGGCATCTTTGCTTCGCCAGACACAAGCTACAATTGTGGAGATTGCAAACGAGGTTGGATATGAAAACCAGAGTAAGTTTGCCTCTGCTTTCCGGGATGTAATGAAGATCAGTCCTGCAGAGTACAGAAAACAAAATATTAGCGAGTGAATTTAGCATATGTTTCTACCGAATATTGGGGCCGGAGAGATCGTATCATATTCCCTCTGCCCTCTACGTTTGCTTCAGTACACCTTGCTAAAGTCCGCCTCCACGTGCGCCATAGTGCATGTGGAGGTTAATGCCAACCACCGTCCCTGCTTCGGACAAGCCTGGTAAAGTCCGGTGATTTACCGGATTTCACACTCCGGACGTTCATCCGCCGGATTGAAGATCGCGTCAAAAGAAGCGCCAAGCACGGGTATGATTGTGTAAAGCACATCGAATAATGGATTTGCGTCTCCTTTTTCGATGCCTACAATACGGCGGGTGGAGAGCCTTCGTCAGCTCCGCTGACTGTTCCTGTGTATGGCCCTGCTCTTTTCGGACCGTCCTTAACCTCGTTCCGCCTCTTACTAAGACTTCGTCCCGAGTAATTTTTCACCTCAACTGTATTGAATGGTTCAGATAGCGTGATTTGAATTCCTATACGCTTCTGACTACCATGCAATATAATTCCGGTTCCGATCAGACTGTTCAGGAAACATAGTTTTGGGAGACTGCAAAAAAAGGCAGCACCACAGAACACTTCTGTGCGCTCAAACACCATAGCCGCCGTTTTGGGAGATGGCTATGGTGTTTTTGTTTTATATGGCGGGCTGTTTTGCCAGTTCTTGATAGGTGATCTGTTAAAAGAACTTTGCGTGTGGTACGTCTCATTTCACCTATCAACCAGAACGATACCTGCATATAAGCAAGAATTATTATTCTGATACCTGTCCTTCTGCTCTGTGGAATCTTACGGAAAAAAGTCAGCTCCGGCGGGTGTCGCTCTCTACCTGGTCTCCAGTTCGATTGTCGATGCACAGACTCCTTAAACGAAATGGAGGAATTTATGTTTGACGTTACAAGCGAATTTGCTTTGAACAAAATTGACCCAGGCGCTATCGCAGCAAGAGCGTCACCAGTTTATATATCCGATTGACTTGTGCGGATTTTGCCAGTGAGAAGGAATTCCTCCACTGGAAGCTCTGGCCCGATGGTGACTACTACGACGATGAAAAGAACAGAGGCAGTTTCTATGACAACAGTAACCGTTTGGCCCCTGGTGGACACGCTAGGAGCAGTTCCCTCCATTGAGACGGAAATTCTTTCCATAATGGATGCCGCCGGGGCCAGCGCAGAGCGGAGCAGACTCGGAGGACCGTTGCCCTGATCAGACAGCTCAAAAGCTGCCTGACCAAAACGCAGTACCGACATCTGTGGAGGTTCTATGCTTAAAAATAAACGTGACCACCATTGCCAGGGCAAAGGGTATTTCAAAAGCGAGTGCATCCAGGTCTATCAGTGCCGCGCTGAAAAATATTTCTGCTTTTCCAGGAAGGAGGCGGAAACCGGTGACAAACACCCCTCTTTTTTATAATAGGCGAAAGGTGTGTTTCCCCATCACCTTCAAGAACCTTCAAAATTGAATACACAGTATTGCGGGGACAAAACCCATATGAACAGAGGCAAAAGGCGCGCCGCCAAGACACCCGCTTTAAGAGGTGAACAGACAAGCTGGCCGAGCGGTCTATGCATGCTTTCAACAGACTCTGGCAGGCCGGAACGGGACGGCAGCATGGGGAATGATGATACTTGCTTGCGCTCGTCCACAGATTTGAGATGGAATCCTGCGGCGTGCGTTCAGAACGGCGCTACGTAATTATGAAAGCTGTACCAACAACGGCCTGTGATATCCCCTCGCCGGGAGTGCGTGGCAAACACGGCATGTTTGAAACGGCCGCGGCTCTCCGTTATAATGTGACTATCACATTACGGCAGTGACCTTTGCCGTTATCGAACGGAGTAAAGCTTTTATATCGAGGACGTCAACGGCAAGTACAAGCGGAAAACCGTCGCCGCCGGCCGTCTGCAAGTTTACGTGGACCGATCGAGCTTCGGCGGCACAAATTATGACGGTATAGCGGTCAAGACTCTGAGTGCTGGATGCATCTGCTTGTATGTTGCCATCCATCAAAATTCCTCCCGTTTTGTGGTTTCCCAAGTGCCTGATTACATTCAATCCTATGCAGTATGTGGTCCGCCGGCCCAAGAACGATTCCACGCTCCTTCCCATCCAGATGCCTATTGCACCGGACTTCGGATTGGCGAAGTCCATGCAATGACGTGGCAGGACATTGATCTGAAAAAAGTGTTTGCCGGTCCGCCGCAGTATGTACTACAATGGGACAAGGCATAAGCTGGAGGCCGGGGCCACCAAACGAAATAAAATCCGAACCATGGACTTTTGCAACACGCTGGCTGAAATTCTGCGGCAGGTGAGGCAGGAGCAGGCTCGGAACAGTCTGAAATATGAGGCGCTCTACCGGCTTAATTATTGCAAAGAGGTCAAGGAAAAGAACCGCACCTATTATGAGATCTATATGCTGCCCAGGGCGTAGGCCACACTGGAGATGAATTTTTGTATGTCCCTATCCTGACGGGGCCATTGAATCCCCCAGCAATGTCGGCCTGATATGCCGGAGAGCCAAAGAAAAGGTTCCAGGTCTGAAGGACTTCCATTTCCACACGCTGCGTCCCCCCCCCTTCGCCGGTCGTCTTCTCTCCTATGGCGCGGTTTCCGAAGATGTGCAGGAGCTGTAGGGGTACTCGGATGTTAATGCGACTATGAACGTCTACGCCTACGCCACCAGAGAGGCAAAGCATTCCAGCGCAAGGCTTCTGGACAAGGTGGTGAACGGCGGCTGGCGATTTTCCCCTTAAGTTTTTCATCAGAGAGAAATCAAGGGAAAAGGACAAGCGAACAAGCCTTAAAGCCCCCTGAAAACACTGGGTTTTCGGGCGATAGCGGCCTTATTGATTGACAATTTCCGATTTAATATTCTGATTATAGTGCGGCTATCTCTTCGCTTCAATCTGCGATTCGTGAAATTGCTGGCATAGGAAGTTATAAATATTTCACATGGAGGGATGAAGCATGAAGACAAAAGTTCCTTTGAAGGAACTGGTGGGGAGGAAAATAATATATGCGGTACTCCTTGTTTGCTATTACTGGATGTGGGCCAGGCGGGATTGGCATGATTACTATGAAACCATTCAGAATATGGTTTTCGTTTTTACCGCCGTATTTTTTGCATTGCAGGCAAACCGCATTCACAAGTATAGCAAGGAGGAGAAAGATGAGCTGGCGATTCAAAATCTACGCAGGACCGATGCGATTGCCTTGAAGATTATGGTAGCTGCGGTGAGCATGATTGCCATTGCAGACGGTGTGGCATTTATAGACGGAAGAATGGCGGGCTATGCACTGGTCGGAACGGTCTTTGCATTAGCGGTGATACGATTTATAATATTTTGCGTGATGGACAGCAAGGGAGTCTGATATGGGCCTGAAAACGAAGGTCAAGGAATATCGGGAAAGAGCGGGACTAAAGCAAAGCGAATTAGCCGAACTGGTTCATGCAAGGCGTGAAACGATGGTACACCTGGAAAATGGGAGGTATAATCCATCGCTGAAGCTCGCAATGGATATTGCAAAAGTTTTTCACGTGACGGTGGAAGAACTGTTTGTGTTTACAGATGGATGATTTCCCGGAAATCCATATTCGCAAGACCGAAGGGAAATTTATGAAATTTGATAAGCCCTTGGGAGTGGAGGACGGAAACAACTCGTGGATTTAGGGCCTCGGGCTGTTTCTTCTTTTGCGTATGAATGTGTGGTTTTCCCAGACCGCCGGCAATCAAATTTCCGATTTGTTTGGTTGACATTTTCCCCCCAATACCCCATAATGGCAATGATAACCTGCCCGCCCAGATCAGGACGGGCCTATTTCTAGGAGGACGCGCCATGAAAACCATCCTCGGCATTGATATCGGCGGGACTACGACAAAGATCGTGGGGTTAGATCAGGCCGGTAATCTTCTCTCTACCCTCCGGGTCCAGGCGGAGGATCCCATCACCAGCCTTTACGGGGCTTTTGGCAGTTATCTTTCTGGCAACCGGTTGTCTCTGGCAGATGTGGGCCGGGTTGTGCTCACCGGCGTGGGAGCCTCTCATGTGGAGGGGAATATCTACGGTCTGCCCACCTGTAAGGTGGACGAGTTTTCCGCCAGCGGGACTGGGGCGCTGGCCATGTCCGGCCAGCATAAGGCCGTAGTTGCCACCATGGGTACCGGAACCGCCTTCCTTTGGGCAGAGCGGGGAAAGGGCGTGCGTCATCTGTGCGGCAGCGGTATTGGAGGGGGTACCTTGGGGGGCCTGTGCCGGAAGCTGGTGGACATGGAGCGCTTCGGCCAGATTAAGAAACTGGCGGAGCAGGGTGATCTGAGCAAGGTGGATTTGACCATACAGGACATCACGCCGGATCCCGCCGCTACCCTGGACCCTACCCTCACCGCAGCCAATTTCGGAAACCTCTCCGAGGACGCGGCCCCCGCAGACCTGGCCGCCGGGGCGGTAAACCTTGTGCTTCAGGCCATCGGAACCATGACGGTGCTGGCCTGCCAGTGCTGTGACTGCCAAACAGTGGTTCTCATCGGCTCCGTTACTACCCTGTCGCAGGTAAAGCCCAATTTTGAGAATTTCCAGCGGCTTTACGGCATTCATTATATTATCCCGGAGTGGGCTACCTTTGCCACAGCCATCGGTGCGGGGCTTTGCAGCCTGGAGCAGAAGGCAGTAGAGTAATGGCGGCGGATTTGGAGGCGCTTCGCCTGGCGGAGGCGTTTTTGTCCCGAAAGCCGGCGGCGCTGCCTGCTGCCCGGGCATTCTTGCTGGGGGCGCTGGAGCGCTGGTCGGAGGCGGAGGTGGTTACCCAGAAGTCCCAGGTGGGCCTCCGGGACCCCCGGCCTTTCTGCGCCTTGACGCTTCCAGGGAAGAGCGTCAAAGGCAAACCCACCCCTGGGGCGCAGCTGTCGCTGTTTTTGCCCCGGCCCCTGATGACGGAGCGGCTGATTTTGGCAGTGGAGGCCTATCCGGGCCGTTTTACCAACCACTTGGCCCTTCCGGAGGACCCGGCGGAACTGGACGAGGACCTCTGGACCTGGACGGCGGAGGCCCGCCGCTTCCGGTGCGGAAAGGGCTGATTCCGCCGTTGCAAAACCGGATGCACTGGGGTATGATAAAGAAGCTGGCACGAAGGGAAAACCGGACCGGGAAGGCAGAGGGCGCTGCCTTGGCTGGGCGGATACAAAGGAATAGGAGTCTATGGATATGAAGCTCTCTTTGGTGATTATGGCGGCGGGCCTGGGGGTCCGCTACGGCGGCAACAAGCAGGTGGACGGCATCGGCCCTCACCGTGAGATTCTCATGGAATATTCGATCCATGATGCTCTTCGGGCGGGATTTGACAAGGTGGTTTTCATCATCAAGCCGGAGATGCGGGAGATGATGGAGAAGCTGGTGGGCAGCTACCTGACGCAAAAAACAGCGCTGGACGGCAGTCCCCTGGAGCTGCGTTACGTTTACCAGGATTTTTCCTCCATACCGGGCTTTTACGCGATCCCAAAGGGGCGGACCCGCCCCTTTGGGACGGTTCATGCGCTCCTCTGTGCGGAAGAGGTGGTGGGGGAACCCTGCTGCGTCATCAACGCCGACGACTTTTACGGCCTGAGCGCATACCAGGCCATGGCCCGGGAGCTGGCGCGTCTGCCGGAGGAGGGCCAGGCGGCCATGGTGGGCTATCGTTTGAAAAACACCGCCAGCCTTCACGGCACGGTAACCCGGGGTATCTGCGCCCTGCGGGACGGCTTCCTGGAGAGCGTCCAGGAGACGCGAAACATCCAGCTCTACGCGGACGGGACACTCCGGGACGTGGAGGCGGATAGGCCCTTGGATCCGGACGCGGTGGTGTCTATGAATTTTTGGGGCTTCATGCCCTCGATTTTCCCAGTGCTGCGGCAGTATTTTGAGGGTTTCTTGCGCCGGGCGGGGGATGACCCCCGGGCAGAGTGCCTGCTGCCGGACATGGTGGACCGCTATCTTCAGGAGGGGAAGCTGCGGGTCTCGGTCCTGCCCAGCGGAGGGCAGTGGTTCGGCATGACCTATCAGGAGGACCGGGAGGCGGTGGCCCAGTCGCTGCGCCGCCTCCACGAGCAGAGGGAGTATCCGGCGAGCCTTCGCGATTAGTCTTTGCTAAAAATTTCCGGCTGATGCAGCGGCGAGGAAAGTTTTTGAACAAGCGGCAATTTGTCACCAAATTGTAACAAATTGTTTCGACTTTTTTCGACTGTTTTCGAGTATAATAATAAAGAGATTTTTTCGGCCTTCGCGGGGGTCCCCGAAGGTCTGAAGGGCGATAGATGGGAAGGGATTTGGTTTATGGAGGGAAGACGAAAGCGGGGCGTGCATGGCCTCGCGGCGGCTTTGGCGGCGGTGACGCTGCTGCTGACTACCGGCGCGTCCAGCGGTGCGGCAGTGAACTCTCCGCTGGAGACGCCGGAGGAACCCCTGCTGATGAAGAGGGCAGCGGAGCTTCCGGTTCTGAAAAAAACGGCAGGGGGCGGGGTTGTACTGGCCGCCAGGGAAAAAGCCACGCCGGAGGGGGCCGGAGAGCCGGAGGAGCTTCCCTGCCCCGTGCCGGAGACAGCGGCGGTAGAGGATACATATTTTGATAAGGCGGTCTTTTTGGGGGATTCCCGCACGGAGGGACTTTTCCTTTACAGCGGCCTGAAAACCGGGCATTTCTACACTGCCGTAGGCGCGACGGTGGAGTCCGTGTTCTCCAAGAATGCCTGGGAGACCGAGGAGGGCGAAAAGATCCCCCTGCTGGACGCGTTCCAGGATTTGTCCTGCGACAAGGTCTATATCATGCTGGGGGTTAACGAGCTGGGCTGGAGCAAGACCAAGACCTTCCACGACCAGTACGCCAAGCTCATCGATCGGGTCCGGGAGGATCACCCGGAGGCGAAGATTGCCCTCCAGTCTCTCCCGCCGGTCAGCGCTAAGCAGGAGGCCAAGAAGAGCTATGTGAACAATGAGCGCATCGCCACGTACAATGAGATTATCAAGGCGTTGGCGGAGGAGAAGCAGTGCTATTTTCTGGATGTGGCGTCTTGCCTCACTGGGGAGGGTGGCGTGTTGCCGGTGAAGCAGACCACGGACGGCATTCACTTCAATGTGGCCGGGTGCAAGACCTGGCTGAACTATCTGCGCTACCACAGCTTGGAGGCCGATGCTATCGCGGCAGCGGAAAAGGGCTGAGGGGTGGAAAGCAAAAGGCAGAGACGACGAATCGTCTCTGCCTTTTTGGTTAGGGTAAGGACTTCAGCAGCCCGTGGGCAAAGGAGCGGACCCGGGATTCCTTTTCCCCGTCCATAAAAACCGTATCATAGCCCAAGTGCCGCTCTGTGCAGCTTCCTAAGTACCGCAGGCCGGAGTGCCGGCAATAGCGCCGCACGCCCTCCTCAAAAAGGTCTGAACCCTTTTCCGGGCGGTAGCCGCAGCTCAGCAGCAGGGCCAAGGGCTTTCCCGCCCACAGGGACGGCCCCCTCGCCGGGCCGTAAAACTTGTTCATGCCGTAGACTAACCGGTCCAGCAAGGCCTTCATAGGCGGTGTGCAGTACCAGGAGTAAATGGGTGTAGCGAGGAGGATTAAGCTGCTCTCCAGAATCTTGCCGAACAGCGCCGGAACACCGTCCGATTGGGAACAGCCGAAGGAGGACCAGTCCTCCTGGCAGCGGCGGCAGGCGATACAGGGGCGGATATCCTCGTCATAGAGCCAGACGGACTCCAGCTTCGCGCCCGCCTCCGCAAAGACCTCGCAAAAGGGTTCCAGCAGGGCGGCGGTGTTCCCATTTTTCCGGGGACTGCCGGCGAGAAGCAGGACCTTCATACCATGGCCTTGGCCCGGCCGTGGAGGCGCTCCGGAGCGGGACGCTCCGCCGTGGCCCGGCGGGACGGCTCCTCCGGCGTCTGCTCCGGCAGGCGTTCCCGGGCTACGGCCAGCATCAGCTTGATCCGATTTTCCTGGTTTACCCGGGTGGCGCTGGGGTCATAGTCGATGGGGGTGATGTTGGCCTGAGGATACAGCTCCCGGATCTTATTGATCATGCCCTTGCCGCAGATATGGTTGGGAAGGCAGCCGAAGGGCTGGGCGCAGACGATGTTCTCATACCCCGCCCGGACCAGCTCGATCATCTCGGCGGTCAGCAGCCAGCCCTCGCCCATCTTGTCCCCCGTGCCGATCACGCCATCCGTGAGCCGGATCAGATCCCGGAAGGGCAGGGGCGCGTGGAAGCCATGGTCCTTCAAGGCACGGAGAACCACGGTTTCCATGCCCTCAATGTATTTCAGGATCAGGTCGGAAACATGCTTTTCCAGGAAAGTGCCGCCGTAAAGCCGCGCGGTCTGCGAAGGGTTGTAGGCGCAGTATTGCACAAAGCCCATCAGCCCCGGCAGGTTTACCTCGCAGTCCTGGGAGGCGAGAAATCGCTCCAGGTCATTGTTTCCCAGGGGGGAGTACTTCACGTAAATCTCCCCCACGACCCCCACCTTTACCTTGGGGACACGGCGGACGGGAATGGCGGCGAACTCCTGGGCAATCCCGGGCATGACGGCCTTCATTTCCCGGTAGCTATACCCTCTGTCCTCCCGGACCCAGCCGCAGATGGTGTCCAGCCAGCGATCCTGAAGGGCTTTGGCCGCGCCCTTTTCCACCTCGTAGGGTTCCGTCTGGGCTTTGAGGGCCACCAGCAGGTCCCCGTAGTAGATGACCGCCAGGAGCTTGCGCAGGAAGGGGATTGTCATGGGGAAGCCCGAGTCCTTCTCCAGGCCGGAGAAGTTCAGGCTGACCACCGGGACTTGAGGATAGCCGGCCTTGACCAGGGCCTTGCGCAGAAGGTGGATGTAGTTGGAGGCCCGGCAGCCGCCGCCGGTCTGGGTGATGATAAGGGCCGTGTAGTCCAGGTCGTACTTCCCGGAGGCCAGGGCGTCCAAAAACTGGCCGATGACCAGCAGGGCGGGGTAGCAGGTGTCGTTGTGGACGTACTTCAGTCCCAGCTCGCTGACCTGGCTGCCGCAGTTTTCCAGCAGCTCGCAGGTATAGCCTGCCTGTTCCATGACGGCGGCCAGGATACGGAATTGCACCGGGGCCATATTGGGGATGAGGATCTTGTGGGTCTTCTTCATCTCCGGCGTGAATTTGGGATAGGCTTCCATACGCTTCACTCCTGTTCGTCCAGGGCGGCGAAGAGGCTCCGCAGGCGGATGCGCACCGCGCCTAGGTTGGTGATCTCGTCAATTTTCAGTTCCGTGTAGAGCTTCCCCCCGGCCTGGAGAATGGCCTGGGTCTCATCGGTGGTGATGGCGTCCACCCCGCAGCCGAAGCTGACCAGCTGCACCAGATCGCAGTCCCGATGCTCTACGCAATACTTCGCGGCGGCATAGAGCCGGGAATGGTAGGTCCACTGGTTCAGCACAGTGGTGGGAAATTTGTCCACCAGGCCGGAGACGGAGTCCTCCGTCACCACCGCCGCGCCGAAGCGGGTAATGAGGGTGTCGATGCCGTGATTGACCTCCGGATCCATGTGGTAGGGCCGGCCCGCCAGGACGATGATCCGCCGGCCCTCGGCCCGGGCCTGGCGGAGGATGCGCTCCCCTTCTTTGCGGATCTGGGCCATGTGGTGGGCGTACTCGGCGTAGGCGGCGTCCGCAGCCTCCTGGACCTCTCCCCGGCTGATGTCCGGGAAGTGGCGGCGGAGGATGGCGTGGATCTTCTTGGTGAAGTCCTTGGGCCGGTGAAGGCCCACATAGTCGTAGATGAACCGGGTCTCCCGGGCCTCCGGGCAGTTTCCGGCGATGACCTCCGGATAGTAGGCGACCACGGGACAGTTGTAGTGATTGTCCCCCAGACCCTCGTCCAGGTTGTAGGTCATGCAGGGGTAGAAGATGGCGTCCAGGCCCAGCTTGGAGAGGAAGTGGATGTGGCCATGGGCCAGCTTCGCCGGGAAGCAGGCTGTGTCGCTGGGGATGGTGGCCTGGCCCTTGAGGTAGAGGTCCCGGCTGGAGAGGGGGCTGTGATAGACCGCAAAGCCCAGCATGGTGAAAAATGTGTGCCAGAAGGGCAGCAGCTCCCACATGTTGAGGCAGAGCGGAAGCCCGATCTTTCCCCGCTTTCCGGGGACGGGCTTATAGCCCAGAATCAGCTTACGCTTATAGGCGCACAGGTTTCGCTCCCCGGTGTCGGCCTTGCCGGTGACGGGGCGGTCGCAGCGGTTGCCGCTGAGGAAGGTTTCGCCGTTTGCAAAGGTGTTAACGGTGAGCTGGCAGTTATTGCCGCACAGGCCACACTGGCGGTTCTCCGTCTCCTGGGAGAAGGCCGCCAGGGCCTCCCGTCCCAGCAGGGCACTGGTTTGACCTGGGGCGGCCTTGCCCCGGCCGTAGAGCGCCGCGCCGAAGGCGCCCATCAGCCCGGCGATGTCTGGGCGGATGACCTCCACGCCCATCTCCTTTTCGAAGGCCCGGAGCACCGCTTCATTATAAAACGTGCCTCCCTGGACCACCACGTTCCGCCCCAGTTCCTCGGGGCTGGCGGCCCGGATAACCTTGTAAATGGCGTTTTTCACCACGCTGATGGAGAGGCCCGCCGAGATGTTCTCAATGCTGGCCCCGTCCTTCTGGGCCTGCTTGACGCTGGAATTCATGAAGACGGTGCAGCGGCTTCCCAGGTCCACGGGACGGTCCGCGAAGAGGCCCAGCCGGGCGAACTCCTTCACGTCGTGGCCCAGGGCCTGGGCGAAGGTCTGGAGAAAGCTGCCGCAGCCGGAGGAACAGGCCTCGTTGAGAAAGATGTTGCTGATGGCCCCGTCCTCGATTTTGAAGCACTTCATGTCCTGTCCGCCGATGTCGATGATGAAGTCCACGTTGGGTAAAAAGTGCCGGGCGGCGGTGAAGTGGGCCACGGTTTCCACCACGCCGTAATCCCCGTGGAAGGCGTGCTTCGCCAGATCCTCGCCATAGCCGGTGGTGGTGACGGAGGCCGCGTGAAGGGCGGGATGTTCGTCATAGAGCCGCTGGAGCACGTCTCGGATCAGGGGCACAGGATTGCCCAGGTTGGGCTGGTAGTCCGTAAAGAGGAGTCGGGCGTCCTGGTCGATGACGGCCACCTTAACGGTGGTGGAGCCGGAGTCGATGCCAATATGTACCGGGGCGGCGTAGTCCGGGCCGAAGGGGACCCTATCCACCCTTGCCCGGGCGTGGCGGACCTGAAAGGCCGCGTATTCCTCCTGATTTTGAAACAGGGGCGGCTGGCTGCGGTAGGTCTCGGCGGCGCCCCGCCTGCGGAGGCGGTCCGCCGTTTCCAGCAGATCGAAAGATTGGTCGGAGTAGAATGCCGCGCCCAGAGCCACGAACAAAAGGCTGTTCTCCGGGCAGGTTCCGACCACGCCCAGGGTTTTGTCAAAGCTCTCCCGGAGGCACCGGGAGAAGGTCAGCGGCCCGCCCAGGTAGAGGATGCTGCCCTTGATCGGGCGCCCCTGGGCCAGTCCTGCAATGGTCTGGTTTACCACCGCCTGATAGATGCTGGCGGCGATGTCGTTGGTCTTCGCCCCCTGGTTGATGAGGGGCTGCACGTCGCTTTTGGCAAAGACGCCGCAGCGGGAGGCAATGGTGTAGGTCTTCTCTGCTGTCTGGGCGGCCTCGTCCATCTCGTCGGCGGTCATTTTCAGGAGCGTGGCCATCTGGTCGATGAAGGCCCCCGTCCCTCCGGCGCAGGAGCCGTTCATCCGGACCTCCATGCCGCCGGTGAGGAAGAGAATTTTCGCGTCCTCGCCCCCCAGCTCGATGACCACATCGGTTCCGGGGGCCAGTTTCTGCGTAGCGACGCGGGTGGCAAATACCTCCTGCACGAAGGGAACACCCACGCTCTCCGCCATGCCCATTCCGGCGGAACCGGAGATGGCCAGCTCCGCCCGGCTGCCGTATTGGCCGGCTACCCGGCGGAGTAGTTCCTCGGATTTTTCCAGGATGTGGCTGAAGTGCCGTTCGTAGGTACTGTATAAAATGTTGTCCGAGCCGTCCAGCACCACGCATTTGATGGTAGTGGAACCAACGTCAAGGCCAATCTTCAAAATATGCCCCTCCTTTGGGAAAACGATTACATAAGGGCTTTTGCCTAGTAATCACAGACTATCACATTCTTTGGTATCATACACGCTTTCGACAGATTTTGCAATCAGAAATCCTTTGAAAATATGTAAAGAAGCTGTTAAAATTGGCTGGACGCGGCGTGTTTTCCTTACGGGGAGAACGGGAGGCTGTCGCCGGGTCCCCACTTGCCTCCTGCCGTGGGACGTGCTATACTCACTCTATTCAACTGGAAAGCGAGGCATGACCATGGATACCGTTTTGCTCCACTGCTGCTGCGCCCCTTGCTCCCTGAGCTGCATCGATCCTCTTCGGGGGGAGGGCATCGAGCCGGTGGCCTTTTGGTACAACCCCAATATCCACCCCTGGAAGGAGTATCAGGCCCGGCGGGACTGCCTGTTGGACTACGCTCCCTCTATCGGCATGGAGGCGCGGGTCCGAGAGGACTATGGACTCCGGGACTTCGTAGGCCATGTGGCGGGGGATATCGATCATCGCTGCACCTACTGCTATGAGCATCGCCTGGAGGGAGCGGCGGAGTACGCCGCCAGCCACGGCTTTGCCGCCTTTACCTCCACACTGCTGGCCAGTCTTTATCAAGACCACGAAGCCATCGCCCAGGCGGGACGGCGCTTCGCGGCGCGCTATGG
The DNA here is from genome assembly GCA_022791135.1 of Oscillibacter sp. Lineage (GTDB taxonomy): Bacteria > Bacillota > Clostridia > Oscillospirales > Oscillospiraceae > Oscillibacter. The sequence goes on from JAAVYM010000083.1 coordinate 18,342, forward strand.
AGTGGAGTTCCTCTACCGGGACTTCCGGCCGAATTTTCGGGAGGGAAACCGCCGGGCCAGGGAATTGGGTTTTTATATGCAGAAATATTGCGGCTGCGTATTTTCGGAGCAGGAGCGGTATCAAAAGCAGATCGACCGGGACAAGGCCCGCTTTGCAGAGGGCTGAGGCCTCGGGACTCCTCCGCGGGTCTTTGGAAGGAGCTGCTTGAAAATGCCGGGAAAACCGGTTATAATAGCGGAAGAAATTCCGCATGCCATTATTTTTTGAAGACTGTAAGTCAGGAGGCCCTATTATGCGCCGTCCCAACGCCGTGCAGACCCTCGCTCTGGGTTTCGCCCTGCTGATTTTAGCGGGAGCCTGCCTGCTGGTTTTGCCCGTCTCCTCCCGCAGCGGGGAGTCTATTCCCTGGACCAACGCCGTGTTCACAGCCGCCTCTGCATCCTGCGTCACGGGGCTGACGGTCTACGATACCGCTACCCAGTTCAGTCCATTTGGCCAGGCAGTGCTGCTGGTGCTGATCCAGATAGGGGGTCTTGGATTTGTGACCGCGTCCCTCCCGGCGGTGCTGCTGGTGCGGCGGCGGGTGGGGCTGCGGCAGCGGGGGCTGCTGCGGGACAGTGTGGGCGCCTTGCAGATCGGCGGCGTCGTGCGGCTGGCCCGGCGGGCGCTGCTGGTCTCCTTGCTGTGCGAGGGAGCCGGCGCGGCGTTGCTGGCGCTGTGGTTCTGCCCCCGATACGGCCTGGGGCGAGGGCTGTGGATGGCGGTGTTTCACGCAGTCTCCGCCTTTTGCAACGCGGGCTTCGACCTTTTGGGCACCGGTACCTCCATCACCTCCGCGGCAAAGGAGCCGCTGCTGAACGTCGTGCTGATGGCGCTGATTATCTGCGGGGGCCTGGGCTTTCTGGTCTGGGACGACGTACTGACTCATGGGCGGCACTTCCGCCGCTGGCGGCTCCATTCTAAGATGGCCTTCACGGCCACCATGATCCTCTTTGCAGCCGGAGCGGTAGCTTTCTGGTTCCTGGAGGCGGAGCACGCCTTCGCCGGAGCGGATGGCCCCTCCCGGGCGCTGATGGCTGCCTTCCAGTCGGTGACGGCCCGGACGGCGGGCTTTGCCTCGGTAGACCAGGCGTCTTTGAGTCAGGGGGGCGTGCTGCTGATGCTGGTTTTGATGTTTGTGGGCGCGGCTTCTGGCTCCACGGGAGGTGGTGTAAAGGTAAACACCTTTGCGGTGCTGGCCCTGGGCGTTCGGGCCAGGATCCGGCGGCAGGACGACGTGAACGTCTTCCGCCGCCGCCTGGATGAGGAGGATATCCATAAGGCGTATTCTACGGCCAGCCTCTACCTGTTCGGGGTGCTGGCGGGATGTATGGTGCTGTGCGTCCAGGGCGCGGAGCTGACGGACGCGCTGTATGAGACCTTCTCCGCCATGAGCACCGTGGGCCTGAGCCGGAACCTGACGGCGTCGTTGCCGCTGGTGTCCAAGTGGACCGTGATTTTAATGATGTTTGCCGGGCGGGTTGGCAGCATGTCCGTTGCCATGGCGGTGACAAAGGGGCAGGACGCCCGGAACGGGCTTCGCTATGTGCCGGAGAAAATTTTGATTGGGTGAGACGGGGAGGACGGGAATGAAATCCTTTTTAGTCATCGGTTTGGGCCGCTTTGGGCGGCATTTGACCAACTACCTCCTGGAGTTGGGGAACGAGGTCATGGTTTTAGACAAGGACGAGGACAAAGTGGCCAAGGTGGCGGAGTCCGCCACCGCCGCCTGCGTAGGGGACTGCCAGGACGAGCGGGTGCTGGAGTCCCTGGGCGTGCGGAATTTCGACGTTTGCTTCGTCTGTGTGCGGGACGATTTTCAATGTTCTCTGGAAGCCACCGCTGCTCTGAAGGAGCTGGGGGCCAGGTTTGTGGTGGCCCGGGCGGACCAGGAGCGGCAAATCAAATTCCTGCGTAAGATTGGGGCGGACTTTGTGGTGCACACCGAGATGGACATGGCCCGCCGGGCGGCGACCCGCTTTTCCGCGGAGAATGTCTTTGACTATTTCGAGCTGACACCAAAGTTCGCCATTTTCGAGCTGGAGGTTCCCCAGGAGTGGGAAGGGAAGACCGTCATGGAGCTGGAGGTCCGGCGCCGCTATAATGTGAACATTTTGGGTGTGAAGAGCGGGGATGTGGTAGTGCCTCTGGTGGACCCGAACTATCGCTTCCGGGAGGACGCTCACCTGATTGTCGCTGGGGACAAGGAAGCGGGTATCCGGCTGATGAATTTACATTAACTTCCGACATAAAGCACCTCATTTTGCGCACACTGAGTCCGGGGTGATGAGGATGCCTGCGGACAAACGAGCGAAAAACTGTCTGGACGACGAGAAGCCGTTTCTCCGGCTGGAGCCGGAAAAACGGATGTGCCCAATCTTCGATCCGGTTACCATCGCGAAGTTTCCGGTGGGAGAGCCGGACGAGATGGGGTTCCGGGTGCTGGATAATTTCTGCGAGGAGCACATTGAGTGATCGAAAACACCCCCTCCGGCCTGGCCGGAGGGGGTGGAGTGCGGTTTAAGTTTAGGTGGCCTCCCGGCCTGCGCAGGCGGAGAGATCCCGGAGGAAGTCCTCCACGGCCTGCTCCGGCGTGGCCCAGCTGGTGACCAGGCGGATCTGGGTGTGGCCGGCATCTATGGCGTGGTCTGTCTCGAACTCGTAGCCCATGTTCCGCAGCTGATCCACCACCTCGTTGGGGAAGATGGGGAACTGTTGGTTGGAGGGAGACTCCACCGGCATGGGGAAACCCAGGGCGGCGACGCCGTCCCGGAGGCGCAGGGCCAGGGCGTTGGCGTGGCGGGCGGCGTCTAGATAGGTGCCGTCCTCCAGCAGGGCCTGGAACTGAACGCCCAGGAGGCGGCCCTTGGCCAGCATACCGCCCCGGCGCTTCATGTACCAGCGGAAGTCCTCCCGGGGCCTGGGCAGGACCAGGGCTTCTCCGAAGAGAGCGCCGTTCTTCGTGCCGCCGATGTAGAACGCGTCGGTGAGGGCGGCCAGATCCGGGAAGGTGACGTCCCCGCAGGCCATGGCAGAACCCAGCCGCGCCCCGTCCAGGAAGAGGAGAAGGCCCAGCCGGTCGCAGCAGCGGCGCAGGGCCTGCAGCTCCGCCACGGAGTAGACTGTGCCGATCTCGGTGGTGTTGGAGATGTAGACCATGGCGGGCTTAACCATGTGCTCGTCCCCGTTCAGCTCCGCCACGGACTCCACCATGGCGGGGGTGACCTTCCCATCGGGGCTGGGGACGGCAATGACCTTGCGGCCCGTGCCCTCGATGGCGCCGGTCTCGTGGACGTTGATATGGCCCGTATGGGCGGCGATGGCCGCCTCATAGGGCTTCAGCAGCGCCTCGATGGTCACGAGGTTCGCCTGGGTGCCGCCGATGAGAAAGTGAACGTCCGCCTCCGGCGCGGCGCAGAGCTTGCGGATCAAATCCGCTGCCGCCTGGCAGCGAGGGTCCAGGCCGTAGCCTCGGGTTTGCTCAAAGTTGGTCTCGGTAAGGGCCTTCAGCACCTTGGGGTGAGCGCCCTCACTGTAGTCGTTGCGGAAACTGTACATGGCAACCTCCAGAAAGGTAACAAACGAACAGCGGAACTGTTACGGAATGTTACAGATTTGATGTTGAAATTATAGCGCGGATCTTGTATAAAAGCAAGGAAGAAACGAAGATTTTCCCGGCGGCGGTGCCGCCTGAGAGCGGGGGGGGGGAGCATGGGATGAAACGGATCGCGGGTTGGATGCTGGCGGCGGTACTGCTGCTGAGCGCCGGGTGTGGTGCTCAGCGGAACGGCGGGGGGGCCGAAACGGCAGAGGTGGCCCTGGGGACCCTCTATGCCGCCATGGCCGAAAGCTGCGGCTGGGACGAGGACTATATGACAGACGTGGAGGGGGACTTACTGGAGGACTATTACCCCGGCTTGGGAGCGATTCCTGCTGAGCAGCTTCTCGCCAAGATCCCTGCCATGAGTTCCGACGTGAACGAGATCGTGCTCATCCAGTGCGGGACGGGGGAGGACGCAAAGAGCGCCGCAGATATCCTCCAAGCCCGGATTGACAGCCAGGTGGAGGGCGGAGCCTGGTATCCGGAAACGCTGGAAGCGTGGGAAAACGCCAAGGTGCTCCGCCAGGGAGAGACGTATGTAGCCCTGATTGCTTCCGGAGCGTTCCAGGAGGAGTTGGAGGAACAGTTCCAGATGCAGTTCTCCTGACGTCTCTGCCGCGCCGGTTCCAGGATACAGGAGGACGCCTATGGTTTTCAGCAGCCTGACATTTCTATTTGGATACCTGCCGCTGACGCTGGCACTCTATTTTATTACGCCGCTTCGGCGGCGTAATTTTGTGCTGCTTTTGGCCAGCCTCTTTTTTTATGGCTGGGGAGAGCCGGTGTATGTGGGCGTCATGCTCTTGTCCATTTTCATCGACTATACCCACGGCCTGCTGGTGGAGCGGTTTCGTGGCCGGGACCGGCTGGCCCGGTGGTTTGTGGGGCAGTCGGTGGTGTTCAACCTGCTGCTTCTGGGTTTTTTCAAATATTGGGATTTCCTGGCGGTGAACCTGTCCCTGCTCCCCGGGGTCTCCATCCCGGAGCTGGGACTGCCCCTGCCCCTGGGCATCTCCTTTTTCACGTTCCAGACCATGAGCTACACCATCGATGTTTACCGCCAGGACGCGCCGGTCCAGCGCAATGCCATTGCCTTCGGGGCCTATGTCACCTTGTTTCCCCAGCTCATTGCCGGACCCATCGTGAAGTACAAGACCGTGGCAAAGGAGCTGGTGAAGCGCACCGTCACCTCGGAGGACTTCGCCCAGGGGGTCTGCCGGTTCACCGTGGGCCTTGGGAAGAAGGTGCTGCTGGCCAACGCCGCCGGGGAGCTTTGGGAAAGCTGCCTGGGGACTCAGGCGGCGGGTACGCTGACCACCGCCGGCGGCTGGACGGGGCTGCTGGCCTTCGGGTTTCAGATTTACTTCGACTTCTCCGGCTATTCCGATATGGCCATCGGCCTGGGGCGCATGCTGGGCTTCCGGTTTGACGAGAACTTTGATCACCCGTATCTCTCCGCCTCTGTGGGGGAGTTCTGGCGGCGGTGGCATATGTCGCTGACCTCCTGGTTCCGGGAGTATCTCTATATCCCCCTGGGAGGAAACCGGGGCGGGACCGCCCGGACGCTGCGGAACCTGCTGATTGTCTGGTTTTGCACCGGCTTTTGGCACGGGGCCAGCTGGAACTTCATTCTCTGGGGATTGTACTTCGCCCTGTGGATCATTCTGGAGCGTTTTGCGCTCCGGGACCTGCTGACCCGGACGCCGGTTTGGATCCGGCGGGGGTATACGCTGGCGGTGGTGTTTGTGGGCTGGGGCATCTTTGCCATGGAGGAGCTGGGAGCCTGCGGGCGGTATCTGGCCGTGTGCTTTGGCGGCGGGCCGCTTTGGAGCGCTTTGGACACTTACCGCCTGAGGAGCTATGCGGCAACGCTGCTGCTCCTGGCCCTGGGGTCTACCACCCTGGCGGCGGACCTTTGGCGGCGGATCCCGGAACGGGGACGCCGGATGCTGGCGCCGGTGCTGATGGGCGCGGTGCTGGCGCTGTCCACGGCTTACCTGGTGGACGGCAGCTACAACCCGTTCTTGTATTTCCGCTTTTGAAGGAGGCCGGGGAATGACGACGAGATACAGCTGTTTTCTGGCGGCGCTATTCGGCGTATTTTTGGGCGGGCTTCTGGTGTGGCATATTTTGCTGCCGGACCGGGCGCGTTCCGAGGTAGAAAACCGGACCCTGGCCCAATTCCCGGACTTTTCCTGGGAAAGCCTTCGGGACGGGAGCTTTACCAAGGGGGTGGAGGATTACTTTGCGGACCAGTTCCCCCTCCGGGATGACTGGACGGGCCTGAAAGCCCGGACGGAACAGCTCCTGGGCAAGCGGGAGTTTAAGGGGGTCTACCTCTGCGGAGAGACCCTGATCGCCAAGGTGGAGCCGCCCCGGGACGGCCTGGAGGAGAAGAATTTGAGCCGCGTGGCCCGGCTGGCTGAGCGGGCGGAGGTTCCGGTGTATCTGGGACTCATCCCCTCCGCGGCGGAGATCTGGCAGGACCGCCTGCCAAAGGGGGCGGAGAGCTGGGACCAGGCGGCCTTCATCGCCCGGGTGGCGGAGGTGAAGGGCGTGGAACCTGTGGACTTCCTGGCGGCGCTCCGAGACCGGGCCGGGGAGGCCGTCTTCTACCGCACCGACCACCACTGGACCACCCTGGGGGCCTATTACGGTTATGCCGCCCTGATGGAAGCCCTGGGCCGGGGGGAAGAAGTGTTGGGGCCGGATGCGTTCAAGCCCCGGGTCTCGCCGCACGCCGGTGAGTTTCAGGGGACGCTGTACTCCCAGTCTGGCGTGCATTGGCTTGCGCCGGATGCCATCGAGTTCTGGGCGGAGGCGGAGGGGCTGTCCGTCACCTCCTGGCGCGGCGGCACGCCGGAGGAAGCGGAGCTGTATGATTTTTCGCATCTCCTGGGCAAAGACAAATACTCGGCCTTTCTCGGCGGCAATCAGCCGCTATGCGTCATCAAGAACCCAGAGGGAACCGGGAAGCTGCTGCTGATCCGGGACTCCTACTCCGACGCCCTGGCCCCCTTCCTGGCCCTGCACTTCGAAGAAGTCCACCTGCTGGACCTCCGCTATTACCGCTACTCCGCCGCCGGGTACGCCGGTGAGAACGGCATGGATCAAATCGCGGTCGTCTACAGCGTGCCCAACTTCATCACGGACCGGAACCTGGCGCTGCTGGCCCGGTGACCGGAAAGCCCGCCGAAAAGTGCCTTCGGCGGGCTTGCTTTTGGGGCGGTTCGCCGTTATAATAGACGCCATGAAAAAAGAAAAGGGGAATTGCCATGAATACCACCCGCATGGAACACGACACCATGGGCGAGATCGCCGTCCCGGCGGACCGGCACTGGGGCGCGCAGACCCAGCGAAGTCTGGAGAACTTTAAAATCGGCGGCCAGCGCCAGCCCCGGGAGATTATCACCGCCTTTGCGTATTTGAAGGAGGCGTGCGCCCGGGCCAACGCCGCCGCCGGCAAGCTGACGCCGGACCAGGCGGAGGCTATCGCCGCGGCCTGCCGGGAGATCCGGGAGGGGCGGTGGGACCAGGAGTTCCCCCTGGTGGTTTGGCAGACCGGCAGCGGCACGCAGACCAATATGAACGTCAACGAGGTCATCGCCCACCTGGCGGCGAACCGGGGCGTCCGGCTCCACCCAAACGACCACGTCAACGCCTCCCAGTCCAGCAACGACACCTATCCCTCCGCCCTGCATATCGCGGCGGCGCTGAGCGTGGCCAATGAGGTGATTCCGGCGGCGGAGCGGCTGGCGGGGGCCTTCGGGACGCTGGAGGCGGCCTATCCGGACCTGATCCGCATCGGCCGGACCCACCTCCAGGACGCGACGCCCCTGCGCTTTGCTCAGGAGGTCTCCGGCTGGCGGGAGCTGACGGAGGCTCCCTGCCGGATGCTCCGGGCGGCGATGGAGGAGCTTTGCAGGCTTGCCATCGGCGGCACTGCCGTGGGTACCGGGCTGAACGCGCCCAAAGGCTATGACGAGATGGTGTGTCGGGAGCTGCGGGAGCTGACGGGGCTGGATTTTCAGCCGGACCAGAACAAATTCCACGCCCTTACCAGCAAGGACGCCCTGGTATTTGCCCACGGGGCGCTGAAGGCCCTGGCGGCAAACCTGATGAAAATTGCCAACGACATCCGCTGGCAGGCCAGCGGCCCCCGCTGCGGCATGGGGGAGCTTTATATTCCGGAGAACGAGCCGGGCAGCTCCATCATGCCCGGCAAGGTGAACCCTACCCAGTGCGAGGCCGTCACCATGGCGGCGGTGCAGGTGATGGGGAATGACGCCGCCATCGGCTTCGCCGCCTCCCAGGGGAATTTCCAGCTGAACGTCTTTTTGCCGGTGTCGGCCTATAACTTCCAGCTCTCCGCCCGGCTGCTGGCGGACGTGTGTGACTCTTTCCGGGTCCGATGCGTGGAGGGAATTACCCCCCATGTGGAGAAGATGGAGGAGAACCTGCACCATTCGCTGATGCTGGTAACCTGCCTGACGCCGAAAATCGGCTATGAGCGGGCGGCGGAGTGCGCCAAGAAGGCCCTCCGGGACGGCACGACGCTGAAGGAGGCGGCACTGGCCCTGGGACTGCTGACGGCGGAGGAGTTTGACGAGGCGGTGCGGCCGGAGAAAATGGTCTGAGGGCGGGGTCCCCTGTCCGGTGCGCTGCCGCGGAGCCAGGGGCGCCCCTGCAAAAATGGTTGAATTTGCGGCGGTTCGGTGCGGCGTGTTTGTGAAAATCGGAGAATTTATCATATCATCGAATTAGTGCTTTACTGCGCTAAAAAATCGGTGTATACTAGGTCCAGCAATGGGGCGCGGCCCCACAAGGAGGATGGAACCCCATGGAATTGGATTTGAGCATTCTGCGGCCCCAGGAGCGGTTGTCCCTCCAGCTCCGTCTGCTCTATGAGGAGGCGGGCTTCCGGCAATACCGCATGGGCCGTTTTGAAGAATACGGACTCTACCAAAAAAACCGCCGGTTTCTGGCCAGTGACCAGGTAATTACCTTTACAGACCTGGATGGGCGCCTGCTGGCTTTGAAGCCGGACGTCACCCTCTCCATTGCGAAAAACGCCCAGGTGGAGGAGGGGGAGTGTGGGCGGTTCTATTACGCGGAGAACGTCTACCGCCCCAGCCAAGAGAGCCATACCTTCCAGGAGATAAGCCAGATGGGCCTGGAGTGCATCGGCGCGGTGGACGACGCCGTCACGGCCCAGGCGGCGTCCTTGGCCTGGCAGAGCCTGGCCCTGACGGGGCGGGACTTCGTGCTGGAGGCCAGCCATATGGGCTTTGTGGCGGGGCTGCTGGACGCCGTGGGCGCGCCGGAGGCCTTCCGGGGCTGGCTGCTGTCGTGCATCCGGAACCGAAACCGCCATGAGCTGCGGACTGCCGCCGCCGAGGCGGGCCTGTCCCCCCAGGGGACCGGTGTCCTCTGCCGCCTGGACGCCTTGGCAGGGGAGTGGAGGGCAGTGCTGGCGGAGGCGGAACCCATCGCCCTCAATGCCGCCATGGGCGCGGCCCTGGCGGAACTGCGGACCCTCTGCGAGGCCCTGGAGGCTCAGGGCCAGCAGCTGCGGCTGGATCTGTCGCTGGTCAACGACATGGATTATTATAACGGCCTGGTCTTGCAGGGCTACGTGGCGGGCTTGCCCCGGGTGGTGCTCAAGGGCGGGCGGTATGACCCCCTGGCGGACCAGTTCCGTCCCGGAGCCAGGGCCGTGGGCTTCGCGCTGTACCTGGATGAGCTGGAGCGGCTGGGCGAGACCTCCCCGGAAGCGGAGATGCCGGGCATGCTGAACATCGCCCTGCCCAAGGGGCGGCTGGGCGATAAGGTCTATGGCTTGCTGGCCGGGGCGGGCTGCGGCTGCCCGGAGGATTACAGCGACAGCCGGAAGCTGGTGGTGGAGAACCCCGCCGCCGGCATCCGGTATTTCCTGGTGAAGCCCAGCGATGTGGCGATCTATGTGGAGCACGGCGCGGCGGATGTGGGCATCGTGGGAAAGGACGTTCTGGAGGAGTCCGGGGCCGATATATATGAGCTGCTGGACACCGGGCTGGGCCGGTGCCGCATGTGCGTGGCTGGGCCGGAGGGCTTCCGGGATGACCCTGGCCGTTCCCTTCGGGTGGCGACGAAGTTCGTTGGCATCGCCAAGGCGTATTATGCCGCCCAGGGCCGGGATATCGACATCATCAAGCTGAACGGCTCCATTGAGCTGGCCCCGATTTTGGGCCTGAGCGACGTGATCGTGGATATTGTGGAGACTGGTACGACCCTGCGGGAGAATCATTTGAAAGTCCTGACGGAGTTTATGCCCATCTCGGCGAGGTTTGTGGCCAACCGGGCCAGTTTCCAGTTTAAGCGCCGGGAGATTGAGATCTTGCTGGGCAAGCTGGCGGAGGTGACAGGCGCGTGATCAAGGTTTTAGATTTTGACGGGCTTGCCCCGGAGATGTTTTTGAACCGGGATATTCGGGCAGAGGAGGACGTCTGCGCCGCTGTGGACGCCGTCATCGCGGAGGTTCGGGCGGGGGGCGACGCCGCTCTTCGCGCCTGCACGCGGCGGTTCGACGGTGTGGAGACCGACGCGCTGCAAGTGACGGAGGCGGAGCTGGACGCGGCCATGAGCCGTGTCAGCCGGTCCTTTTTGGAGACGCTGGGGGAGGCGGCGGAGAACATCCGGCGCTTCCATGCGCGCCAGCGGCACGGGGATTTCATCCTGGCGGACCGCCCCGGCGTGGTCATGGGCCAGCGGTGGACGCCCATTGAGAAGGTGGGAGTCTGCGTTCCTCGGAGTCCGGAGGCGTTCCCCTCCACGGTTTTGATGAACGTTATCCCGGCGCGGATTGCGGGAGTGGAGCGGGTCTTCCTGGCGACGCCGCCTGGAAAGGACGGCGGCATCAGCCCGGAGGCCCTCGCCGCGGCGCGGATTGCCGGGGCGGACGCGGTGTTCAAAATCGGCGGCGCTCAAGCGGTGGCGGCGCTGGCCTATGGCACGGAGAGCGTACCCCGGGTGGATAAGATCGTGGGTCCCGGCGGTGTCTTCGTGGCCACGGCAAAGCGGAGGGTTTTCGGCCAGGTGGACATTGACATGATCGCCGGCCCCAGCGAGATCCTGGTGCTGGCGGATGAGAAGTCGGACCCCGGATGGGTGGCGGCGGACCTTTTGAGTCAGGCGGAGCATGATGTGCTGGCCTCGCCGGTGCTGGTGACGGACAGCCGGGAGCTGGCGGAGTCCGTCCAGAGAGAGCTGGAGCGCCAGCTGGAGAGCCTCCCCCGGAGGGACGTGGCCCACAGGGCCGTGGAGGATAACGGGAAGATCCTCGTCACAGACAGCCTGGACAAGGCGGTGGAGGCGGTGAACCGCATCGCCCCGGAGCATCTGGAGCTGTGCGTGGACGACCCCTTTGCCCTGCTGCCCCGGATCCGGAACGCCGGGAGCGTCTTTTTGGGCCGCTCCACGCCGGAGGCCCTGGGGGACTACTTCGCCGGGCCGAATCATACCCTGCCCACCTCCGGCACCGCCCGGTTCTCCAGCCCCCTTGGGGTGGACGATTTTATGAAGCGCTCCAGCTTCCTCTACTATAACCGGCCGGCGCTGAGCGCCTGCGCAGATAAAATTGCGGACTTTGCCCGGCGGGAGGGCCTGGAGGCCCACGCCCGGTCGGCCCTGAGCCGGAAAGAGGGCTGAGCGCGGTAAAACTCCGGTAGAGTACGAGAGGCAGACGTCTTTCTTGCCGGAGACGAGCGAATACAGAACCTGACAGACCGGATGGCGGGGTCTGGCTTTCCGCGCAGTGTTGGGAGGCGGACAGCGCCGAGAAAACGAAAGCGAGGTGCTTTATGAGCAAGTTTTTGTCCCCCGAGGCGGCGCGGTTGGCCCCCTATACCCCTGGCGAACAGCCCCGGGACCAGCAGTATATTAAATTGAACACCAATGAAAGCCCGTTCCCGCCCTCGCCCAGGGTATTGGAGGCCGTCAGCCGTGAGGAGGTGGAGCGGCTGTACCTCTACTCCGATCCCACCTGCGCTGGCCTCAACGCCGCTATCGCCCGGCGCTATGGGCTGACCTCCGAAAATGTCATCACCGGCAATGGCTCCGACGAGATCCTTGCCTTTGCCTTCCGGGCCTTCTGTGGGGAGGGGAAGGGAGCGGCGTTTGCCGACATTACTTACGGCTTCTACGAGGCTCAGGCGGCCCTCTTCGGGCTGGAGGCCCGGCGTGTTCCCCTGCGGGAGGATTTTTCCTTGCAGGTGGAGGATTACCGGGATTTCCCCGGGACCGTGGTTATTGCCAATCCCAATGCCCCCACGGGAATGGCGGTTCCCGTGTCTGATATCCGGTGGCTGCTGGAGGAGAACCCGGAGCGGGTTGTCATCGTGGACGAGGCGTATGTGGACTTTGGGGCGGAGAGCTGCGTGCCGCTGCTGGCGGAGCACGGGAACCTCCTGGTGACCCAGACCATGTCCAAGAGCCGCTCCCTGGCCGGAGGACGAATCGGCTTCGCCCTGGGTTCCCGGGAGCTGATTGCCGATTTGAACCGGGTGAAGTACAGCTTCAACCCCTACAATGTGAACCGGCTCAGCCTGCTGGCCGGGGCCGCCGCCATGGAGGACGAGAATTACTTCCGCTCCTGCTGCCGGGCCATTCGGGAAAACCGGGCCTGGACTGTGGAGGCGCTGGAGAAGCGGGGCTTCGCGGTGTTGCCCTCCTCGGCCAATTTCATCTTTACTAAATCCGGCCGGCTCCCCGGCGGAGAGCTGTACCGCCGGTTGAAGGAGCAGGGCATCCTGGTCCGCTGGTTCGGCAAGGACCGGATCCGGGACTACGTCCGGATCACCATCGGTTCCAGGGAACAGATGGAGGCGCTGGCAGAGACGGTGGACCGGCTGCTGGCCGGAGCGTAAAGGGGGAGAGTGCCATGCGTACTGCGTCAATTCAGCGGGACACAAAGGAAACCCGGATTCAGCTGACGTTAAATCTGGACGGGAGCGGAAGGGCGGAGATTTCCACCGGCTGCGGCTTTTTGGACCATATGCTGGAGCTGTTTGCCCGGCATGGGGATTTCAATCTGTCCGTTGCCTGCCAGGGAGATGTCCAGGTGGATTACCACCACTCTGTGGAGGATATCGGCATCTGCCTGGGCAAAGCCTTCCAGCAGGCCCTGGGGGATAAGCGGGGCATTGTCCGTTATGGGCAGTTCCTGCTGCCCATGGATGAGACGTTGGTCCTCTGCGCCGCGGACCTGTCGGGTCGGAATTACTTAGGCTGGGCGGTGGAGCTGCCTACGGCGAAGGTGGGGGACTTCGACACAGAGCTGGCACAGGAATTCTGGCTGGGCTTCGTGCGGAACTGCCCCGGCTCCATTCATATCCGGAAGGTGGCCGGGGAGAATACGCATCACATTCTGGAGGCCGTTTTCAAGGGCATGGGCCGGACGCTGAAGGCTGCTGTGGCCTTTGATCCCAAGCACCGGAATGAGATCCCCAGTACGAAGGGAGTGCTGTAGATGATCGCCATTGTAGATTACGGCGTGGGGAACCTGTTTTCTCTGACGTCCAGTCTCCGCGCCCTGGGCCTGGAGACGGAGGTCACCAGGCAGGCGGAGCGCCTCCGGGCGGCGGAGCGGATCATCCTCCCCGGGGTAGGGGCTTTCGGCGATGCCAGGGCCAAACTGGACGCCGCCGGGCTGGTTCCTGTGCTGCTGGAGGAGGCAGGGCGAAAGCCCCTCCTGGGCATCTGCCTGGGGATGCAGCTGCTGTTTGAGCGAAGCTTTGAGTATGGGGAGCATCCCGGCCTGGGTTTAATTCCCGGCGAGGTGGCGTTTTTGGGGGAGGATCTGAAGGATCAGGCGCTGAAGGTCCCCCATATGGGCTGGAACAGCCTGGAGGTGCTGCGGGACGACCCGCTGTTTCGCCATTTCCGGAGCGGGGAGTACGTGTATTATGTCCACAGTTTTTACGCCAGAAAATGCGGAGAAAGCACCCTGGGCACGTCTCAATATGGCAGCGTCGCCGTGACTGGTGTGGTCCGCCGGGGAAATGTCTGGGGAATGCAGTTCCATCCGGAGAAGTCCGGGGATGCGGGCCTGCGGTTGCTGCGGGCCTTTGCAGAAGTTTGAAAGGAGAGAGGATCATGAGAAGAAACGACCGTGCGGTGACGGACCCGGCGAGGATTCGTGAGATCATTGACAGCTGTACCTGCTGCCGCCTAGGGCTGTGCGATGAGGGAAGGGCCTATATCGTCCCTCTGGACTTCGGTTATGCGGAGCAAGATGGGCGCTATACCTTCTATTTCCATGGCGCCGCCGAGGGCCGGAAGATCGATTTGATCCGAAAAAACGGCTGGGCCGCTTTCGAGATGGATACCGGGCACGAGCTAATTCGGGGGCCGGCGGCCTGCAATCACTCCGCCCGATATCAGTGCGTCATGGGCGGAGGCCCGGTGACACTGCTGGAGGGCCGGGAGGAGAAAAAGGCGGGCCTGACCGCTATCATGACTCACATTGCCGGCCAGGGTCCGTGGGAATTTGACGAGGCGGCCGTGGATAAGACCCAGGTCATCCGCCTGGAAGCAGAGGAGCTGACCTGCAAGGTCAGGGCCTGAGGAGGAGAGTGGTGCCATGCAGATTTTCCCAGCCATAGACCTGCGGGGTGGAAAAGTGGTCCGCCTCTATCAAGGCGATTACGGCCAGGAGACCGTCTATGGGATGGACCCTGCGGTCCAGGCCAGGGAGTTTCTCTCCGCCGGGGCGCAGTATCTCCACCTGGTGGATTTGGACGGCGCCCGGGACGGCGCGCCGGCGAACCTTGACAGCATCGCCGCCATCGCCCGGCAGGGGGGACTTTTTATCGAGGTGGGCGGCGGCATCCGCACGGAGAGGCGTATTCAGGAGTATCTGGACCTGGGGGTACAGCGGTGTATTTTGGGCACGGTGGCAGTAAAGGATTTTGCCTTTACTGTCCGTATGGCCCAAAAGTATGGAGAGCAGATTGCCGTGGGCGTGGACGCCCGGGACGGCTATGTGGCTGTCAACGGCTGGAAGGAGCTGTCCCAAGAGCGGGGGCTTGATTTCTGCTACCGCCTCCGGGACGCGGGGGTGAAGACTGTTATCTACACCGACATCAGCCGGGACGGTGCGGGGCAGGGGACAAACCTGGATCTCTATGCGGAACTGGTCCAAATCGAGGGATTGGACATCGTCGCCTCTGGCGGTGTGAGCACCCTGGAAGAGCTGCGGCTGCTGGAGCGCATGGATGTCCGGGGAGCGATCCTGGGCAAAGCTCTCTACACCGGCCGTCTGGATCTGAAGGCCGTTTTGGAGGAGGTGGGGGCATGCTAGCCAAGCGGATCATCCCCTGTCTGGATGTGAGGGACGGCCGGGTGGTGAAAGGCACGAACTTCGAAGGCCTCCGGGACATGGCGGACCCGGTGGAGCTGGCCCGGTACTACAACGAGTCCGGGGCCGATGAACTGGTCTTCTATGACATCACTGCCTCCGCCGAAGGGCGGGGGCTGTTCACGGATATTCTTCGCCAGGTGGCCTCCGAGATTTTCATTCCCCTGACGGTGGGCGGCGGCATCCGGACCCTGGAGGACTTCGACCGGGTGCTGAAATGCGGCGCGGACAAGGTCAGCGTCAATTCCGGCGCCATTGCGAACCCCTCTATCATTGCCGCAGCGGCGAAGCGCTATGGGGATCAGTGCGTGGTTTTGAGTATGGATGTCAAGCGAGTGGAGGGGCAATTCCGCCTCTTCGCCAAGGGCGGCCGGGTGGACACCGGCATCGACGCCATGGAGTGGGCGGTCCGGGGCGTGGGGGACGGCGCGGGAGAGATTGTGCTGAACTCCATCGACACCGACGGAGTGAAAAACGGTTTTGATCTGGAAATGCTGGATGCTCTGGCGGGCAGAGTGCATGTTCCCATTATCGCCAGCGGCGGCGCGGGAAGCCGGGAGCACTTCGCCCAGCTGTTCACCCACCCCGGTGTTGACGCGGGGCTTGCGGCGTCGATTTTTCACACTAGACAGGTCGATATCAAGGAGCTGAAGCGATATCTTCGCAGTCAGGGCATGGAAATGCGTATTTAAGGGAAGAAAGGAGTTCGGAATGGATCACGAAATTTGCTGGTGGTTTACGGGATTTGAAAAGGGATTGGCGACCCTGCAGGAAGAGGAACGAAGTTCGCTGCTCCACAGCTGCGCGGAGAATTGCCTTCAGATGGGGATGATGGATTTCTACCGTGGCGTGTATGAACGGGCTAATGGGGAGATCGACGGCTTTTTTCAGTTTTTGGGCCAGATGGGGGGCCTGGAAACCCAGATCGTCCACCCGGGGGAGGAATATTGGCTGGTGTTCCACCAGTGCACCTGTGCCATGCACACGCAGGGGTATATTAACAGCAGCCTGCTGTGCGAATGCTCTCGGCAAAGCGTACTGTGCATTCTGGGAGAGTTTTGGCCAGGCCGGTCCTTTGATGTGACGCCGGAGAGCACAATCCTGGAAGGGGCGCAGAGCTGCCGCTTCCATATTTCCGCGAGGAAGGAAGCTGAAGATGGATCTGAAATTTGACGAAAAGGGTCTGATTCCTGCCGTTGTACAGGACCACTATACAAAAGAGGTCCTGACTTTGGCCTATATGAACGAGGAGAGCTTAGCCATTACCATTGATGAACGGCAGACCTGCTTTTGGAGCCGCAGCCGCCAGGAGCTTTGGCGGAAGGGGGAGACCAGCGGAAACCGCCAGCATGTGGTCTCCATTACCGCCGACTGCGACGGGGATGCTTTGGTAGTGGAGGTGGTCAAGGACGGACCGGCTTGCCATACCGGGGCGGAGAGCTGCTTTTTCCAGGAGCTTTTCCTCTCCGACGAGCTGAAGAAATTCAGCTATGAGGGACTTTACCGGCTCATTGCTGGGCGGAAGACCAGCCCCAAGGAGGGCAGCTATACCACCTACCTCTTCGAAAAAGGGCTGGACAAGATTCTCAAGAAGGTGGGTGAGGAGTGCACGGAGGTGATCATCGCCGGCCGGAAAGAAGACCGGGAGGAGACGGTCTATGAGATCGCGGACTTGTGCTACCATGTGATGGTGCTGATGGTCCAAATGGGCATCACCGTGGAGGATGTTACCCGGGAGCTGGAAAAGCGCCATGTGGTGGACCACAAGGTCAAGCAGGAGCGGATGCAATGAGGAGTTTCTGCTCGGTACACACCCACTCCACCATGTGCGACGGGAAGAACACCCTGGCGGAGATGGCCCGGGCGGCGTGGGCGGCTGGAGCGGCTTCCTTCGGTGCGTCAGGCCACAGCCACACGCCGATAGCCGAGGACGCAGGCGGCGTATTGCCGGTGGATATGACGGCGTATCGGGAGGAGGTTCTGCGGCTGCGGGCGGAGTACGCCGGGAAAATGGATGTCCTGCTGGGCATCGAACTGGACAACTGCGCCGACGTGACGGCAGAGGGCTTCGACTATTGGATCGGAAGCGTCCACCGGGTGCGGGGAAACGATGGAAAAAGTTGCACCGTGGACTGGTCTGCAGAATTGCTGGCCCGGGGATGCCGGGAGCAGTTCGAGGGTAATTCTCTGATGATGGCAGAGTATTATTATGATGAAGTCCGGCGGATGGCAGCGCGACGGCCCACCATTCTGGGGCACATCGATTTAATCACGAAATTCAATGAGAAGCTCCCCCTCTTTGACGAAGAGGACCCCCGCTACCGTGCCGCCGCCCTGGATGCGCTCCATGAGGCTGACCCTGCGGAAACGCTGCTGGAGATCAACACCGGGGCGATGTCCCGGGGCTACCGGCGGATGCCGTACCCAAACCTGTTTTTGCTGCGGGAGTGGAGGAGCATGGGGGGCAGAATCATCTTGACAGCCGACGCCCACAGCGCAGACGCCATTGTCTACGGTTACGCGCAGGCGTCGGCGCTGGCCCGTGAGGCTGGTTATGATCGCTCTGCCGTGCTGATCCTTACGGGATGGGAGGAGCGTCCACTGCCATTTTAAAGCGTGATAAAAGACGCGAAAGCTGCCAAATCAGCAGTTTTCGCGTCTTTTCCCTTGTTCGAAGGTGGCTTCCCATTCCCGCCGTCTTCCACCACGGCGGGAATGGGGCCACTTGCATCATGCGAGGGTGTGAAAGATCAGCCCGCGCATCCCCGATGGGAGGAGCCGAGGCACCGGCCAAGACTCCTGTCCGCTTCGCAGGGCGCCGCCGCCTTAAGAGGCATGCACACGGGACAGCTCTTTCATACATTTCGGACAAACGCTCTTGCCTTTGAAGAGCGTAATGTCCTTGGTGGCGTCGCAGAAAATACAGCTGGGCTTATACTTCTTGAGAATAACGGACGAACCTTCCACATAGATTTCCAATGCATCGCGCTCAGCAATATCCAAGGTGCGCCGCATTTCGATGGGAAGCACAATCCTGCCCAACTCATCCACCTTTCTGACGATTCCGGTCGATTTCACAGCTCTCTCCTTTCCCTATGTCCGCGGTTTCTTCCAACAGGTGACTGTAACTTATCACAATGGATTATGATTTGTCAACTCTTTTGGTAAAATTTAAGAAGATATTCACAAATTGGTGAAAAAAGTAAAAAGGAGGCGGAATTTTATGGAAATTACGTGGATATGGACAGGAATGGTCACACTGTCTTTGCTATTTGGAATCGCCACAGGGAATCTGGATGCGGTGGCAAACGGCGCGTTGGAAGGCGCCCGCTCCGCCATTGAGTTGAGCCTATCCATGGCCGGGATTTTGTGCCTTTGGAGCGGTGTGATGGAGGTGATGAACGCCTGCGGGATATCGGCGGGATTGGCGCGACTGTTCCGCCCGATTCTGCGGCGGCTTCTGCCGGATGCCTGCCGGGATGAGGAAGCCTTGGCAGCGGTGTCGGCCAATGTGTCCGCCAATCTTCTGGGCCTGGGGAACGCCGCTACGCCCTTGGGCATCCGGGCGGCAAGGAGAATGGCCCGAGGCTGCGGCGGCGTGGCCAGCAATGAGCTGTGCCTCCTGGTGGTGCTGAATACCGCCTCCATTCAGTTGCTGCCTGCCACCATCGCCTCAGTCCGCGCCGCAGCGGGGTGCCAGACGCCGTTCGATATCCTGCCGGCGGTGTGGATGGCGTCAGCGATGTCGGTAACGGCAGGTCTGCTGGCGGCGTGGCTGCTGTCCCACAGGAGGGCGGGACGATGAATCTCAGCTCTTTGGTGATTCCGGTGCTGCTTTCTGCGGTGGCGGTCTATGGCCTGGGGAAGCGGGTGAATGTCTATGCTGCCTTGACCCACGGGGCGGAGGAAGGGCTGACAGTTCTGTTGCGCATTGTTCCGGCGCTGGTTGGGCTGCTGACGGCGGTGACGATGTTCCGGGCCTCCGGGGCGATGGAGTGGCTGTCTGGAGTTTTTGCCCCGGTGCTGGAGCTGCTGGGCATTCCTCCGGAGGCAGCGCCGCTGCTGCTGGTGCGCCCTGTGTCCGGAAACGGCGCGCTGGCCGTGGCCAGCGATTTGATTGCCGCCCACGGGCCGGACAGTTACGTGGGCCGGGTGGCGGCGGTGATGCTGGGGAGCACGGAGACGACCTTTTATACCATTGCCGTTTACTTCGGCTCCGCCGGAATCACGAAGACCCGTCATACCGTTCCTGCGGCCCTGGCGGCGGATTTAACAGGCTTTGCAGCGGCGGCGCTGGCCGTAAGGCTGTTTTTTGGTGCGGGATAGGTAAAAAGGTGTTTTGCTTTACATAAATTGCGCGGCTGTCGTTACGGCTGTCGCTTCCAGGGCCGGCGGGGAACCTGCCAGGGTGCGGTCCTGAGGCGCCTTTTTCGTCGGGACTGCGCTGTCTGGGCTTGGGATCCGCCAAGATTTCCGCGTCCAATGGCCTTGCCCGGCGAAAAGCCCCGCCTCAATCCGGCGTTTCCCCCGTTTTCAGGCAGATTTCGGGGAAAGACCGCCTCTTGCCCCAAAAAAAGAGGGGGAACCGCTGAAAAAAGCCTTACAGAACGTATAAAAACGGCAGGGAATGACTCCCTGTCGTTTTTAAAGGTCCTGCTCGGAGAGCCAAGCCAAAAACTTTTTCGCTAAATCCAGCTTCCGTCCATTCATATTCAGCAAATATTGGGCGGCGGACTTCCACTCCTCACCCCCGGCGCGGGACGTGCCTACCAGGAATTCATCCGGCGTGGTGTCCAGTGCCTGGGCTAGGCGCATAATCACCTCGGTAGAAGGGATCGATACGGCCCGTTCAATGCTGGACATGTAGGTGTTGCTGATGTCGGCCAGTTCACTGACCTCTGCCTGCTTTAGCCCCAACATCCTACGGCGGGCCGCAATCCGCTTTCCGATTTTTGTATAGTCGAGTTCCATGCTGCACCCCCAGCTTGTGTCCTTATCATACCAAGATTCCAGACAAATAAAACAATTTACAAGAGGAATATTACTCTTGACAGACTCTATTTTTGCTTTTATAATTGATTAATCGACTGGAAGTATGGGTTTTGCAGGAGCGAGAGCTGGGACTTCGCGCCGGATTCCAAGGATACAAACAAAAGTCGAAACGGTGCGGGAGAAAGCAAATGGAGAAAAAACGGAAGGTTGTTTGCCTTTGCGGGGAGCGGCTGCTCCGAGTAGCCGCCGGCAGCGGCGTGAAAGAATGTCCCTGCTGTGGAAAGAGGGTCCACTTTATGGTGGCGGAGGGAAAGGTCCGGATTTGGTTCCGCAAATAGGCGCCGGAAAATGCCGGCTCCCCCCTTGACAGATTTGCCGGGCAGTGCTAAACTATTTTATGTTAAAGTGGCGATGACGGAGAAGAACCGCCTGCTTCCCGCCTCAGAGAGGGGCGCGCTTGCTGAAAGCGCCCCGCGGAAACGGCGGCTGTACCACTTCCGAGCCGCCCGGGATGACCGGGCCGGGTCCTCCCGTTACAGAGGATGCGAGCGGCGGCCCGCAGGGCCGCAAGCAGGGTGGAACCGTGGAATACGATGTTCGTATCCCACCCCTGATGACCATCAGGGGTGGGATTTTTTGCCGCCCCTCACAATACAAGGAGGATTTTTTATGAGTGAAGAAAGCAGCCTGTATACCTTTGAAAATGAGGAATACCGCAAAACCTATTGGCATACGTGCTCCCACATCCTGGCCCAGGCGGTGAAGCGCCTGTATCCGGAGGTCAAGCTGGCCATCGGTCCCTCCATCGACGAGGGCTTCTATTATGATATGGATTCTCCCTTCCCCTTCACTCCTGAGATCATGGAGAAAATCGAGGAGGAGATGCGGAAGATCTGCAAAGAAAAGCTGAAGCTGGAGCGCTTTGAGCTGCCCCGCGAAGAGGCTGTAAAGTTTATGGAGGAGAAGGGCGAACCTTATAAGGTGGAGCTGATCAACGACCTGCCCGCCGGCGCCGCCATCAGCTTCTACAAGCAGGGGGAGTTCACCGACCTGTGCGCCGGTCCCCACCTGGACTCCACTGGCCGGGTCAAGGGCAACGCCATTAAGCTCACCGCCTGCAACGCCGCCTATTGGCGGGGGGATTCCAATCGGGAGACCCTCCAGCGGATTTATGGCATCGCCTTCCCCAAAAAGGACGAGCTGGATGCCTACCTCCAGCGGATTGAAGAGGCCAAGCGCCGGGATCACCGGAAGCTGGGCAAGGAGCTGGGGCTGTTTATGCTGATGGACGAAGGCCCCGGATTCCCCTTCTTCCTGCCCAAGGGCATGGTGCTGCGCAATACGCTGCTGGACTACTGGCGGCAGGTTCATAAAAAATACGGCTACGTGGAGATCTCCACCCCCATCATCCTGAACCGCCAGCTGTGGGAGCGTTCCGGCCACTGGGATCACTATAAGAAGAATATGTACACTACCCTCATTGACGAGGAGGACTATGCCATCAAGCCGATGAACTGCCCCGGCGGGATGCTGGTTTACGCCAGCGAACCCCACTCCTATCGGGATTTGCCCCTGCGGGTGGGCGAGATCGGCCTGGTCCACCGGCACGAGCTGTCCGGCGCCCTCCATGGCTTGTTCCGGGTGCGCTGCTTCAACCAGGATGACGCCCACGTCTTCATGACCCGGGAGCAGATGAAGGACGTCATTCAGGAGACGGTCCGTCTGTTTGACGAAGTGTACTCCACCTTTGGCCTGAGCTACACGATTGAGCTGTCCACCATGCCGGAGGACCATATCGGCACCGTGGAGGAGTGGGAGCGCAACCAGGACATCCTGAAAGACGCCATCACTGATATGGGCAAGGATTTCATCATCAACGAGGGCGACGGCGCGTTCTACGGCCCGAAGCTGGACTTCCACCTGTCGGACTCCCTGGGCCGGACCTGGCAGTGCGGCACGATTCAGCTGGACAGCCAGCTGCCGGAGCGCTTTGAGCTGGAGTACGTGGGAGAAGACGGCGCGAAGCACCGCCCCGTCATGATCCACCGTGTGGTTCTGGGTTCCATCGAGCGCTTCATCGGCGTCATTACCGAGCACTTCGCCGGGGCGTTCCCCCTGTGGCTGAGTCCGGTGCAGGTAAAGGTCCTGACCGTCACAGAGCGGGCGGACGGCTACGCTGCGGAGATCGCCGCCGCACTGGACCAGCAGGGCTTCCGTGTGGAGACCGATACCCGCAATGAGAAGATCGGCAAGAAAATCCGGGAGGCTACGATGGAGAAAGTCCCCTATATGTTGGTTGTAGGCGATCGGGACGTAGAGAACAAAACGGTTTCCGTCCGTACCCGCTCCGGCGAGGATTTGGGTGCGATGAGTCTGGATACCTTTGCCGCAAAGCTGAAAGAGGAAGTTCAATCCAAGGTGATTATGTAATTCGTCCATTGGGAGCGGGGGCGTAAAGAGGAGACTCGATAAGAGAATTTAATAGCAAAGAGGCAGCCGCATGACGCCAAAGCGTCATGCGGCTGTTTTTTTGAAGGCAGAAAACTACCCGTTAGGCGAGCGGCAAAAAACTAACGGCGATGATGGAGACAAGAAAACTCCCATGCTTTGAATGGAGATATACCCTGGCAACTGCACCCAATAAAGCAAGGGGGTATCCACAGTGAATGATTGAAAAAGTTTATCATACATGAAATGGAATTGCAAATACGGCATTGTATTTGCATTGAAATATCGCGGGAACGTGTTTTATGGAAAACGGAAGTGGGAGATAGGAGAAATTCTGAGGACGCTGTGTGAGTGGAGGGGAATCAAAATCATAGGGGCAGAAGAGTGCCCGGACTATATCTACATGCTTGTGGAGATTTCGCTGAAAGTGACGGTGTCAAGCTTTACGGGCTACCTGAAGGGAACGAGCAGCTTGTTAAGGCATAAGTTACCGGAACCGGGAATTCCGGAAAGGTGGGTACTATATGGAGGCAGCAGGAAAGAGTGCGAAAAAGATCGCGGAGTACATCAAGCACCAACTGGATAAGGATAAGGCCGTAGAACAACGGATGATAGGAGATTTCTAAGCCCGTTTACGGACTGCAAGCAGTAGATCTTTCGCGGCTGCCGGACTGTATTTGCGCGATAAGACGCGCTTGCTGAGGACAAAGGGCATTGCCTGTTTATAAAGAACTTCCGGGCTTTGTTGAGGGGGTTTATTAAAAAAGCGCCTGAATCGATGCGAATTCAAACGCCTATCGTCAGACAAATGGAAGAGAAATCTGTTGGATTCTTTTCCGCTTTGCGGCGAGGATTTGCCGTATTTTAAATGAAAATCGCCAATTTCATGCCGGGAAATACGGTTTCTGGGATGGTTTGAGGCAAGCGGATTTGCCGCGCAAAGGGGATCGTACGAGTGTGCTTTGAGAATTCGCTTGATCTGGACCAATAGCTCCCCGGTTTTTTCGTCCAGAGTTCGGATCATACCGAAAAAGTAATGGAGGAGGGAAAGATTGCTCTCTACACCGTGGCCAAGGCTGGCGGCATTCTGCGCTCTAGCCAGCAGCTTGCCGCAGGCCCTTTCTGTTGCCGCACGACCACGTCAGTGAAGGTGGAAATTGCAAGAATCCATTTATCCCTGTACGCTACTAGGATTCGTTCCAGGGAGGTATATTTCTTCAACCGTTTTAAGGAGGCTACGCTAGTTACTTTGGAAAAATCTAGAGGTGCTGCGGGAAAATTTGACGAAGCTGTACCTTCAGCCAGTTAACGTATCATGTTCACACTCTCTGGAAGTTAAAATATTTCTCGATAGGTTGCAGATATTCAACCAGATTATTTGGAATAACGGGCGGTATCAAATCTGGATTCAAGCGCAGATGGGCACCCTTTTGCAAATCCAGCTTATCATGGTGAACCTTGCAGATATTAATGTTCTATTTGACGTGGGTAATAAGGGGATTGAGAACAAAACTTGTACTCCAATTCTTTGAAATAATACTAAAGCGGATTGTGTTAGATCCCGCGGATTCCAGAAACATCTTCGCATGCGGAACTTTCCGGCGTTCTGCCGCCGGAATCCGCTCTAGCGTTCCTCGCAGGGACTGTGGTTTCTATGGATCGGCTTATAAGGTTTTTCCCAACAGATTATAGTTTGGCAGTGCAATAGACAGTTCGCTGAAGTCTGCACCCACATCAATGTCAAGGGAAATGAACGGCGTTCTTTCTTTTTTCATAGTTATTCCCTGCTTTCTTATGTTACTGGGATAGGAACAGGGTTTCTTTTTCCAACCAGCGACGAGACATCCTAACCTATGGTTCGGGAATGGCCAACAGGCTCCCAACCATCTAAATCGTCTCGTATCGTTGAAAGGAAAAACTGACTTTGCTACAGACATTCGGTCTTATAGACTGACTGGCCCAAGGGTGCGCTTCATGGGCCGGCGAACTCGCTGGCCCAGACCAATCCTACACGGTACACAAAAATGAATCTCCATCCTTGATGTGTGCGCAGGGGCGGAACATTGGGAGAATTCAAAAAATTTAAAATTGTATAATTGCGGCGATCGGCTTACCGGAAACGGAATCGATAGTATTATACCATGCATGCAGCTCTTCTTTTGCAAACCACACGCCATGATTTTAACCAGCGCCACTTCTTCCTTCAAGCAATAATCTTGGAGTTTATCATATGGCACTTTTTATAGTTTTGCATAAAAAGTGCCATAAGTTGATCATGTCCGAGTTTTCAAAAGATTAGAGTTGAGAGAATGGATGATGGCATTATGTCAATGGTGCAGGAAAGTGCCGACAGCCAGAATGTTGGAGGGTTTCCTGGTAAAAACCTGGACATATAGTATTTGGACGGTGTGCAATTGACGAACAGCTTCCCGGAATGAAAAGCCCTGCTGTGGCACATGAAGAAGCAGCGCAATATTGTGGACCCTGCTGTGCCGCCCCGGCTCCTTTGTAAGTGCCATTGAAAATTTTTAGAAAATTGCCGGTTCAAAGAGAATAACGATTTTCGAAAAAGCTATCAGGAACTCTTCAAAAGGAGCATGCAGCTTGGCAGGATTGACACCTCTGTCTATTCCACAGAGGATGTTTTTGACGTCCGTGTAGAACAGTTCCGGCGGCTGTACAAATTCTACTTTAACCTCTTTTGGCAACGACCTACGGAAAGTTGGTACACAGCGCACTGCCTGGAATCCGACCGGGGGAGGAGGTGTCTAATCCGGTCTCCGATTATTTTTTATTGCCCGGTTTACATACACCAGGATTACGCACCCTGCTTTTCGCGGCGGAGCCGAAAAAGCTCCCCCTCTTTCAGGCCGCCCAAGTCTATGTGGGAGAACGGGTGCAGGCTTCGAAAGTGCATGTGGAGGTCGATCCCGCATCAAATCCGGTTGTAGGTGATATCTGGGGATAGGCCAATTCCTCTATCACCCATCTCAATTAACCGGAAGTTTTCGGAAAAGCTATCCTTATTTATTTCGTTCCCGTGCTCATAGCAGTAAAAAAAGCCGGTCAGATACCATAAATTTCCATTCTACCGTATATGTTCTTCGTTTTCATCCATCGTAGTGTAAACATCCAATTTGTATGACATTTCGATGGGGGAAATTTGGGTGAAAGTGCGTGGACAAGGCATAGTTGCCTTTTGTGTCCGAAAGAAGACAGAAGGCCGGGAGGCTATAGAATCGGAATCCTGCGCAAACCGCATAAAAATAGCTGGACTGAAATGAAGTAGGCTTCATTTCAGTCCAGCTTCCTATTTGCAGGTTCAGGTAGGTACTCCGTCTGTCTGTTTCTTCAGGGCACGACGCCTATTCGGTGGCCTCCAACTCGGCGGGACAGCCGGGATAGAGCAGACGGATATGGTTCTTTTGAATTACCGGGAGGAATTCATCGGGGGGACACTCGTCCGTAACGATGCCGCTGAGACGTTCAAAGGGAAAGAAGGAGCGCACGCCGACAAGCCCGAACTTACTGTGGTCCGCCATCAGAATCACCTGAGAGCAGCTGCTGGTGACGCTTTGTTTGATTTCCGCCTCCTGAAACGAGTAGTTGCTTAGCCCATGGTGAACCGAAACACAGGTAGCGGATATAAAGATAGTGTGAATATTGAGCTGGGAGAGTTCATCAATCACAGTATGCCCAGAAAAGGACTGCGTGCTGTGGTTGAAGAACCCACCCAATCCGATAATATTCAAAGAGGGATATTTTGCCGCCTCGCAGAGGACGGAAAGGCTGTATGTGATGACGGTAATATTTTGTTTGAAGGACAGGCTTTCCAGGATGTGGGGGGTGGTGGAACCAGAATCCAGAAAAATGACGGTGTTGTCCTCTACCAGCGTGGCGGCCAGCGACCCAATGGACTGTTTCTCCTGGAAGTGCACAGACTTCCGCTGGGTGTAGGGTGCGGCCGAAAGTTCCTCCTCCACCGCGATGCCGCCGTATACTTTTTTGAAGCCGCCTTTGCCAATTAAAATGGCGATATCCCGTCGGGTGGTATTGGTAGAGATGTGAAAGTTTTCGGAGATATCCGCAATGGTTGCACTGCCTTTGTCCTGGACATACTGTTCCAAAAGCCGTAATCTCTCAATTCTCATTTATGATATGTCCACCTTTTCCATAAAAGTTCTTATTATTCTATCAAGTTGGGTTTTGGATGTCAACGGCAAGGACTGTCTGAAAGACGTTCAAGAATCGACATAAAACGGAGAAAAAGTCCAGATGTTTTCAGAGTGTGCGGCCCATTCCCATCGTATCAGGGGAAATTGGCACAGAGGGTATGCTTTTCGGGAACCGTTTGCAGAAAACGGGCAACGTTCTGCGTGGGACGGAGAATGCCGTCCCAAAGTCTGTCTACCCGGCTGCGTCAGAAGGTGCGGGGGAATTTTCGGAGAAGTCAATCAGCACGCGGAGGACCGTTTTGTCATCCCGGGCGCGGAGAAAAGCGCTCATGCTGTCTTCCACCGGGTAGATAGCGGAGACCAGCTTTTCCAACTGGGTGTTCAGCACTCCGGAGTTTATGAGCTTTGCCGCGGTCTGCATGCTGGACATTGTGTGGTGCCGGTCCCCCGGAGTTCTATCTCACCGTAAATGATTTTGTCAATGTCGATGGAAAACCGCGTTCCCTTGGACGGCATGCCGGTCTGGACCATCACACCACCTTTTTTAGCTGCTCCAGGCAGGTTTCGAACCCTGCCTGAAGAGAGGTGCCTCTTGAATTTCGACCTTGCCGGAGTTGGTGAGTACAAGCTTTTTCATAATTGGATCCTCCTGGTGTTTCGGGCGCAGGCGATGATGGCAAACAGGTGAATTCTTCCAGTACCTCACCGACCCGGGAGGGAGTCGGAACCGCTCCCGTGAAAAGCTGTTCTGCCTGGAAGAGGCGGGCTGGGACAAGAGTCGTGACGCCTATGGCAAACCACGCCTGCTTGACGGACCATCCATTTCCAGTAGGGAGGCTATGTGAAAAATAGAAGTGAACAGTTCTTTGCGGGTGCCAGTCTTCCGAAATTCGGTCCGGTAATCCCAGGCGGGGAAGGGGGCAAAATGATCTCAGTGACCATTTCGTCCGGCTCCAGGACGGTCTTGCGGAGCAAGGAAGAAATTAGTCAGCGGTATTTCCTGGGTATCCCGGATGCTGGTGAGGCGTACATGGGTGTCCGGTGCCAGGAGAGGGGGTGTCGGCGCTAGGGGTGTCTGTGCAGAGATTGCCGGCCAGGGTAACCACGTCCCGAATCTGCGGGAATGCGACCCAGCCAGCGGCCCGCTGAAGAAAGCGGTGAGGGTTGCTTATTTAATAAAGAACTCTACTGGACGTTGGTGAGCGCTGCCAGCGCAGTGCCGCGCTCTGCCAAAAGAGCCAAAGCCTGGTCATGAGACTGGAGACAGGAACACTCTTTGACTCTCATCGCTTTTGACCAGTCTATTTGGTCGGCCTAACGCTCTTTTCCTTATTGAAGCAGGAAGTGTGCAGCAATAATTTTGGTTAAGTGATGATGTATTTTTGAGATAAATTGGGAAAAAATCGCAGAAATGGCGTGACGGACACACGAGCTTATCAAAAGTATACCAATTTAATTTTGGATTGTCAATCAAAAGATTAGAAATAGGAAAATTTTATGGTAATTAATGAGTATTTTGTGAGATTCTTAAAAGTCTGCACAAAAAAATTGGGCATATTATGCGCGAAAACAAGCAGGAGACTTCTTGACTTTCCCAATGAAAGGTGATATTTTAAACACAGAAAGTCAATTCTACGACATGTTTTTTGCGAGAGTGACCTATTTCTACTGTTTTTAAAATTTGCGACAAGAATTGACGTATTTTTTACCTTTGTCATAAATTGATTGGGTAAAAAATGGTTATATTATGGAAGATTTGGAGGAAAGAGCCAGATTTCCGTATATTTCCATCTCGCCCGCAATTCATGAAATATTCGAAATGGAGGAAGACTGATGAAAAAGATTTGGAGTGTGCTGCTTTGCCTGACCATGATCCTCTCTCTGGCCGCCTGCGGAAATGGAAAGTCGACTGAGGGGACAAATAACCCGCCTCAGACCGACCAGTCTGGAGAACCCGCGCAGTCTGACGACGCAAACGCCCCCAAGACCAGCGGATTGAAAATTGCCTATTCCGTGGGCTATGTGGGCAACGCTTGGCGCAGCCAGCATGTGGCCAGCCTGGAGGAGGCCGCCGAAGCCTATAAGGCCGACGGCACCATCGCCGAATTCCAGGTGGTCTCCGCCGACAACGACAGTACGACCCAGATCAGCCAGTGCAACGCCATGCTGGCGGAGGGCCTGGACGCCCTGCTGATCTGCGCGGTTTCTCCTACGACGCTGACCTCGGTTGTTGAAACCGCCAAGGAAATGGGAACGCTGGTCGTCATCGCCAATGACCCTGCCGTTTACGAGGGAACCTACTGCGTGGTCAACAACGCTTATAAGTATTCCATGCTGTACAACCGCTGGTTTGCTACCCAGGTGGACGAGGGAGCCGGCGTGGTTTATATCAGCGGCAACCCCGGAAACGGCACAGACATGATCCGCGACCAGGCCGTGTATGACGCCATTGAGCAGTACAAGTGGAACCTGCTGGCGGAGGCCCCCGGCAAGCGGAACCAGGCCGAGGCGCAGACCGTTATGACCACGTTCCTCTCCGCGTATCCCAATATCGAGGGCGTTCTCTGCCAGAACGTTACCACGGAGGGCATCATCAACGCCTACAAGACCGTCGGTAAGGATCTGCCTCCTGTCTGCGGTGACAACGTTCTGAGCACGGTCCGCATGTGGGGCGAGCTGGGCGACTATGAGACCATCGGCGTGACAAACTCGCCTGCCGTTTCTGCCGCCGCACTGCACTTCGCTGTGCTGATGCTGCAGGGCTATGAGCTGAAGGACGATGCGCTGACTGCCAATCCCCTGGACGACTCCCTTATCAATGCGGTCCAGGTGGATCCCCCGGTGGCGATCACCCTGGACGGCACCCTGCCCGACGACATTATGGCGGACTATCCTCTGTTGACCGTCCTGTCCCGGGACGAGGCTCTGGAGATGTATAAGGATGAGGCGGACACCTATACGCCGGACAACGCCATGTCCCGTGAGGATGTCCTGAACACCTGGTTCAAAGCGTCATAACCGGGCTGTCATGGATGGAGTCCCCCAAATAGGCAAGCTATAGTACTGCCGGCCCGGAGTTTGTATAAAAAACGAGGCTTTGACGCTTTTTGTACGGACTCTGGGGGCTGGCGGCAACGGTAGATGGTTCCGTTATGAAGAGACTGCTCTGAACAGTATTGTGTGCTCTTCTGGTGTTATCCCTGGCCGCGTGCGGCAGTGAAAGACAGAACTCCCAGACAGAGGAGCCGGATTTCAGTGCGACTGCGCCGTCCGAAGGAGCAGGGAACGAGGCCAAGGCCAGCAGTCTGAAGATTGCGTGTTCCATCGGCTATGTGGGCAACGCATAGCGCAGCCAGCTGGTATTACGCGAGGACACCTATATCCCGGATGGCCCATGTCCCGGGAGGAGGCCATCAAGACCAGGTTTAAAGAGAAGTACCGTTGCGGATCTGCGCTGGACCTTCCCAGAAGAGCGGGGGAGCGTTTCACAGGAGGGAGCCGCAAAGCCGCCGGCCTCTGCGGTATGTGCCGCGGGGCCGGCGGCTGACGGAACGAACGAACGCTCTCGCGCCGCCCCGGAATCGCTGCCGCAGATGGGTGAGGCTTACGGGCGGCAAAGCATGTAAGGAGTCAAACTTATGAGTTTACGCTGTGAATCGATCAGCAAGCACTACGGTTCGGTCATTGCGCTGGAAGATGCCTCCATTGAAGTGGAAAGAGGGGAGATCCGCGCTTTGCTGGGCGGAAACGGCTCCGGAAAAAGTACATTGGCAAAGGTGATCGGCGGTATTATCACCAAGAATTCCGGAAAGGTGGAGCTGGATGGGACGGAGGTCCACTTCGAATCGCCCCTGGAGGCAAAGAAGCATGGCGTTGTGGTGGCATCCCAAGAACTCAGCCTGTTTCACAATCTGACCGTAGAGGAAAATATCTGTGCCTGTTCCCTGCCTAAGAAATTCGGCGCAACGCTTGATCGCAAGAAAATGCGCCAGATGACGCTGGATGTGCTGGACAAGTTAGAGCTGCGCAGCATCATTGATGTGCCGATGCGGGACCTCCCCGCGAACCAGAAATACATGGTGGAGTTTGCGAAAACGCTGGTCCAGCAGCCACGTGTGCTGATTCTCGACGAGATCACCTCGCCGCTTTATAAGGAAGACGTCCAAATCATAAAGCGCGTGATGTACGAGCTGCGGGACGCGGGTTGTATCATTCTCTTCATCTCCCACCGGATGCACGAGCTGTTTGACATCTGCGATTCCGTTACGGTTATGAAAAACGGCGTCACGCTGTCTACCCACCGGATTCATGAGACAAATGAATATCAGCTGCTCTCGCAGATGACGGGAATCAGCGAGGAGGAGCTGGAGCGCCGGAACCATGCGCTGAAAATGGGCGTTGAGGAGACAGGGAAGGAACGGGACGACCGGACAATACTGTTGGACGTGCAGGGGATGAGGCTGAAGACTTTTGACACGGAAGTGAGCTTCACAGTCCGGGAGGGCGACTTCGTGGGTCTGGCGGGCCTTCAGGGTCATGGCCAGTCCGACCTAATCCGTCAACTCTACGGCCTGAACGGCCATACCTCCTACGCGTTCCGAGGTAAGACATTCGAGTGTGCTTCCGCACAGAAGGCGGTAAAGAGCGACATGGCCTTCCTCTCCGGGGACCGCACTGGCGAGGGAATTTATCCGGACCGCTCCATTGCCGAAAATCTAAAAAGCGTCGGAAATCTGGTGGTAAAAAAACCGATTAAGAAGGCCACAGATGTTTTGACCGCTTATGGGGTGAAGTACAACGGTCTGCCAAACCTGAAGATTACGTCCCTATCCGGAGGCAATCAGCAAAAAGTCGTGGTGGCCCGGTGGCTGGCGACGGATCCGAAGCTACTGCTGGCGGACGACCCCACAAAGGGCATCGACGTTCAGGCGCGCTACGACCTGCACCGCTCCTTTATTGATTTGGCAAACCGGGGTTCCGGCGTTGTGATGGTGTCCAGCGACGACGAGGAACTGGTGGAACTGTGCCGTATGACCCCAAATTCCCGCGTCATTATCATGTATGAAGGTCATATTTCCAAGGTTTTGACCGGTGATGACATCACGGTTGAAAATATCATCGCCTATTCGTTTAACTAGCGCGGGGAGGAACGGAATGAAAGATAAAATTAAAAAAATCGGAAAATGGTCGTCTCTTCCGGCGATTGTGCTGTTGGCGGTGCTGTTTGCATACAACGGCATTTTGAACCCCGGGTTTTTCAAAAAAACCACATTTTTTACTTTCCTGCTCTCCAGTACGCCCATGGTGTGCATTGTGATCGGCGTGTGCACGTGTAAGATTGTCGGCGGTATTGACATTTCACTTGGAAACCTGCTGAGCCTGATCAATGTCACCATGGCTTACCTGTTCAGCAGCACCGATATGGCGGCGCCGCTGATTATCCTGATTGGCCTGTTGATTGGCCTGGGCGGCGGTTTGCTGAATGGCATTTGTATCGGTGTGCTGCGGGTGAATCCTCTGCTGGCGACATTTGCCACCAGCTCTGTTTACTGGGGGCTGGCACTGTGGATTATGCCGACGCCCGGAGGATACGGCGTCCCGCGGGAGCTGATCTCCTTCGTTAACCGGACCCATTTCGGCATTTTGCCCACGGCGGTGATTGCCTTGGCAATCCTGGTGATTCTCTGGCTGGTATACATGAAGAGCATCTACGGCATCTCGATTTACGGAATTGGCGGCAATGAGCAAAGCGCCTATGTCTCCGGCATGAACGTCGCCCAGGGCAAGGTTTTGGCCCACGTGTTTGGTGGCTTCTGCGCTTTTGTGGGCGGGTTGGTGGCTACCGGTTTGATTGCCTCCGGCGACCCCAATATCGGCACCGAGTTCAGCCTGAAGGCTGTGACGGCGGTTGTAATCGGCGGCGTGGCGCTGAGCGGCGGAGAGGGCGACGTCTGGGGCGCACTGGCTGGCGGCTTCTTCCTGAGCACGATTTTGATCGCGATCATCAGCTCCAAGGTTCCCACATTCGCGCAGAATTTCGCAAACTATTCCATCATGCTCTGCGGCTTGGTTCTGGCGGTGGTGATCAAACTCGGCGCAGAGTACTATCGGACCCGCGCCAAAAGAAAGCAGTCCGAGGAGGTGCGGCCATGAACAAGCAGGCCTTGGCGAAAAGCGTCTATTCCAAGTTCAAAGACTACATTCCGGCAGCGGGTGCCATTGTGGCTCTGGGACTGATCAGCACCATCTTGATTGATGGTTTTATGAACGCAAACAACATTGGCGCCATTTTGCTGCGGGCCAGCGTCCTCGCCATTGTCGCCATGGGTGTGACTTTTGTCGTCACGGCGGGAGATAGCGGCCTGGACCTCTCCACCGGATCGCTGATGGTGGTCGGCGCTATGGTGGGGCCGAACCTGCGCTTCGGCGGGCAGGAGTCTCTGATCTTGAGCTTTCTTGTGGTTATGGTGATCGGCATGCTGATCGGATGTGTCAACGGCGTTGGGATCTACTACCTGAAGATTCCCGCGCTGGTGATGACCATGGCTATGAATGGCCTTGTAACAGGCTTTTGTATCCTGCTGACCAGATCGCAGCTGACTGTGAATCTGCCTGCAAAATTGGTGGCGTTGAACGACGTGGTGGTGGAACCTTTCCGGAAGATGACGCTGCTGGTGGCGGTGGTGATGATCCTGCTGCAGCTGATGCTGACAAAGAGCAAATTTGGCCAGATGCTGCAGCTGACCGGCAACAACCGTCAGGCGGCTCGCCTAAACGGAATCCCTGTGGCGGCCATTGCCGTGGGCGTTTACGGCATCAGCTCCGCCATGGCGGCGGTGGGCGGCGTGCTACTGGCCGGGTACACAGGACTTGTCCACATCGACATGACCGCCGAGTATCCCATGCAGGCCATGGCAGCTGTGATCATCGGCGGCACCCATGCCGCCGGCGGCGTGGGGAGCTTCGTGGGCAGCGTCATGGGTGCGATTGTGCTGACGCTTCTCAACAGCGTGCTTTTGGCGTTCAACATGCCCGCCGGGGCGAGAACTTTTATACAGGGTCTGGTGCTCCTGGGGGTGCTGATTATCAATAACCGCTCGGCAAAGCTTCGCCAGTGACACCCCGGCAGTGTATTTCGGGAAGAAGGAGCGTCATTTATGCTCATAATTGATGCGCACAGCCACTTTTTGCCGGATACAGTGATCGATCACATCCGCAAGCACAAGGACCGCTTCCGCTCGGCAATCGTGGTAAAAGATGGGCGGGAGTTTGTGTGGGATTACGCCGGCGCCCTGTATCCACTTTATCGCGAGTATTACGATGCTGGCGCGAAGATTGCCGATTTGGACAAAATGGGCATTGATATGGCGGGGCTGCCCCTGGTGCCGAACGCGTATTACTACTGGATCGAGCCGGAGGCGGCCTTGGAAATCCACCGGATGAGCAACGATTGGGTGTCGGACTTCTGCGCGGCGCGCCCTGGGCGCTTTCGGGGAATGATCAGCGTTCCCATGCAGGATCCCGGTTTGGCCCTGCAGGAGCTGCGCCGGGGCCATGAGGCCCTGGGCATGAACGCGCTGGCCATCGCGCCCATGATCAACGAGACCCATCTGGACGCGGAGGCGTTTTACCCCATCTACGAATACTGTGCCGACCACGGCGTCCTGCTGCACCTGCACCCATGCTTTCCCAGGTGCAAGGAGGAGCTAACCTCGTATTACAACATAAACCTGGTGGGAAATGTTTACCAGACCAGCCTGGGACTCAACCACTTGATCTTCGGCGGTATTTTTGAGAAATACCCCGGCCTGCAAGTCTTTGCCTCCCACGGCGGCGGGTACTTCCCCTATCAGATGGGACGGCTGCGGCATGGATATTCCGTCCGAGAAGAGCCGCATGCCCACATTTCAAAATCCCCGGAGCAGTACGCGGGCCACCTTTATTTCGACACGATTACCCATTGGACCGCGGCGCTTCAATTCCTGACGGATCAGTTCGGAAGCGACCACGTGATGATCGGTACGGACTACCCCTTTGACATGGGGGACTACCAGCCGGTGGAGCATGTAGAGGCGCTGAGGCTGACCGCCCAGGAGCGAAAGAATATCTTTGGTGAAAATGCGGCGAAGCTGTTCCGGATTTGAACCCGGAGGGCAGGCTGAAGCAGCAAAAACGGGAGGTGCTGAGACTGAGCATTTTGTGTGTGGGGGAGATGGTGGCCGATATCGTGGTCAGGCCGGTCCCCGCCATGGATACGTTGCCGGACAGCGTGACCGTGGAACAGATTGACATTGTAAACGGCGGCGACGCGCTGAACACAGCGGTTGGTCTTGGACGGATGGGCTGCGAGGTTTCTTTTATCGGACGGGCCGGGAACGACGAGTTTGGGCGGAAGATCATAGAGACCGCCCGGTCGGCTGGCGTCTGTATGGACCACGTCCGCTATTCCTCAAGGCGGGCCAGCTCCAAAGTTATCGCCCTGATCCGGGAAGACGGCGCACGGAATTTCCTGCACTGCCCGGGTTCCAACGAGGAGTTCTGCCTGGACGACATCCCCGAGGCCGTACTGCGGGAGCACCGGCACTTTCACATCGGCGGAACCTTCCATCTTCCGGCGTTCGACGGCTTTGGAGCCGCAGAGGCCCTGCGGCGGGCGAAAGCCCTGGGCCTTACCACCAGCATGGATGTGGCCTTTGACCACAGTGGCCGCTGGCTGGAGACCATTCGATGCTGCATGCCTTTTCTGGATTATTTCCTGCCCAGTCTGGGGGAGGCGGAGTGCATGCTGCACACAAGCGCCCCCAGGGAAATTGCAGCGGCGCTGAAAGAGCTGGGCGCAAAAAATATTATCCTCAAAATGGGAGAGGGAGGTTCCTACTGCAGTCCGGAGACCGGAGGGGCGTTTGCCTGCGGATGCTACCATGTGGACACGGTGGATACCACCGGGGCGGGAGACGCCTTTGTAGGCGGCTTTATCGGTGCACTGGACCGGGGGGAGCCACTGAGGGAATGCGTTGTTTGGGGCACGGCCGCCGCCGCCTTCACGGTGCGGTCGGTGGGCGCCTCTACCGGAATCCCAGATTATAAGACCCTTCTTCACTTTATCAATTCTACAGAACGGTTGGCGATTGAATTTGAATAATACATACCGGGACATGCTGCGGGAAGCGCGGCAGGGGGGTTATGCGATCCCCGCGTTTAATTACACGGACAGTTGGGAGTTTTTGGCGGTCATGGAGGCGGCGGAAGAGCTGGACGCGCCGGTCTACGCCGCGTCGGCTAGGAACACCGTAGATATCATGGGCGTGGACACATGCGGAATCCTGGGCACCCTCGCTTACAAAAGGACCCAGGGGAACTTGCTGAATCACTTGGATCACTGCGCCAGTGTCCAGCGCTGCAAGGCGGCGGTGGACGCAGGTTACCACTCCGTGATGTACGACGGGTCCGCACTTCCCCTGGATGAAAATGTCCAAAACAGCCGGATGGTTTCCTCCTATGCCAAGGAGCGGGGTGCGTTCATGGAGGGCGAGGTAGGACAGATCCTGGGCCGGACAGAGGAGGGCCGCTATTCCGGCGGCGCCTATATCGCCCGTATCGAAGACTGCATCCGCATGGTGGAAGAGGGAGGCGTGACCTCCCTGGCGATTGGAATCGGAAACCGGCACGGCTTCTATAAAACGACGCCGAAGCTGAACATCCCGCTTTTGGCGCAGGCGTCCGCCGTGCTGGATATTCCCCTGGTTTTGCACGGGAGCAGCGGCCTGGACCCGGAGGTGATCCGGGCGTGCATCCAAAACGGCATCAGCAAGGTAAATGTGGGGACGGAGCTGCACTACACCTATAAGAGCAAGGTGCAGGAGGTCATCGGGAAGAATCCGGAGGACTACGCGATTACCAGCTTCGCCCTTCCGGCCAAGGAGGCCATGAAGGAAGTGGCGCGCCGCTGGATCAAACTGTGCGGCGCGGAAGGAAAACGGCATTGACACAATGTAATCTCGCGGAATTTCCGTGAAATAAAAATGGAGGTATTTGATTTATGAGTGCGATTGGAGTTGGCAAGTGGAAGGTTACCACCATCGACTGTGGCTGGCATATTGGAAATAAGGTCAATTTGACGCCCGGCAAGGACGACGCCCCGGTGAAACTGCCCTATCTTGCGTTTTTGCTGCAGGACGGCGAGAAGAATATCCTGATTGACAACGGCATCAACGAGCGCTTCCTCATCGACGGAAAGGCCTGGGGCGGCGCGCCTGCCGAGTGCGGTGAGAAGGACGTGGTGAATTCCCTGGCAAAGGTTGGATTGAAGCCCTCCGACATCGACGTGATGCTGTACACGCACCTGCACAATGACCACGCGGGCAACGCGCAGCTGTTCATGAACACACGCTCCTATGCCCAGTTTGACGACTTTGACAACCTGCTGAACCCCTGCTACGGCGAGACGGTCCGCCGGGATCATGACCCGGAGGTAATTCCGTTCTTGCGCCAGAATCCCAATCTGGTTTTGATCGAGGGCGACATGGACCTGATGGAGGGCATCCGCCTCATCAAGACGCCCGGGCACACCCGCGGCTCTCAGAGTATTGTGGTCAACACCACCAAGGGCCTGCGGATCTTCGTGGGCGATCTGTTCCACCTGCGGTGCATGGCCTTCCCCACGATGACCGAGATGAAGGACTACGACGGAAAGACCGTGAAGATCACGCCCTATGACGCGGGCGTGCCCTGTGTGGCGTCCACGCTGATCTACGACCACTATGCCCTGTACAAGAGCTATGACAAGGTCCGCGCCTATTGCCCCGA
Organism: Oscillibacter sp.; assembly: GCA_022791135.1. GTDB lineage: Bacteria > Bacillota > Clostridia > Oscillospirales > Oscillospiraceae > Oscillibacter. The sequence goes on from JAAVYM010000083.1 coordinate 55,799, forward strand.
GTGGAAGCCGGAGTACCTCATCTGCGGCCATGAGTCTGCGCACCTGTACGGTGAAATCTGACGCCCGGGCGGCAGTGGGGAAGTGAAGGTATGATTGAGAAATTTGGAACGGCCTCCAGCATTTTCAGCGTAGAGGGGAAAAAGGCGCTGATTACCGGCGGGTCCAAGGGCCTTGGCCGCGCCATGGCGCTGTGCCTGCTGGAAAACGGCTGCGACGTGTTTTTGACCAGCCGCAATGTGGAAAGCTGCAAGGAGATCGCGGAGTATGCCGTGTCTTTGGGGAGGGCGTGCTTCTATAAATCCTGCGACGTGACCCTGACGGAGCAGGTGATCGAGATGGTGGAGCAGGCGAACCGGGACATGGGCCGGATCGACATCCTGATCAACTCTGCCGGCGGCTGCATCCTCAAATTCCTGCCGGAGATGGATGACGACAGCTGGGACAAGGTCATCAATATGAACCTGCGCTCGACGTTCATCGTGACCAGGGAGGTCTGCAACCGGGCGATGATCCCCCAGCACTACGGCAAGATCATCAACCTGTCCTCCATGAAGAGCGTCCTGGGCACCGCCCTCACCGGGCATTCCGCCTACGCAGCGTCCAAGGGCGCCGTCAGCATGCTGACCAAGCAGCTGGCATGCGAGCTGGCCCAGTACGGCATTACCGTCAGCGCCCTGGGTCCCACGTTCATCAAGACAGACATCAACGCCAAGCTTCTGGAGGATCCGGGCTTCCGCGATCCCCTGGTTCGCCGCATCCCCATTGGGAGAATCGGCGAGTTCAAGGATCTGATGGGCCTGATGCTCCTGTGTGCCTCGGACGCCTCGGAGTTCCTTACGGGGCAGACGTATTTGGTGGATGGCGGCATCGCGTCCCGACAGGAATAATGGAACTGCTTCGCCTGCTGCGCATAGCAGGCGAAGCTTCTGTGGAGGAAAGTCATGAAGAGTCAGATGATGAAAGCCGCCGTTCTCTACGGGGACGAGGACATTCGCTATGAAGATGCGCCCATGCCGGAGCTGAGGCCCGGAGAGGTCAAGGTCCGGGTGCGGGCGGCGGGAATCTGCGGGTCCGATATTCCCCGGGTGTTTCAGTCCGGCGCGTTTTATTACCCCATTATTTTGGGGCATGAGTTTTCCGGCGAGATTGTGGAGACCTGCGGCGAGGTAAACGGCCTGAGGACCGGCGGCTGCGTGGTGGGGGCGCCGCTTGTGCCGTGCATGAAGTGCGGCGACTGTCAGAAGGGAAACTACGCCTCCTGTAAGCAGTACAGCTTTTTCGGCTCCAAGCGGCAGGGGGCATTTTGCGACTATGTTGTCATGCCGGCGATTCACGCCGTTCCCTTTGACCGGGAACGGATATCCTTCCAGCAGGCCGCCATGTTTGAGCCGGCCACCGTGGGGCTTCACGGCCTGTTCTGCGGAGATTACCAGGGCGGCGGCGAGGTTGCGATCCTGGGCGGCGGGACCATCGGCCTGTTTACCATGCAGTGGGCCAGGATTTTTGGGGCGAAGCACATCACGGTGTTTGACATTGACGATCAGCGCCTGGAATTCCTGAGGGGCTATGGGGCGGATTACACGGTCAATACCCGCCGGGAGTCGTTTATGGAGGAGGCGTTGGCGGTGACCGGCGGCGCGGGCTTCGATTATGTATTTGAAACGGCGGGGCAGAGCGCCACCATGAACATCGCCTTTCAAATTGCGGCCGTGAAGTCCCGGCTCTGCTTTATCGGAAACCCCCATAAGGATGTCGTATTTCCCCCGGCCACCTGGGAGCTGATGAACCGCAAGGAATTCCGGCTGACTGCGTCGTGGATGTCGTACTCCCCGCCATATCCGGGGCGGGAGTGGTCCCTGACCGCCCATTTTTTGCGGGAGGGGCAGCTGAAGATTACGGACGATCTGATTTATAAGACCTATCCCATGAGCCAGGCGAAGGAGGCGTTCTTAAATTTCAAATCCGGCCCGGTCCCGGGAAAGGTGCTGCTGCTGAATGAGGATTGACAAATGGAACGGTTTATGAGATCAGTGGCTGTTTTGGCGGCGGGCCGCGCGCAGATAGTGAAGGACGTCCCGGTTCCGAAACCGGAGGGCTATGAGGCGCTGGTCAGGGTTCATGCCTGCGGGTTTTGCAACGGAACGGATTTTCAGATCATCAAGGGCACGCTGCCATCCCATGAGGGCATGCAGCCCTTTCCCACACTCCTGGGACACGAAGGGGCAGGGGAGGTGGTGGAGCTGGGTCCCAAGGCGCGGCATATCCGGCTGGGGGACCGCTTTCTCCACCCAAATCTTCGAAGCGCTCCGGGAAACGGCTACAGCAAGACCTATGGAGGTATGTCCGAGTACGGCCTGGTGGTGGACTATCAGGCCATGCGGGAGGACGGATATGAAGGTCCGCTTCCCTTTTCGGGAAAATGCGCGAGGGTTCCCCGGACGTGGGAGTACACCGATATCGCCATGCTCTTGTCTCTGAGCGAGAGCCTGAGCGCTGCGAAAAATTTCGGGGTTGGCCCCGGGAGCCGGGCCTTGGTGTATGGGGTCGGACCCATGGGGCTGGCGCTGATGAAGTACATGCGGATACTTGGGGCAAAGGAGATTGTAGCAGTAGACCGGCTGGACGACCGTCTGGAGCGGGCTGGCCGGATCTGCGGCATCGATCAGGCTGTCAACACGGCCCGGGAGGACATCCATGCGGCGCTTGGTGAGCGGCAGTTTGACGTGGCGGTGGACGCGGTGGGGGCGTCGGGTATTCTGTTGGAGGCGTCTTCTTTCTTAAAGTCCGGAGGCAGGGTTGGCTCCATGGGGGTTTTGCGCCAGGGAGACACTTGCGTCGATATCACGCGGCTGAAAAACAATACGATGATTCAGCTGCTGAATCTTCCCTGTGGGGAATATGCCGTCATGGAGGAGAATATCCGAATGATCGAGGAAGGGCGGATCGACCCCAGGCAGTTCTACTCCCACGTCCTGCCCCTGGAGGAAATCGAGACCTGCCTGGAGCTGGTGCGGCGGAAAGAGGCGCTGAAGGTCATTTTGACGATGCGGCCATCCGTGTAGCCCGATGCGCAAAGAGATGGAGGAATGAACATGAAAGCCTTGGTCAAAATCAAGCACGGCCCGGACTGTACGCGGTACATGGACGTACCGGAGCCGGTCCCGGGGGATGACGATATTAAGGTAAAGGTCTACGCCTGCGGGATTTGCGGGACGGACCTCCACCTGATGCTGGATGAGTATCCCAGCGATCCTCCCCGCATCACGGGGCATGAGTTCTCCGGCGTCGTAGTGGAGGCGGGGAAAAACGTCCGAAAGTTCAAGGCCGGAGATCGCGTCGTCACGCTGACGGCCGTGGACACCTGTGAGGACTGTTTGTGGTGCAGCCTGGGCCTGCGGATGCTTTGCAATGAAAGAAAAAGCGTTGGCAGCGGCTGCGACGGCGGCTTTGCGGAGTATGTGGTTATTCCGGCGAAGCACGCGTTTTTGATTCCGGAGGGGGTGTCCCTGCAGACGGCGGCGCTTTGCGAGCCGTTGGCATGCGTCTGCCGGGGCGTGTGTGAGCGCACGTCCATCAAGGCTGGAGACTATATACTTGTGGCGGGAGCGGGCATCATGGGCCAGCTGACGGCGCAGGTTGCCATGGCCAACGGCGGCATCGTGATCATGACGGGCCTAGAGAGCGACGAGGAACGGTTTGCGCTGGCCCGAAAACTGGGCGTTTATGCCACGGTCCGCGTCGACGAGGGAGACCCGCTGGCCCGCATCCTGGAGCTGACGGAGGGGCTGGGGGCGCACACGGCCTTTGAGTGCTCCGGGGCGGCGGCATCCGCCGAGTTCTGCCTACAGGCGCTCAGGAAGACCGGAAATTACACACAAATTGCCATTCCCGGTAAACCCATTCCCTATAATATGGACCTGGCGCTATATAAGGAGATCACGATTTCCAACAGCTACGCGTCGGAGCGGACTTCCTGGCTGATTGCGCTGCGTCTTCTGGAAAAGAAGCTGATTCACATTGAGGATATGATCAGCGCGGTTATGCCGCTGGAGGAGTGGGAAAAGGGCTTTCAGCAGACGATGGAGAAGCGGGCGTTCAAGGTGCTGCTGGCTCCCCATGCTCTGGAGGAGTGGCAGGAGTAAAAAGAGGATAAAGCCGCCGGCAGGAAGCAACGCTCTCCAGCACGCTATCGGCCCTACCTCGGAAACGGGGCAAAGCTGCTGATTCTTATCGGTGTGGATACCGTGCAGCTGGAGGGAAATATTTTACCGCCTTCGTCAAGGAAGGCGTCCGGGTAACGGCGGGCCGTTGACCCCGCTATCAGAAGAAATTCTTCGGCTGGTATAAGCGGGTCATCCTCTCCGGCGGTAAGGATTCAAAGTTGCAAATATCGCAATCAAAGAGAGTATCCGAGTAAACCATGGCGCCTCCGGCGAGCCAGTTACAGGCTTGCCGGAGGCGATTGTTTTGAATTTATTCTGGTGTTTTCCTCTCCGGCCGGAAGGCATCTCCCGAGTTCGGAGAGATACCGCCAGAGACCGGGGAGGTGACAACGCAATCCATTCCCCTGAAGAAAATCTTCTCTCAGGGGAACGGACCTGAGTTGCGTTCCATAGGCGAAGAAATATGGTAAAATAGAGACTATAGACCCGGAAAAACCGTATAGGAAAATCAAAATATGCTTTTCAAAGCAGAGGAAACCGGCGAAGAGGTATTTGCTTGTTTGCAGCGGTTGGGGATTATCCAAATCCAAGTAAATGGTGTGAGCCTGGATTCCACTTGTATCAAAGTGTATCCAGATGGTATGAGCGCTTTGAAAAATGCGGCGGTACGCCGGAGGGCCGCTTCCTTTTGCGGTAGCCCGGCCCAATTAAGCGTATGGTTTGCCTTCTGATGAATCGGACCAATAAAGGGGACGAGATGCAGGTTTTGCCGGTGGAACTTGGCTATATACCTGCGGTTTCCTCGAAGGGCAATCGTAAAATTCTTGGAACTCTGATAAGCAAATCATAGTACAAACAGCGCAATTAGGTTGAGGGGTTTTTCGCCGTCTCAAGGGATTTCGTCTATGTGGATAAAACTGTGGTCTGACGGCAGTTTATCGTTAAACTGCTGGAGAATGCTCCGATGATCCCGGCATCAGAGTCGGCAAGCCTTCTGAGCATGACAAAGAAGACTGTCCGAAAGTACCTTGCTGCCCTGGAAGAGGGGGCGTGGTTTGACAGTGGGCAGTCCCGCCCTGGCAGACCGGCTTGCCTGCCTTTCTCTGCTTTTATACAGAGATTTATTTAGCAAAGAGGGCAAGCCGCAGATTGCCAAGGCCGTCTGCGGCCTGATTGAGGAGGGGAATTCCCATGTGCTGGAGGGCCGCCTCCTTCCAGAATTCCATGGATAATTATGCGTCCGATAAACAAGATGGATGGAGGTTGCCTGACCACACTACCGATTTGATGCCGGTGTTGCCGTGAAAAGTATGTGAGGGAGGACCCAGGATGCGGCCTTACAGCCTAAGCGGTAGCATAGGGCTGCTAAGCCGCTTTTTCTGTCGGTTTGCATTTCCGGCAGATAGCGGCGCCGCTGCCGGTAAAATTTTAAAACGCTATTGCCGTCATTCGGAATTTGGAATATAATAGGTCCATGCGCTGGGAGAAACCACCGGGAATAAAAGGTGCCCCTGCGCGCCGAAAAGGGGCTGGACAAACCGGCTGAATACGGCAGATTTGCCGCCCGTTGAAGCGGCGCCGTTTCCGGTACGGCCTGCTCCGTCGAAAGTAACGCCCCAAAACCGAACACTGTCAGGAGGACGCCGTCCTATGCGAATGCGGAAAAAGAAAAACCTCATCCCCCGGATGGAGCGCTGCGGCGACCGTCTGATCCGGGACCCCTATGAGCATCCCGGCCGATGGCGGGAACTGATGCCCCAGGCCCGGGAAATTCACTTGGAGCTGGGATGCGGCAAGGGCCGCTTCACCGCCGGAACCGCTGCCGCACAGCCGGACGTGCTGTTTTTGGCGGTAGAGGTGGTGCCGGATGCCATGGTGGTGGCTATGGAGCGCTGTGCCGGCGCAGGCCTGAGCAACGTCTGGTTCATCAGCGCCAATGCGGATCAGATTCCCTATTTTTTCGTCCCTGGAGAGGTAGACCGAATCTACATCAACTTCTGCGACCCCTGGCCCAGTGGCCGCCACGCCAAGCGCCGGCTGACCCACGGGAACTTCTTGAAGCTATACCGTCAGGTTCTGAAAATGGGTGGGCAGATTCATTTTAAGACGGACAACCAGCCTCTCTTTGAGTTTTCTGTGGAGGAATTGCCCCGGTTTGGTTTCCAGCTGTCGGAAGTAACCCGGAACCTGCATGAAAACGGCCCCGTGGGGGTTATGACAGATTACGAGGCCAAGTTTTACGGCCTGGGCCAGCCCATTAACCGCTGTGTCGGGACCATGACGGAATGGGAGGAACCCTTCCCTGCCACGTTCCGGGAGGTGAAGCGCCGGTGGTTGGATGCCTTTGCTGGGGACGTATGCGAAGCGGACCTGGGAAAGCGTGTGCTGGCGGAGGGAAATTATCTTTGGCATATTTTTTCCTGGGAACTGGTCCCCTGCCTGAAGGGGAATGCAGCCCGGGAGGCATTGGCGGCCCTGCCCGCCGGGAAGGCTTACCTCTTTTACGAGGGCAAATGGCAGGACCTGCCTTATGTAAAGTTGGCAGAGCTGCCCCTGGCTGGGGACTTCTTCGATGACCTCTGGGACGTTTATCTGGTGGACAAGGACTTCACGTGGACCTATGTCAAGACCCACGAGGATGCTTGCGGCCCCTATTTCTGCCGAATAAAGGTGGACCCGGATCATGACAAAATGCAACCGGTGTGATTTGGAAATGCTGAGAGATTTGGATATCCGGATTTCCATAGACAGTTCCTTGCTGAGAGCGACCAGACCGAAAACGTCGGGAATACTGCTGAGGAACGACTTTGGAGACGGGGAAGTTGCGGTTTTCCTTTATGCAGGTATATAGAAATTTATCAGAGAGGTATCCTTACAGCCAGAAACACAAAATCGAATATGAAGAAGGCTGCCCTGTAAGGGGCAGCCTTCTTGCCATTGCCAGGCGGACACATGTAATTTCCATATGCATCCGCCGGTTTATGTCGCCGGAGTTTGTCGAAAGCGGCAGGGAATCTTCAAAAAGGCCGGGGATTTTTCACAAAATGACAGCATCCAAAAAAGGACCCCAGAATCTCTTCTGGAGTCCTTTATTGTGGTTTTCAAAAAACTGTCACGCCTTTTTGGCGATCTCGGTGAGCTGGGTGAACGCGGCGGCATCGCTGACGGCCAGCTCCGCCAGCATCTTGCGGTTGATCTCCACGCCGGCGACCTTCAGGCCGTGCATAAAGGTGGAGTAGTTCATCCCGTTCATTTTGCAGGCGGCGGAGATGCGGGTGATCCACAGCGAACGGAAGTCGCGCTTTTTCAGCTTGCGGCCGGTGTAAGCATAGCTCAGGGACTTCATCACGGCCTGATTGGCCACGCGGAAATGCTTGGACTTGGAACCCCAATAGCCCTTCGCCAGCTTCATGATCTTATTTCTTCTCTTGCGCGTCATCAGCGCGCCTTTGACTCTAGCCATTCTAAAAGCCTCCTATTCGAACTTACTTATAAGGGATCATCTTGCGGATGGCGTCCACATTGGTGGCGTCGGCATAGCCGCCGGTGCGCAGGCGGCGGGTCCGCTTGGTGTCCTTTTTGGTCAGGATATGACTTTTGTAGGCTTTGGCGCGCTTGACCTTGCCGGTCTTGGTGAGGTTGAATCTCTTCTTAGCGCCGCTGTGGGTCTTCAGTTTCGGCATAACGATTGACTCCTTCCGTGTTGTTGAAAATCTTTTGCTCCGGGCGAATTCGCCCGTCACTTACCGGCCTTGGGAGAGAGGAAGATGGACATCATCCGTCCCTCCAGCTTTGCGGGCCGGTCCAAATTGGCAATATCGGTGCACTGCGCGGCAAAACGGGTGAGAAGGTCCCGCCCGATGTCGGTATGCGCCATTTCGCGTCCGCGGAAACGAACAGAGACCTTGACCCGGTTGCCGTCGGCGATGAACTTCTGGGCATTCCGGAGCTTCGTATTGAAATCCCCGATATCAATGCCCGGAGACATCCGAATCTCCTTGATCTCCACCACATGCTGGTTCTTTCTGGCCTCTTTTTCCCGCTTGCTCTGTTCAAACCGGAACTTCCCATAGTTCATCAGCTTGCAGACCGGGGGAGTGGCCTGGGGCGAGATCTTGACCAAGTCCAGATTCTGTTCTTCGGCGATGCGCAGGGCCTGAGCAGGGGCCATGATGCCGAGCTGCTCGCCTGCGGGACCGATCAGCCGGATCTCCTTGTCGCCGATATTCTCGTTCAGTTCATGCACTTGCTTACTAATGGTCAAAGCACCTCCATCCTAAAATCACAAAACGCGAATGCCCAAGGGCATCCGCGCGACAACAAACCGCCGGTTTGGCAGCTTGAAGAAAAGCGTTCTGAACCTCTTCGCGTACTGCTGGAGGTGAGGCGGATGCAGCCGACCTTCTTTGTTTTGCTAATTTAGTATACCAGCCACTCCCTCCATTGTCAACAAAGATTTTAATTTTTTGAATAGCAACACTTTCGCATAAAACCGCATGGAGTTTTACGCCGGATTGATCGACAGGGACAACTATAAAGTTGCTGTTAGATGGTGCTGTCAAAAAATGTGATAAATATAATCCTCAAAGTAGAGGGAGGGCTGAAAAATAACGGGAGATCAACATCGGCATGATATGGCGGCAGAGTGTGGGAAAAAATCAGACCATACACCATTGGCGAAGAGGGAATATGAGGAAAAAATGCTCTTCATGGGACAATTTATTAGCGGTATAGTTTGAATCCTGCGCACCGGAGCGCCTTGGCGAGACTTGCCAAATACGTATGAAAACTGGAAAGTGTCCACTGCTGCCTCTGCCACTGGCATGATAAGAGAATCTGTGAAAAGATTTTGTGAGTTCTGGTGTATAAGATTGGCCCGGCAGAAAAAATTGTGTAAAAGCAGACAAGCAATCATCAAGAAAAGGGAAGCAAATTAATGATCCGCTGGACTGGGCACAGTCCAGCTTAACCGGGCTTACCCACCTGTGTTCCAGGATGGGAGGCGGTATGCGCGCGTAGCGTGAATGCCGTCTCTCCGCCTGGAAATACGAAGGGGAAGTCGGGTTCAGGCGGTCTGGCGGTCCTGGAACATGAGCTGAAGCTGCGCCAAAAC
>JAAVYM010000084.1 GCA_022791135.1 Oscillibacter sp.
ATACCGGTCGCAGTCGCAGCCTACGGTACAATCCGGCTTGCCGCTGCCGTATTTTTCCCCGCGGACTTACTAAACCTCGGAACAGGGCCCGCAGGGTCCTGCAACCTGCTCCCAGAAGTTGTCCTCCTTGCCAAAGCGGAAAATCCTCTCCGCAGGGATGCCGATGTCCTTGTTCCAGATTTCGAAGGCTTCGTCGTCGTCCAGGTAGATGGAGGGATAGAGCCGGTCCTCCTCCAGGCCCACCACCTTGGTCAAAAACTCCCAGCAGAAGGGAATCGCTTCCTTCTTAAAATAATCGCCGAAGGAGAAGTTGCCCAGCATCTCAAAATAGGTGCCGTGGCGGTCAGTCTTGCCGATGTTTTCGATGTCGCCGGTGCGGATGCACTTCTGGCAGGTGCAGACCCGGTCCCGGGGCGGCTCCTCCTCCCGGGTGAACCAGGTTTTCATCGGCGCCATGCCGCTGTTGATGAGGAGCAGGCTGGCATCGCCTGCGGGGGGGATCAGGGAAAAGCTGGGCAGGCGGAGGTGACCCTTGCTCTCAAAGTAGCTCAGGAACATCTCTCGCAGCTCGTTCAGGCCATGGTAGGGGTGTGACATGTGTTTTTCCTCCAATAGTTGATTTGATAATATTTAATTCCCCATTCGCTTTTGTGTTTCTGGCAGCAGGGATATCAACTTGATAGGTATATCTATCGCTTATACTGCTGAATTTTATCCAAACGTGACAGATAGGTTTCTATATATCCGCAATGGGGGCAAACCGCAGCTTTAACGTCTCCAAAATAGTTCTTGGGAAGTACCCCCGATGTTTCCGGCCTGGTCACTCTCAGCATAGAACAGTGCATGGGATCTCTGATATCCAATCCTTCCAGCATTTCCAAATCGCACCGAACACACTTTCTCATAATCGGACTTCTCCCTCTCTGTCACAATCTGCCGACTTTTTTAGCGGAAACACAAGGCCAAATTGGGACATATTTAAAAACGGTCAGGCGTTTTTCTCCACGTAGATTTCCGATTTGGCATACAGTGCAGCCTGGCCCGCCAGGAAAACGCGATCTCCCTCCAAGCGGCAGAAGAGGGTCCCGCCCCGGGGCGAAGCCTGCCGGGCCGTCAGCTCCGTCCTCCCCAGCCGCTGTGCCCAGTATGGGACGATGTGGCAATGCCCGGACCCGCACACTGGGTCTTCAGCAACGCCGCACTTTGGCGCGAAGGTCCGGGAAACACAGTCGAAGCCGCCGCCCCTGGCTGTGATATGGAGCAAAAGCCCGTCCAGCTTCCGCACCAGCTCCTGATTGGCCCGGCATTGAAGGACATCCTCCTCCCGGTCCAGGACGCACAGAAGGTCCCGTCCCATCCAGGCCTCCGCAGGGCGGACGCCGATAGCCCGTTCCATATCATCCGTCACCGGAACCGGGCGTAGCGCATAAGCGGGAAAATCCATTTCCAGGACGCCGCCCTTCCGGCGGACCATAAGCAGGCCGCTGAGAGTGGCAAATGCAACCTCCTCCGCTTCGGGACAGTAAAACCGAAACAGCACGTAAGCAGCAGCCAGGGTAGCGTGCCCGCAGAGGTCGATTTCTCCTCCCGGTGTGAACCAGCGAAGGCGCCACCGTGCTCCTTCCGGCACGGCAAAAGCGGTTTCCGAAAGACTGTTTTCCATCGTGATTTTTTGCATCAGATCTTCGGAGAGTGGGCTATCCAACACACAGACCGCCGCAGGATTCCCCTGGAAAACCTGACTGGTGAAAGCGTCCACAATATATTGGATCATATTTTCTCACCTCCGAAAATAAAAATGCCCCGCCCCGGCATAGGGGCGAAGGCTTGCTTCGCGGTACCACCCTAATTATCCCCCCTTCTTCAAAGAGGGATGTCTCGAGCCATCCGCTAACAGGGATGAGCCGTTCCGCTCCTCGCGGACCGCTCCAAAGTGGCGGCGGCGCGGCGTAGACAAAGGGCTTTCACCATTCCCCTCTCGCTGAAGAACCGTCTCGCGCAGCTGGCTTTTTCACGGCGTTTTACTTTTTGAACATTTTTTGAACCGTAGCTATTATACCCCATTTCCTGCGTTTGTCAACGGGAAATCGACGAAAAAATGAAAACATCTTCCTCCAGTCGTGGGGAGCTTCCCGTCCAGCCGGCGATAGTCTTTTCCCAAAAGATAAACGCCGCCTCGCTCCCCAGGGAAGGCCCTACCTCCCAGGTTCCGGGGTGGGCCTGAAAGCAGGCCCTGGCAGCAGCGCGCCCCACGCCCCTCCGCCGCCAGGCTGGCAGCACCATAAACTCCGCCACGCTGTGGCCGGAAGCCACCCGCCGCAAAACCGTGTTCACCATGATAAAGCCCAGCACTTCCCCGCCGGCCCGGGCGCGTATCAAATACGCCTCCCGGTCGGGGTCTGTAAAATAGAGGTCGAACCAGGGGTATTCAAACAGACCGTCCGGTCCCATCACATTCCCGTCGTGGGCGCTCTCCTCGTACAGGGAGTACTGCAAAAGCCGGTACAGCAGTTCCCGGTCCGCCGGTCCGGCCCGATCCAGCCAAATCTGCATCGCCTCAGTGCAGCAGGGCCTGGAAGCCCTCCGCCGCCTTCGAGGGGAAAAACTCGGTAATCACGTACCGGGCCACGCCCTGGCGGTAAAAGGGGTCCTCATCCCGAATGCGCTCCGCCTCCTCCAGACTGGCGCAGCTGCAAAGAATCACACCGCCGGTGCGGGGGTTCTTCCGGCCCGAGCAGAGGAACTTCCCCCCGGCATACCATTTATCGAGGTAGAGAATGTGCTCCGGCAGCAGCCGGTCCACCTCCTCCAAGGGTTTTTCATAGGTCAAATCAAAGAGAAACATCTTGCACTGCCCTCCGCATTCTGTTAGAATAATAATGACCGCAGTCAATGACTATGGTCATTATTATACCGCGATCCCGCTGCCTTGTCAAGCGGGCAATGCCGCACCCTTATGCCCGTCTGCCCAGGGATTCCAGGAGAGTCCGGACCAGCCGTCTTTAAACAGGTCCCAGGCCACTTTTGTCTTCTGTAGAGACCTCTTGTCCTCGAGGACTTTTATCAAGTATTATCATATCTCTTTTAGAAAGAAGCGTGAGCGATGAAAACGTACGGCCGAAAAGAAAAAGCCGCCGCCACCAAGGAGAAAATTTTCTCCACGGCGGTGGGGCTGATTAAGGAAAAGGGCTATGACGCTGTCACGGTCAGCGAGATCTGCGCCCAGGCGGGCCTCGCCAAGGGCACCTTTTACGTACACTACCACTCCAAAGAGGATATCGTCCGGGACAGCTATTACGCCGACCTGGGCGCGTTTGTCCAGCAGCGCTACGCCAGCTTCCTGGAGCGCTTCCCGGACGCCAGCGCCGGGGACCGGGTCCTTCGCTTTTTGAACCTGGAGCTGGAGTTCGCGGAATATGTGGGCTATGAACTCACCTGCCTGGCCTACGCGCTGAACCTGGGGACCTGCGTGCCGGGGCCATCGGAGCACCTGCAAAAGCGGACCTTCAGCCGGATTCTCTACCGGGAGATCGCCGCCCATCTGGACCAGGCCCGGCCCGGGATTACCGCCGCCGATGCGTTTACCTATCTGGAGAGCGCAGTCCGGGGCATCCTGGCCACCTGGTGCTTCTCCAACCGGGGCTTCCGCATGCAGGACGCAGGGGCGGAGTATCTGGCCTGGGCGGTCAGGAGCGTGTTTCCCTCTTCCGGCGGCCAACCGGCTCCCCGGTGAGGATGCATATGCCGCTCTCGCTGCATTTCCCGCAACCCATGCAGTGGGAAGGCCCTTGAACCCCTTTGTGCACGGTATATTGCACCCACGCGGCGGCAGCGATTACCGCGGCCAAAAAAATCCACCCCAGCACGGTCACAGCGCTTCCTCCTGTCTTGAAGTTTTTGCAAGCATATCACGGAAATTCCCCCTCTGTCAGCGGCATTTGCAACAGCCGCAGGCCCAAAAGAGGCAGCATCCCCTCCGCCGGAGCCGGCAGGGGCGGCAGGGGAAACTCCTGGGGGTCCAGGCCGGTCCCGTCCAGCCGGGGCAAGGCCCTCTGGACACAGAGCACTGGCTCCGCCAGGCTGGAGAGCGTCAGGCTGTCCCGGGGGGACAAGCCCCAGGCAATCACCGTCTCCGCTTTCACGTGGGACAGCACCCAGGGGCAGTCTCCCGGCGCCAGCAGCACCCGGCAGGCCGGCGCCCGGCCGCTCCGTTCCGCCAGAACGCGGCAGGCTCCCCGGGTCAGGGCCAGCAGCGGCCAGACCCACCCCTCCAGCTCCTCCGCCCGGCAGGCCCGGAGAGTCCCCGGGGGCAGGAGGTATTCCCACTCCCTGGGACAGTCGTAAATCGCGGCGTTCATCTCATCCCTCCAGCCCGGACGCCTCCGGATAGTCTTCTGCGCCGTGGGTTTCATCCGTAGTTCCTATAGTCTCTGCGCCTGGCGGGATTCCATGCAAAAATTCCTCGTATTTTTTCTCCCGGCGTGGTACAATGGAGCTGACAGCCCACCCGCCGCCCTAAAAAGCAGCAAAGACGGGCGCGCCGGGATTTCGCTTTTCACAGCCTTTATGGGACAGGAGGGAACGCGCCGTGCATTTCTGGGACCATTTGAAAACGGTCCGCCGCCACCGCGCCCTGGTGCGGAAGCACTGCTTCCGCCTGGGGCTTTATTGGCAGGGGCTGACCCACGACCTCTCCAAATACTCCCCGGTGGAATTCTGGGCGGGGGTAAAGTATTTTCAAGGCGACCACAGCCCCAACGACCAGCAGCGGAAGGTGGAGGGCTACAGCGCCTCCTGGCTCCACCACAAGGGACGGAACCGACACCACTTCGAATACTGGACGGACTACCAAAAGGACGGCATCTGCGGTGTGGAGATGCCGAAAAAGTACGTGGCGGAGATGTTCTGCGACCGCCTGGCCGCCAGCAAGGTCTACAAGGGCGCGGACTTCGACCCGGCTGATCCCTACCGCTTCTTCGAGCGGGGCAAGGGGCGTCAGCTCCTCCTTCACCCCGCCACGGAGGCCCTGCTGGAGAGTATCCTGATCAAGCTCCGGGACGAGGGGGAGGACGCCGCCTTTGACTACGTCCGCCGGGAGGTCTTGGGGAAACCATAGGCCGCGTTTGCCGGACTCTAAGAAAATGCGTGGAGGATTCCCCTCCACGCATTTTTTCATTTAATATTCGCCCCAAACAGGGCCAGCAGCTTTAGAAGCGTCCTCCAAAGCTTGGGGTGGTGCTCCAGGAGAAAGGACTCCACCTCCGCCTGGGTCAATCCGTCCCCCCAGAGGAGGATATGCTTTCCCACCGCGTCATAGCCCACGGCGGTCTCCCCTATGGCAGCTACCCCCACGGCGATCTTCCCACCCAGGGCCGTCAGGCCTCCGGCGTACCACAGGCCAAGAGCCACGGGGCCAAAGGCCATCAGCCCCACCGCCACCGGTCCCAGCGCCGCCAGGCCGAAGGCCAGCGCTCCCAGAGCCAGGATGCCGGCGGACAGCGCCCCTACGCTGACCAGTCCCACGCTGAACGCCCCCAGGGCCACGACGCCCACGGCGATGTTTCCGACGGCGATAATGCCCTTTGCCGCGTCGCGGTTGCGCATCATATGAGGCCGGAGGTGAAAACGCACGGACACCAGCGGCAGGCCGAATATTCTGATCTTGCTGTCCCAGAACCAGGACCAGCCCCGGAAATACCGGGAGATCTCCTCCACCTGCTCTTCCAGCTTCGCAGTGGAGGCCGGAGCCGCCGGAGGCTCCGCCGGACTTGACGGCTCTTCCAGGCGGTCTTTCACCAAGTAGTCCACGCTGACGGAAAAGAGGTCCGACAGGGCGACGAGCTTTCCCAGCTCCGGCACGGCCGTTCCGCCCTCCCATTTGCTGACAGACTGCCGGGTCACCCCCAGCCGCTCCGCTAGCTGCTCTTGGGACAATCCCTCCCGCCGGCGCAGCTCCAGAAGCTTTTCTGAAAATGTCTTCATAATCACGACTCTCGCTTTCTATCAGGTTGGCCTTATGCTAGCCCGCCTTGCTCAAAAAAGCAAGAACGCGGCAAGTGGAAGTTTGTCAACCAGCGGTTGCGGCCCCCTTTGGGTGGAAAAACGGAGGGCCACACCGGGATCTCTTCCCCTTCCGGCGGAGTTTTACTCAGGATTTCTTCGCTGAGGCCCTCCCGCAAAGCAAGGTCCATTCCGATCCCGAATGCGCAAGCACAGGAATCCTGCAATTCATTTTTTCATGTCTTTCCCGCCGCCGCAGCCGGCGCCGGCCGCCCAAACATGACGCCTCTTACGGCTCCTTTGCTCCGGAAGCAATATAATCCCCTTCCCAGGCAAAGTCAAGAGAAGCCTCCCTTCTCCGAAAGCCTCAAGGGAATAAATTCCTGTCACTTTGCACAAAGGTTGCCGGTGATTTTCTGAAATATCGGAAAAAAATTTTGCCGGATTCCGGATTCCGCCCTTGTTTATTTTCCCGCTAAATGTTACACTAAAGCTACCACCCCTCTTTGGGGACTCGAAGCTTATGTTTTGCAAGGAGGATGTTTTATGAACGCCTATCTTTCCCGCGTTATCGAACAGGTGAAGACCCGGCACGCCGACGAGCCGGAGTTTGTCCAGACGGTGGAGGAGGTCTTCTCCTCTCTGGAACCCGTCATTGAAAAGCACCCTGAGTACGAGCAGGCGGACCTGCTCAACCGCATGGTGGAGCCGGAGCGGACCTTCACCTTCCGGGTCTGCTGGATGGCCGACGACGGCACCTGGCACACCAACACCGGCTGGCGCTGCCAGTTCAACGGGGCCATCGGCCCCTATAAGGGCGGCCTCCGCTTCCAGAAGGACGTGAACCTGGGCATTATGAAGTTCCTGGGCTTTGAGCAGACCTTCAAGAACTCCCTCACCGGCTTGCCCATCGGCGGCGGCAAGGGCGGCAGCGACTTCGACCCCGCCGGCAAGTCCGAGGCGGAGATCATGCGCTTTTGCCAGAGCTTCATGCAGGCCCTTTACCGCTACATCGGACCCGACGTGGATGTGCCCGCCGGGGACATGGGCGTGGGCGCCCGGGAGATCGGCTATCTCTACGGCGAGTACCGCCGCCTGAAGGGCGCCTTTGAAAACGGCGTCCTCACCGGCAAGGGCTTCAGCTACGGCGGCAGCCTGGTCCGGCCCGAGGCCACGGGTTTTGGCTCCGTTTACTACCTGGAGAACGTTCTCAAGCACGAGGGTGAGACCCTCCAGGGCAAAACCATCGCCTGCGCGGGCTTCGGCAACGTGACCTGGGGCATCTGCAAAAAGG
>JAAVYM010000085.1 GCA_022791135.1 Oscillibacter sp.
GGCACCGGCACGGAACAGCACATCACCATCATCTCCTCCTCCAACATGAGCAAGGAGGACATCGAAAAGGCCGTGAAGGAGGCGGAACAGTACGCCGCCCAGGACAAGAAGCTGAAAGAGGAAGTGGAGACCCGGAACCAGGCGGACCAGATGGTCTATCAGTGCGAAAAGACCCTGGCAGACATGGGCGACAAGATCCCCGCCGACGACAAGGGCAAGGTCCAGGCGGCCCTCGACAAGCTGAAGGAGACTCTCAAAGGCACCGACACGGCCGCCATCAAGGCGGACACGGAGGCCCTCCAGCAGGCGTTCTATGCCGTCAGCGAGAAGCTGTATCAGCAGGCCAATCCCCAGGGCGCCCAGCCCGGCGGCGACCCCGGCGCTTCCCAGGAGGGCCAGTACTACGACGCCGACTATAAGGTCGTGGACGACGACGACCAGAAGAAATAAACCTGCGCGCTCAATGGGACGGGGAGAAATCCCCGCCCCATTGAACCGCGCTGTGGAGTGAATGGGATTACGAATCGGGAATGAGGAAATTTCCCCAGGGCCTGTTCGCATAAGGCCGGTGCATGGATGTTCGAGCAAAATTTGCCAAAAAGCCGTGCGGTTGGGCTTTTTTGAACAGGTCCTAAGGGGCGAGTTCCTGGAGTTTGTTGGAAAACCGCGGCAAGGGGCCGCATCAAGGCGGCATTTGACGGTTTTCAAACAGACTCTGACTCCGAATTCCGAATTTCTGATTGTGGAGGAGCTATGGCAGAGCAAAAACGCGATTATTACGAGGTCCTGGGCGTGAACAAGGGCGCCTCGGACGACGAGATCAAACGGGCCTACCGCAAGCTGGCCAAGGCCAACCACCCGGACCTGAACCCCGGCAATAAGGAGGCCGAGGCCCGGTTTAAGGAGGTCAACGAGGCATACGAAATCCTCTCGGACAAGGAAAAGAAGAGCCGGTACGACCAGTTCGGCCACGCCGGTGTGGACCCCAACTTCGGCGCGGGAGGAGCCGGCTTTGACGGCGGCTTCGACTTCGGCGATCTGGGGGATATTTTCGGCAGCTTCTTTGGCGGCGGCTTCGGCGGCGGCCGGCGAACCAACCCCAACGCCCCCCAGCGGGGGGAGAGCCTCCGCATGTCGCTGATCCTCAGCTTTGAGGAGGCGGCCTTCGGCTGCGAGAAGGCCGTCACGGTGGAGCGGATGGAGGTCTGCTCCACCTGCCAGGGCAGCGGCTGCGCCGAGGGCGCCACTCCCGAGGTCTGCCCGGACTGCCACGGCACCGGAACCGTGCAGATCCGGCGGCAGACGCCGATGGGCGTCTTCGCCACGTCCTCCCCCTGCTCCCACTGCGGCGGCAAGGGGAAAATCATCCACCAGCCCTGTAAGGAATGCCGGGGCGCGGGAACGGTCCGGCAGCGCCGGACCATTCAGGCCAGCATCCCCGCAGGCATCGACAACGGCCAGACCATCTCCATCCGCGGCCAGGGCAACGCCGGCAAGAACGGAGGCCCCGCCGGAGATCTGCTGATTACCATCACCGTCCGGCCTCACGAGTTGTTCCGGAGGGAGGGTACCTCCGTCCTCTGCGACGCGCCCATCACCTTTGCTCAGGCGGTGCTGGGGGCGGAGCTGGAGATTCCCACCATTGATGGCAAGGTGAAGTACGACCTTCCCGAGGGCACCCAGAGCGGCTCCACCTTCCGCCTCAAGGGCAAGGGCATTCCCTCCATCAACGGGCGGGGCCGGGGCGACCAGTACGTCACCGTCTACATTGAGACCCCCCGGAACCTGAACAAGGAGCAGAAGGAAGCCCTGAAGAAATTTGCAGAGACCATGGGCGACAACAATTACGAGGAGCGAAAGAAGTTCTTCGGAAAGAAAAAGAGGTGAGTCCCGTGTACCTGGCAGACTACCATACCCACTCCCGCGTCTCCCCCGACGCCCGGGACTCCATGGCCGCAATGGCCGAGGCCGCCCTTGCGGCGGGGATGAGGGAGATCTGCTTTACGGACCATGTGGAGCCGGTGCTCTGGGAGAGCACCGCCCTGCGGGAATCCTATGACTGGGAGGCGCTTTCGGCGGAATTCCGCGCCGCAAAGGCCGAAATAGGAGACCGGATTACTCTCCGCCTGGGCATCGAGCTGGGGGATGCCTGCTGGGGCTTTGCCCAGACGGAGAAGCTGCTGCAAAGCGCGCCGCCTTTGGACTTTATCATCGGCTCTGTGCATATGTTGTCCCAGCGTTACAACGGACTCGACCTCTACTACTTCGCCCCCAAGACAGAGGACGAAGCCTACGGCGGTATCGCCGATTACCTGGGCCAGGTGAGGAAGATGGCGGAGTGGGGAAAGTTCGACGTGCTGGGCCACCTGACCCTGCCCCTGCGCTATCTCAACGAAAACCGGGGCTGGAGCCTGAGCTTCGACCGCTTCGAAAAAGAAGTTGCGCAGATTTTCTCCATCCTGATTGACCGGGGGTTGGGCATCGAGGTCAACACGAACCGGGGCAAGACCCCCCTGCCGGACGAGAAGTGGCTGCGGCTGTATGCGCAGATGGGCGGCGAGATCGTCACCCTGGGCACGGACGCCCATTCCACCGAATTCGTGGGCTGCGCCATTCGGGAGCGGCAGGAGCTGCTGCGCCGGTGCGGCTTGCGCCATTTTTACACCTTTGAAAACCGCCGCCCCCTCCGCCACGCGCTGTAGGCGTCCGCCGGAGGCCTTCCGGCAGGGCGAATTTCTTGTCCAGGTTTCTTGTCCAGGTCCCAAAATCATATTGATTTTTCAGAAAAACTGGGGTACAATATAAGCCACAAAATTTTAGAAGAACACGGGGGAATTACCATGAAAATCGCGTTGGCCTGTGACCACGGCGGCTATGATCTGAAGCAGTTCATCATTTCGGTTCTGGAGCGCCTGGGCCACGAGGTGGAGGATTTCGGCTGCTTTTCCAAAGACAGCTGTGATTATCCCGACTTTTGCGCCCCCGCCGCCCAGGCCGTGGCGGAGGGCCGCTGTGAGCGCGGCGTCGTCATCTGCACCACCGGCATCGGCATCTCCATCGCCGCCAATAAAATCAAGGGCATTCGCTGCGCCCACTGCGCGGACTGCCTCCAGGCGGAGCTGACCCGCCGCCATAACAACGCGAATATGCTGGCCATTGGCGCGGGCTTCACCGGTCCCAACATGGCCGAGCGGATAGTAGAGGTCTTCCTCTCCACGGAGTTTGAGGGAGGACGCCACGCCCGCCGGGTGGATAAGCTGATGGCCCTGGAAGGCTGACCAAACTCCGCAGAGTCCTTCGTTTAAGAATCCGGGAGCGCGACGCTCCTGACAAAGAGGTGACGCATATGGTGGGAGCCAAGGGTTACAGCAGCTACCGGGGCCGGGGGTCAAAATGGAAAATATTGCTGGTCATTGTGCTGCTGCTGACCATTGCGGTGTCCGCCAGCGTCCTGTACATGCAGCAGTATCTCGTCTACAGCCCCGATGGGCACCGCCAGATTGTCCTGCCCTGGCAGACCGAGCCGGAGGATTCGCCTCTGCCGGAGAACCCGGAGGACGATCCTCTGAACAACGTGGATGTGGTCCTTCAGAATCCGGAGCCGCAAAAAGCGGCTGAAATCCTCGCCTACGCCCTTCCCGCCCAGGCATTGACCTCCCCGGCGTGGGCAGAGTGGCTTGCCGGGGGACGGGGCCAGGCCGGCGGCGCCGTGGCCGTCCGGCTGAAAACTTCCAACGGGACGATTTATTATGACTCCGCCCACGCCGTCTCCGGCGCGGTGCAGCTGGCCCCGGAGCCTGGGGACACTGCCGCCGTTCTGAGGGCTATTACCGCCCGGGAGGATCTGCATACCATCGCCAGCATGGCCTGCCTCCAAGACTTCAAGGCCGCCAACGCCGATGTGGAGGGCCGGGGCCTGAAGAATACCGGCGGGTATATCTTCTACGACGGGAACAACAGCCTCTGGCTGGACCCGGCCAAGCCCGCCGCCCGGGAATATGTCTGCGCCCTGGCGAAGGAGATCGCGGAGCTGGGCTTTGACGAGTTACTCCTGACAGATTTCAGTTATCCCACCGAGGGCAAGATCAACAAGATTTCCTATAATACGGACGTACCCCTGGCCGACAATCTGGACCTGCTTCTCGACGAATTGCACACAGCGCTGGAACCCTATGAAATCCTTCTCTCTGTGGAGATCCCAGAGGCAGTGATCTCCCAGGGTCCCGACACAGTGGCGGGCCTGGATCTGAGCCATTTGGCAGGCAAGGTGGACCGCATCTACGCCCTTACCACCGCGGACCAGGCGGAGGCGCTGGCCAGCCGGGTGGCCCAGGCGGCGGGAAACGAGGAAAAGACAGAATTCGTCCCGGAGCTGGCGGCAGACAGCCCCACGCTGACGGGGAGCCGCCTGATCCTGGCAGAATAACGGAACCCTTTTCGAGAATCGAGAAAAAAGCTCCCGGAGGGAAAGCCCTCCGGGAGTTTTTGGTGCAAGGAGCATCGGAATTTACAGGGGGAGCAGCATGGAGAGGACACGGGCATCCAGGTCCCTTTTGCGGGGGAACGGGCCATGAGGCGGCTGGCGGCATTTGCCGGCGGCTTTTCCGCAGGCGTCTTCCTGGTCCAGTACCTGCCAGGGGAGGGCTGGGTCCTGCCGGGAGCCTTTGCGGCCCTGGCGCTGGGGCTTTGCGTCCTGGCGCTGCCCTGGGGCTGGCGCAGACGGGGCGTGATACTCTGTGCGGCGCTGGCCCTGGGCCTGGGATACAGCTGGCTCTTTGCCCGGCAGGTTCAGCGCCCTGCCGGGGCACTGGCCGGGCAGTCCGCCCCTTTTACCGCCACCCTCTGCGGCTATGCCGCGCAGAGCGATTATGGCGCCCGGGTAGTCCTGCGGCTGGAGGGTGTCCCCGGTAAGGTAATGTTCTATGGCGGCGAGGAACTGCTGGACCTGGAGCCGGGTCAGTCCCTCTCCGGGCGCGCCCGGTTCCAAAGCGCCGCCCGCATCCGGGACGGGGCGGTTACCAGCTTCACATCCAAGGGCATCTTTCTCCTGGCCTATGGCCGGGGCCGTCCGGAAGCGGGGCCGGGGAACCCAAACAGTCCCCGCTGGTATCCTGCCCGCCTGGGCCGTGCCATGAAGGAGCAGATTCAGGTCCTCTTCCGCGGCAGCGCGGCGGGCTTCATGACCGCCATCCTCACCGGCGACCGGGGCAAGGTCTCCGAGGAGGCTTACGCCGCCCTTTCCGAGGCGGGGCTGTCTCACATTCTGGCGGTTTCGGGAATGCACTGCAGCTTTTTCATGGCGGTGGTGGGCTTCCTGGTGCAAAACCGCCGCCTCCAGGCCCTGCTGGGCATCCCGCTCCTGGGGTTCTACGCCGCCCTTACCGGCGGAAGTCCCTCGGTGCTCCGGGCCTGCGTCATGCTGTCGCTGCCCATGATTGCCGTCCTGGTCCAGCGGGAGAACGACGGTCCGACTTCCCTGCTGGCGGCGCTGTTTTTGATTCTGCTGGCCAATCCCTTTGCCGCCGCCTCAGTCAGCCTGCAATTGTCCTTTGCCGCCATGGCGGGCATCCTCTGGCTGGCGCCCAGGCTTTACAAGGGTCTTGCCGGCGGAGAGCAGCGGGGGAAAGTCTTTCGCTTTGCCGCGTCCACCTTCTCGGCCAGTATGGGCGCTATGGTTTTCACCGTGCCGCTGGTGGCCTACTATTTTGGAAATCTGGTGCTGATTGCCCCGCTGAGCAGTTTCCTCTGCCTCTGGGCGGCAACCTGGGCTTTTATCCTGGGTTTGCTGGCGGTGCTGGCCGGTTTCGCCTTCCCGCCCCTGGGGGCGCTGATTGCCGTTCCGGCCGGACTGATGGCAAACTACATCCTTTGGATTGCCAAGGTTTTGTCCAAGCTTCCCTATCACGCGGCCTACACCTCGAATCCGTACCTGAAATGCTGGATCGCCTACGCCTATCTGCTCTTCGCCGCCACCCTTCTGACCCGGCGGGCGGGAAGGCGGGAGTACGTCCTGGCGGCAGCGCTTGCGGCGCTGACCCTGACCGTGACCGTCCGCCTGGGGGAGCTTCGTTTTCGCAGCGGCCTGGACATCCTGGCCCTGGACGTGGGTCAGGGACAAAGCGTCGTCCTGTCCTCCGGCGGAAGGTACGCCCTGGTGGACTGCGGCAGCGCCAACAGCTGGAAGGACCCTGGCGAGGCCGCCGCCTGGCAGCTCCGGACCATGGGCTGCCGGCGTCTGGACTGGCTGATTCTCACCCATTACGACAAGGATCACGTCTCCGGCGTGACGGGGCTTCTGGCCCGGCTGCCGGTGGATACGCTGCTGGTCCCCCAGGCGGAGGACGACGCGGGCCTGCGGAGCGCGGTCCTGGCCGCCGCGAAGAGTTATGGCGTCCAAATCCGCACAATCGAAGAGGAGGAGCTTTTGTCCATGGGAAAGAGTGCGCTGACGGTTTTCCCGCCCCTGGGAGACCGCGGGGACAACGAGCGGGGCCTGAGTATCCTGGCCTCTCTCGGGGAGAACGATTTTCTCATCACCGGCGATATGGATACCGGTACGGAGGCCAGGCTGCTGGAGGCCCACGCCCTGCCAGACCTGGAAGGGATGATGGCGGGGCATCACGGCTCTAAATACGCCACATCCCAAGCCCTGCTGGAGGCGCTGACGCCGGAGATTGTCTGCATCAGCACCGGCTCCAACAGCTACGGGCATCCCGCGGAGGAGACGCTCCTGCGCCTGGCCCGGCAGGGCTGCGCTGTCTACCGGACGGACCTGCACGGAACCATACATCTCGCCTGGAATCAGGAGGACGCCCATGGCTAACACGAAAAAGGCCCCCCGGCGGGGGGCGGCCCTGCAAAAGCTGAAAACGGACCTGGCTTCCGGAACTCCCGCCGCGGCGTACATTTTCTATGGAGAAGAGAGCTATCTCCGAGAGTACTACCTGGGACAGCTGCGAAAAAATCTGGTCCCCCAGGGCTTCGAGACCTTCAACCTCCATACCCTGGAGGGAAAGGACCTGACAGTTCAGGCCCTGGCGGAGGCCCTGGAACCCATGCCCATGATGGCGGAGCGGACGCTGACCACGGTTACGGATCTCGACCTCTTCAAGCTGGGAGAGGACCAGCGGGAGCGCCTGATCGCCCTGCTGGAGGATTTGCCGCCCTATGGCTGCCTGGTTTTTGTTTATGACACACTGGAGTACAAGCCCAACCGGACGATGAAAAAGCTCTGCAAGGCCCTGGAGGACCATGTGGAGGCGGTGGAATTCCCGGCGGCGTCCAGCGCGGACCTGCTGCCCTGGATAGCCCGCCGCTTTAAAGCCCTGGGCAAGGAGATTGACCGGCAGACGGCGGAGTATCTGGTCTTCACCTGCGGCGGCCTGATGACGGGCCTGGTGCCGGAGATCGAGAAAATCGCCGCCTACGCCAAGGGAACTGCCGTCACCCGGGCGGATGTGGATGCGGTGGCGGACCCGGTGCTGTCGGCGGAAGTATTCCGGCTGTCCGACGCTGTGCTCCAGGGGGATTATGACCGGGCCGCGTCCATCCTGGGGGACCTGCTGAAAATGCAGACGGAGCCGGTCATGATCCTGGCGGCCCTGGGTAGCCAGCTTCGCCGGATTTGGACGGCCCGGCTGGCCCTGGACGGCGGTCATGACCGCTATTGGCTGATGGAGCTGTGGGGCATGAAGAGCGACTACCCTGCCAAGCTCCTGCTCTCCGCCGCCCGGCGGACCTCCGCCGCCTGGTGCGCCCAGGCGGTGCGCCAGTGCCAGGTGCTGGACCGCCGGATGAAGAGCGAGCGGGGCGTGGACGGCGCAGAGGAGCTGAAGCTGCTCCTCGTTCAGCTGGCGGCCGCCTTTTCCCAGGAGAACACGTGACAAACGGAAGCCACTCAATCTGCACCGGCTGTCCGCCAAGCAGGTGCAGCGGCATTAAAAAAGCCGGAACAGGGGGTTTATTGCTATGCAGCGCATCCAAGAAGTGATTGTAGTCGAGGGGCGTTACGACAAGAACACGGTCTCCCAGGTGGTGGACGCCACGGTCATCACACTGGGAGGCTTTGCGGTGTTTAACGACAGGGAGAAGCTGGCCTTTCTCCGGCGCCTAGCGGAAAAACGGGGATTGGTGATCTTGACAGACAGCGACGGGGCGGGGTTCCTTCTGCGAAACTACCTGAAGGGCGCGCTGCCCAAGGACCGGGTGAAGCATGCCTATATTCCCGACGTAAAGGGCAAGGAGCGCCGCAAGCGCAAGGGCGGCAAGGAGGGAAAGCTGGGCGTGGAAGGCATGTCCCCTCACTTGCTGCTGGAGGCCCTGCGCCGCGCAGGGGCCACCTTTGACGAGGAGCCTCCCGCCCCCGCCGGGAACAGCCTCACCAAGGCGGACCTTTTCGCCCTGGGTCTCAGCGGCGGAGAGGGCAGCGCGGAAAAACGCCGCCGCCTGCTGAAACGCCTGAACCTGCCGGAGCATCTCACCGCCAACGGCCTGCTGGAGGCGCTGAACCTCCTCTTCAGCCGGCAGGAGCTGGAGGCCCTGCTGGAAGCGGACCTTTCGGAAAAGCCGGACGGCCCGCCGCCCTCCGACGCAGAAAGGGAATCCTGAACTGCCATTGGCCCGCGCCGGCTCCAAGCCTGGCCCCAAGGGCCGCGCGAATAAATCCGGCTGCGGCAAGGCGGCTTCCGGCGGCCCGTTTTACGGGTCTGCCGGAAGCCGCCTTGCCGCATATAGCGGGCGCCCGCAGCTTTGCTGCCGGTTCCTCAATCAGGACCTGTTACCGCCCAATACTTACGCAGAAACGATGGAGAATTGCTGCGGCCTGGCCACGGGTTGCGCCGCCGCCGGGGTTCAGCTTGCCGTCGGAGGTGCCATTCACCAGCCCCGCGCCGTTGGCCCAGGCGATGGCGTCCTTAGCGTAGGAGGAGACCGCCGCCGCGTCGGCAAACTTGCTCAGGTCCGCCTTATTGGCGGTGTTGTAGCCCTTGTTGACGTTATAGCGGTACAGGAATGTCGCCAGCTGCTGGCGGGTAATGGGTTCATTGGGCTTAAAGAGACCGTCGCTGCCGCCGTTGGTGATGTTGGCGGCGGCCGCCCATTTCACCGCGTTGTCATAGGCAGACCCGGAAGCCACATCCCGGAAGCCTGTTCCGCTGACGGCGGGCTGCCCCTCCAGCCGGTAGAGGATCAGCACCAGCTGTCCCCGGGTAATGGGGTCCTGAGGCTTGAATTGGTTGTTGCTTTTGCCGCTCATCAGGCCCTTCTGACTGACATAGGTGATATCAGCGGCAAAGGTGTAGTCAACGGCCACATCCGTAAAGGCAAGAGCCGGTATCTTTGGCATGACGGTGAAGCGGAGGTTCACCCGCGCGGAATAGGCCCCGGCCTGGACGGTGAGAGAGTCGTTGTAGACATTGGCGGACAGGCCGTTCCGGGGCCGGACGGTGAAGGAGGCGGTGCCCCCGGCGGGAATGGACTTGGCGGAAATCGAACCGATTTCGTAACTGTAGGAATAGGGCTGCTCCAGAGTGAGGGTGGATTGCGTGTTGTTCTTCACCGTAACCGTCTGGGAATTCACGGTGCCGTAGCCCATCTCCGCGTTGCCGAAGTCCAGGGTGGAGACATTCAGGCTCAAGGGGTCGACCGCTTTCTCAATGACGATGGTGGCCTTGAAGGTAGCGGTCGCGCCCTCCCGGGTCTGGAAGACGATGCTGTCGGTATAGGTTCCGGGGGACAGGGACTTTTTGGGGAAAATCTCATAGCTGGCGGAGTCGTCGTAATCCAGCTTCAGGTCCTCGTCCCGCACGGCGTTGACGTAGAAATGGTCGTTGCCCTTCACACCGTTCATTCGCACGGAGGAAGCGCCTTTGTTGGTGATCTTGACGGTAATCTGCTTCTCCTCGGCCTCCTTATCGGAATAGCCTTCCGTGAGCTTGCCCAGGTCCTTCCTGGTCGGGTCGACGGAAATGGAATAGCCCTTTTCGGTGACGGTTGCAGAAACAGAAATCTCATAAGTATTTGTACCGGTTCCATCCACATAGGCGGCGGTTATCGTGACAGTGCCCCGGGTAGTCCCGGTACTGGAGGTGCTTTTCACGGACACGGTAACGGTCGTGGAACTGCCCTTTGCCAGCGACGACCTGTCGAGGGAAGCGGAGAAACCGCTGCTGGCGCTGACGCGGAGGTTCGTCATGTCGTAATCGCCATTATTGGTGATGGTAACTGTATCCCGCAGGCCGCTGCCCGTCTCACCCTTTTGCAAAGAGAAACTCAGGCTGGACGGAGAGCAGCTCAGCGCCCGGCTCGAAGGCGCGCCAATTGTGGGAGGCGGTGTAACCGGGGGCTTTTCAGGATTGGTCGGCTGCTCCGGGTTCGCCGGTTTGTCGGAATTTCCCGGATTGTCCGGATTCGTTGGCTTGTCGGGGTTCTCCGGAGTGTCCGGGTTCGTTGGCTTGTCAGGGCTTTCCGGAGTATCCGGGTCTGTCGGCTTGTCGGGGGTTTCCGGGGTGTCCGGATCTGTCGGCTTGTCGGGGGTTTCCGGGGTGTCCGGATCTGTCGGCTTGTCAGGGGTTTCCGGGGTGTCCGGGTCTGTCGGCTTGTCGGGGGTTTCCGGAGTGTCCGGGTCTGTCGGCTTGTCGGGGGTTTCCGGCTGGCTGGGAGTTTCCGGTTCAGGGGGTTCTGGCTTCTCCGGTTCTTCCGTAGAAGCACCGCCGCTGGCAGCCGGGTCGTCCTGCGGAGTCTCCCCCTCCGCCGCCGCGGGCAAAACAGCCAGGCTCGCCAACAGGCAGAGGGTCAGCAATAGAGACAAAAACTTCCTGCTTCTTTTCATGTATCCAGCATCCTTTCTTGACAATTTCCGCCCCGTCCGCCTTCACGGGCAAAGGCCATTTCTCCCGCTTTTTCAAAGCGGCCTACTGATTGAATAGTGTACCACCCTCTTTCGGAAATTACAAGCCGTATTCTGGAAAACCTCCGCCGGAAAACGGAAAGCGCAGGGTAAAAATATTCCACACCCGATGTTTCGTCAAATTTCGCAAAAGACTCCGGAATCAGGGGACCCGCACCTGGTCCGCCAGAGGGGAGGATGGCGCTCTCCCCAGGGCGAAAAAGCGGCCCCCAAAAATGGGAGCCGCCTCTTTACACGATCTCACAGATTTGCGAAGACGTCCACCTGCCGCTGCAGCTCGCCGACAATCTCCTGGTTTGTATCCATCCCGGCGGCGATGCCCGTCATGTCCTCGGCCAGGTCCCGGGTACTGCCGCTGATGCTGGTGACGCCGGAGACGGCCCCGTCCACCGCGCCGGATATGGCGGAGATGGAGGCCGCGACCTCCGCCATGGCTGCGCGGAGCCGGTCCGCCTGCTGGCTGAACTCCTCCATGGAGTGCTCGATGTAGGACGCGTCGTCCCGGTACTGCCGCCCCGACTGGACAGACCGCTCCAGCTGTGCCAGGAGGGCTTTTCCCAAATAGTCGGCCAGCTCCTGGGCGCTGCCGGACAGGTAGTCCACCGCCCCGGTAACGACCTCGCTCACCTCTTGGATATGACTGGCGGTCTCCGCGCAGGAGTCCGCCAGGCGGCGGATCTCCCGCGCCACCACCGCAAAGCCCTTTCCCGCTTCCCCGGCCCGGGTGGCTTCCACCGAGGCGTTGACGGCGATCAAATCCGTGGACGTGGAGATGGAGAGGATATCCTTGGTCAAACTGCTGATTTGGTCCACGCTCCGGCTCCGCTCGATGGCCTGTTTGAGCAGGTTCATGATTTCCTCCGTCTTGGCCTGGACCCGCTCCATCTCGTCCTGGGCAGACTGCTCCATCTCCTCCGCCCGGTTTCGCATCTGCGCGGAATAGCCGGTGATTGCAGTGCACTCCTCCGCCATGTGAACCGCATCGTCCTGGGTGCCGGAGGCGCTGGCGTTGATGGCGGCGGTGTTCCCGGCAATTTCCTCCAGGGCGGCGGAAAGCTGCTCCGTCAGTCCGGAGAGTTCCCGGGCACTGCCGGTGGAGGTGCAGGTGCGCTTCCGGACCTCGCCCACCACGCCGCTGATGCGCCGGGAGCTGTCCTGAAGGGTGCTCATGGCGCCCCGGATGGGGGTAATGACATATTTGCGGATGATCCGAAGGGCCGCCCAAACCAGCGCCACCCCCGCCAGCAGCGTAGCTGCGCTGATGACCAGGGAAATGATGTATACGACAAACAAGTGTCCCCGGGCCGCCCCCACCTGGGCGGCAACGGAGGCAGAGAGGCTGTTCAGATCCTGCTCCGCAGAGTTGATATAGACGGACACATCCCCGTTGGCCATGGCATAGGCGTCTTGGGTTTTGCTGTCGGCGCTGGCGCAGACCAGGTAGACCAGGGCATGCTTGAAGGCGTCGTAATTTTCCAGCAGGGAGCGGTAGACCCCCTCGTCGTCTTGGGAGACATAGGCCTTATAGTCTGCCAGCTTCCCGTCCAAATCCGCCTCTTTCCCTTTGATCTCCTGCACCAGGCGGATCATGGTGGCGTGGTCCGCCGCCACGATATGGCTCAGCGCCAGGCGGTGGACGTCCATCATGGAACGGCGGATGTCCGCCAGCTCCGCCTCGCTGACCATATACTCGTCCACGATGGTCCCCGCGTTGGCGTGCACGTTGTTGATGCTGAATACCGCCAGAATATTGGACAGCAGCGCCACCAGGCCCAGCAGGACAATGGGCAGGATCAATCGTTGCTGTAAGCTAAGCTTGCCTTTCATACGTCCCCTCCCGAACATGAATGGAATTTCCGCGCACTACCGCGCCGTTATACCCTCCACCATGTGGTCCAGCTGGGCCTGGAGGGATGCGCCGGAGGGATTCCCCCGGGCCATATTGCCCGCAAACTCCGTCACCGGGTCCCAGAACTTGCCCCCCACTCGCTGGAGCTGGGAGTATTCCGACTGGGCCAGCAGAGCTGCAATGGCGGCGGACGCCTGGACCTCCGGGGAGTTGGCGGCGTTGGTATTGGAGGGACCTTGTCCCCGCAGCATGAAGCGAAGGCGCTGGTTTTCCTCATTGGTTATCCACTCCGCCAGCCGGGCTGCCCACTCCGGATGCTCAGAATAGGCGTTCACGCCGATGAGCTTGCAGCCGGAGAAGGACGCCATGGGAAGCGCATCCCCCTTGCAGGTGAAAGCAGGCAGCTTTGCCGCGCCGGCGTCCTCGCCCCAGGCTTCCTGGATAGCCACCGCGTTCCACACGCCGCTGATGCCGGCAATCACGGAACCGTTCTGCACGCCCTCTAAAAACTCGGTATCCGTCCGGCTGGCAAAGCCGGGACTGGCGGCGATAGACAGCATCGCCTGGGCCACATCCACGCCGGTGATCGGATTTTCCGTGCTGTTCCAGGTGCAGAAGTTGGTAAGCCCGTCGTCATTCAGGCCCACCTCCAGGCCGGTGTTCCCGAAAAAGGCGTAGACATACCAGGCGGAGGTCCAATCCATTGTCACCAGCCGTCCGGCGCCCGCCGCGATTTCCAGCATCCGGTCCAAGCTCTGCACGTCTTCTTCGGAAAAATAGGCCTTGTTATAGTAGAGGAAATAGCCGTTGTCCGCCGTCAAGGGATAGGCGTAAAGCTGGCCTCCCACGCTGGCGGCCTCCACCGCCGCCGAGAGGTTCGCGCCGCAGATTTCTTTTGCGTTTTCAATGGGGTCCAGCGCCCCGGCGGCGGCCAGGGCAGCGACCTGGTCGTCCGCGAAGGCGAACACGTCGGCCCCTCCCTCCAGGCCGCTCAGCAGCGCATCCTTGCAGCTGGATTCGCTCTGGGGCTGATATGTAAACTGAAAGCGGGCCTCGCCAGCATAGCGGGACTGGAAGGAAGCAAAAATCTCCTGAAGCAGCGCCTCGTCCTCCTCCGCTCCCCAGACGGTCAGAGAAACGGTCTGGATCTCCCCGCCAGGTCCCGCCTCCGGAGGCGGGACCTCCTCCGCGCAGGCGGACAGGAAAAGCAGCGCCCCGATGGCCAAAAGCAAAACAACACACGTTTTCTTCATAGTGTCAGACCCCTCTTGTGGATTCCGGCGGCTCCGCGCCGCACGGCGGGCGCAGCCTGGTACACGGCTGATTGAGGATTATTATACCATTCCCTACCGTTGTTGGCAAGAGGTGGGATAGACTCGTTTTCCTTAGCATGGACAATCCGAACAATGCCTGCGCTACAGCAGAA
Organism: Oscillibacter sp.; assembly: GCA_022791135.1. Classification (GTDB taxonomy): domain Bacteria; phylum Bacillota; class Clostridia; order Oscillospirales; family Oscillospiraceae; genus Oscillibacter. Next base: position 14,182 of record JAAVYM010000085.1, read on the forward strand.
GAGGAGCTAAAACCATACGCAGTGGGGAATATCGGACAGACGGCTGGACAAGGCTGGGGAGAAACACGGCGAATGCCGCACCGCACGGCAGACATGGCCGTTAAACTATAAAATGTTTGGAAAATCCGGATTAAGGCATCGGTCCCAAATCCGTACGTTACGAAAGCAGCTGGAAGCATATTGATCCGGCCGTCAAGGCGTGAAAAAAGCAAATCATAGCCGCCGGCCATGCCGGTGGCTATGATTGAGAATATCACAAATCGGGCTGTTCATTAACCGGGGGCAGGCAGCTATGGCCCCGGCAGACATAGAACGCCGTCTTTCAGCGGGGAGCCTTCCCCTGGCTCCCGCACAACCACGGCCGCTTCTGCCGGGAGTTCCAGGGGAAGGCGCTCCGCCTCTGCTTTCCCCGCCAGTACCACGGTCACCTTAGGCGGCGGGTCGCGATAGTCCAGAAGTGCCAGCAGAAACATGGCGTAACCGGCGGGATACTGTTTCGCGTCCGCCGCCAAAAAGTCCAGCTGCTGCTTCGCCAATGGGCCATAGCGCTCCTCGGAAACCAGCTGGCTGAGCCGCACCAGATTCCAGGCCATCAGGGAGTTCCCGCCGGGCATGCAGTCCCAGAGTTTTTCCCAGAGGAAGCAGTCCGCCCGTTTTGCGGCCTCCAAATATTTTTGTTTCCCGGAGGCCAAATACAGCCGGCACAGCGTCGCGGCCATCAAGCCGTTTCAGGCAGTCGGAGTGCCGGTTAAACGCCCATCCTTTTTACCGTTTGTGCTGATGGATAATACGTTTGGTAATTTTGCCAATTTACAACGTGTGTCAAACTTGCATATCATGATAAATGCGCATAGGCAGATCAAATTTATTCAAAAAAAGGAAAAAGCGGAGAAACGCATTTATGGTGGAATATCGAACTTTATATGCGGAGGAAATTTGCCGGGAGCTGTTCAAGGACTTTATCCGGCATCAAATTGTTACAAAATGTTGGCGCAGGGAAAATGGCAAATGGATACTCAAAGACGCGCCTTTTATTGACGATTGGACAGAATCGGATTATCAAATTTTAATTTCCTGCCTAAAAAACACAATCCTTTCCAGCGGCGTTGTTTATGCTGCTTTTTATGACGGGAAATTGAAGGGCTTTGTTTCGGTGGAGCCGGAAATATTTGGTGGTGAGCAGGGATATTGCGACTTGTCCAGCATCCATGTATCAGAAGACATGAGAAATGAGGGAATTGGCAGAACGCTTTTTCTTGCGGCAAAGGAATGGGCTAAGCAAAAAGGGGCAAAAAAACTCTATATATCTGCCCACTCAGCCGTTGAAAGCCAAGCCTTTTATCGATCCATGGGTTGCGTCGAGGCGGAAGTTTATCACCAAAAACACGTTGAAGATGAACCGTATGATTGTCAGCTAGAGTGCCGCCTTTAAGCGCCAGGATCCAGCGCGCCAGCCTTCGCTGCCGGCAGTGCCTGCCATATAGGCGTTGTCCCGGCCGGTCCTCAAAGCTCACATGCGCCATGATGGCGCCAGGGGCCGCGGCCGATGCCGAGTAAGACGGGTGTATCCTTCTCCCCCTGGCCCGGCGGAACGCCTCCCCGCCCCGGGGATGCCAATCCAACGGATTTTCCGCATGCTGAAGAAGATATGGACCGCTTTCGTGCCGCAAATGGTCCGGCACAGTGTCACATCTTTATTCCGGTTAGGATGACTGTGGCCCTGTGGATTTGCACCTGGGACGGCCTGTGAAATACAGGCACTTTTCCGGACAGGCGTCCGCGCACTTTCCGCAGCGGATGCACTCCGGGGAGCGGGAAATCTCCCGCAAAGACAGCGCCGCCGGACAGGCTCTCTCACAGGCCCCGCAGGAGATGCACCGCTCCTGCTCCCAGTGGATCTGCACGAGGCTGAAGCGGTTAAACCAGCCGTAAATGGCCCCCAGCGGGCACAGATACTGGCAGAAGGGGCGGAACACCTTTACGGAGAGCAGCACGATTCCAAGCAGGACGCCCAGCTTCCAGAGGAACAACCCGCCGGCCTGGCTTCTCAGCGCCTCGTTGGCGCCAAGCAGGGGAAGCGCGCCCAGCAGCGTGCCGGAGGGGCAGAGATACTTGCAAAACGCCGGAACCTTGGCAAACCCTCCAAACAAAAACATAGAGCCGGCACACACCAGCAAAACCAGCGCCGCATACTTTCCGTATTTCAGGATATGGTGGCCGGGCAGACGCTTTTTCTTTTTAAACAGAGGAATCTTATACAAAAGATCCTGCGCCAGCCCAAACGGGCACAGCCAGCCGCAGACAAAGCGCCCCAGCACGCTCCCGAACAGAAAGAAAAAGCCCAGTGCAGCGAAGGGGACATGAAAGCCCCGCTGGTTCAACAGCGCCTGTAAGGCGCCGATCGGGCAAGAGGCCACCGCTCCGGGGCAGGAATAGCAGTTTAATCCCGGGACACAGGCGAACTTTAAAGCGCCCTTGTAAATCTTCCCGTTGAGAAATCCGTACATGTATCCGTTTGTCACAATGGTAAACAGCAGCTGCACAGCCAATCGAAGCTTTTTCATCGCTCACCCAATCCCGATGCACTCCAGGCAAATCACCACTGCTTTTTGCCAAATGACGGCAAGCTGTCCCTGCAAAGCGCCGGTTCCGAGGAAGAGAATCCCGGTCAGGATGCCCAATGTCCAGGGTTTAAAGTTCTTCCAGAAGTTCATGGATGAGTTCCTCCCAATCTGATTTTTCCGCGGAACCGACGACGCCGCCCAGATAAGCCCCCTCCTGGTCAAAAAAGAAGGTGGTGGGCACGGCGCTTACACTGGACAGGAGCGCTTGGCTGATGGAGTCGTTGGCAAGCAAGTGCGTGTAATTCGCTCCGGTCTCTTGGACCAGGCTTTCTACAAGCGACAGGTCTTCTCCCTCCCGCACATCGCTGACAATGCCGATGAGCTGGAACTCCGACCGGTCATACTCCGCCGCCAGTTCGCCCAGCCCCGGCATTTCGTTCAGGCAGGGATTGCAGTAGGTGGCCCACACGTTGACCATGGTGAGCCTGGACTGAGAGAAGACATCCTGGGAAACTACGTTTCCCTCCAGATTCTTCCCCTCAAAGGTGATGTAAATCGGGGCCGCTTCCTCCTCCAAAGATGAATCCTCTGAAGGGGGAGCTTCCTGGGACTCGCTTGCCGGTGCGGTTTCAGGAGCATTCCCGGTTGTCAGTTTGCCGCTGTCCCCGCCGCAACCGCTTAACAGAACCAGCGACAGTACCAAAAGATATAAAAAGGTTTTGTACAATTTGTTCATGTCTGTTCCTCTGTTTTTACAATTTCTTCTGTTTTGTAAGAATACAGGCCTTACCGAAGTCTATGATAGTTCTTCGGTCCCGCTGGGTATAGCCGTTCAGGACTGGCCGCAGGATCTCGCTGCTGCCAAGGCGGCCCCATGGTCCGTCCTGACTCCCGATGATTCCCATCGCCTCCCTTTACCGTTACGAAGACAGCAGCATGTGCGGTATTCCATGCAGGGTATACCATCCGTTCATAGATCTATTCTCTTTGACAGGCTGGGCAAAGCACACTACTTCTACCACCAGCAGTTATGCGGCGCAGCACAGCTCCACAGTTTGGGCAAAGTTCCCCGCTGCGCCCATAGACCCGGAGAAATGACGTATTGCGGTAGTCCTGCCCCTTGCCTTCCAGATATTCTTCCGGCGTAAGAGCGTCCTTTGCTATGAAATAGGCCAACCGTTCCGGGATGGCAGCGGCAAGGCGTTCCAGCTCCGTATAGGTCAGCCCCTTGGCGGGCCATACGGGTGGATGCCGGACGCAAACAGGATTTCATCGGAATAGGTATTGCCGATGCCAGCAATCACGCTTTGGTCTAACAGACATTCCATGATTGCCTTTTTCCGTTTCCCAAAATGTTGTTGCAGATAATCGGCGGTCAGACCGTTGTCAAAGGGTTTCAGTCCCAGCTTGTCCATGCCGCTGTATGCATCGCTTTCTCCCTTACGGAACAGCCGGAACCGCCCAAAACGGCGAGTATCAGAGAACCGCAGTTCAGTTCCACTGCTCAAGCGGAAAACGATGTGGGTATGCTTTTCCGCCGGGAAGCCGGCCGGGGTAAACAGCAGGCAGCCGGTCATTCGCAGGTGCAGTACAAAATAGGCACCACTGTCCAGCAGGACACTCAGGAATTTCCCCCTGCGGGTCATGGCATCTATGGTCTGTCCTGTGAGGGTTTGGCAAAATTCCTCCGCTGTGGGATGGGCGATTACTTCTGGCCGGTTCACTGTTACCGCTGTAATTGTCAAACCTTTTATCTGCGGTTCCAATACCCGTCTGATCGTTTCAGCCTCCGGCAATTCAGGCATGGCGTTCACCGCCCTTTCTGGCAGACTTTTTAATCCCGCTGCGATAGAAGAAATTTACGATAAAAGGCGGGGCCTCAAAGGGGCGGCTCATGCTGTCATCGTTCGTTACATAGTCCAGGCCAATTTCAGCGGCCCAGGCTTTCAGCTCACCGTCCAGCCGTTTCCAATAGCGGCGGCCGCTGTTGTTGTATATCTCCTGATACAGTGGAGGCCGGGATGCTTTCTCTGAATGATGCGTTTAATGGCCTCAAAATCAACCGCTTTGCCTGCCACTCCCGGCTGGTTTTTCATTTTTTGATTGCTTTATAAAACTCCATTTTACAGCTTCTCCTGTTCACCACTTATTCCAATGGACGTTGTTTTCCACAGTTGCTTTTACCTGTGAAGGTACTTCGGCATTGGGGCTTGCATACCCGAAAATGACAAGCGTGGGAAGATACCAGCCGTCTGGGATTTTCAGAAAATCTCTGATTTTCTCCGGCTCCTTCTTGACCGGAATATGAACCACAGACCCAAGCCCTTCCGCAGTCGCAGCGAGGAGCATATTTTCAACCAGCGCCCATGTCGCGCCGTAATCCATCAGACCATAGCCGTTCTTATCTTCGCTCATCGGGTACTTCTGCTTGAAAAACGGCAGGATCACACAGGCCGATTCCTCAATCGCGCTGCGCTGGCGGGGTAGGCAATCTTGAACATCTCCTGCTGGGGCGTTTTGGGTGCCGTGATACGGCAGGGATACGGGCGGACGATTTGAGCAAGATTGTAAATGATGGTTTTGTCCGTCAGCGTCACCAACTCCCAACGCCGCTGATGGTTAGAGGACGGGGCTTTCAGACCAGCATCCAAAATCCGCTCTAATACCTCTTTTGGGATTTCCTTGTCCACAAATTGATGGATGCTCCGCCGTGTGTTGATTGCTTCATAAAATTCCACGTTACGGCTTCTCCTTGATTGCTTGAAATTTTGCTTTCATCTGCTCTGAAAACAAAGTAGTCAACCGCACCAGTTCGGCAATATCCTCCTCACTCAATTCCGCCATAGCGTCTATCTCCGCATTGGCGGCAGGGGGGATGATTTTCTTAGTGTACTCTACCCCGGCTTCGGTGAAGCGGACAATTTTATTGCGCCGGTCCGTTTCCGATTCGATCAAGGACAAATATCCCAGCTTCCAGAATTTCTTGATTATGGCGCTGACTGTCTGCTTTGTGGCCGACAACCGTTCGCATATTTCGGACTGCAAACATCCATCAGGGGCAAACCAGATAATGTCCAGCACAAACAACTCCTTGGCGGTCAGGCTATACTTTCGAGCATACAATTCATAAGCGGCGAACTGCACATCTCGCAGCAGACAATATTGATTGACAAATGTTCTCACATTTTCCCAGTTCATAATGCGCTCCAAATATTAGACGGTCTCATATTTGACCAAATAATACCACAGAATTTTTCCGCTGTCAAGTGTATATGGCATTTAGCGTGTTCACCCCCTTGGTGACAAGGCAATCCGCTGGGCGGCTCTTGTCAAGGGACAGTACACGCTCTGTAAACGGAGGGGGTTTAGGGGGATCCCCTAACAAGTGGAATTTTGCTGTCAAAATCCCATACTTGCTGAGGCAGCGACACCTGTGGCGTCGATGCCCGTCATATAAAGTTTCTGCGGTGAACAACCAGGGTAGAGTCTATTTTCATCAAAGCCTTGCTTTTCCATAGAGTCTTTGTATTCACATCTATTGACTCCATACACCCTGACTTTGGCTAATGTTTTGATTGATAGATAGATGGATATAGATAAGTCAGTCTGATTCTATTATAAAAAAACAAATGATACCATAAATCTATTTCTTAAACCCACCACATACCATTGTTCACCAGTTTATCTCTTTTCCTGACTCAATAGCATAATTCTCACCATGACTTTTGTATCACAGAACCTCATCAAATCACTCAGAATCAAATCGCTCAGATTATGGCTCAACGGAAAATGCTGCTTTGGTCAGCCGCCAAATTCAATTCGCCCAGCTCCACCCGGGTGCCGCCGATTTTCACCGCCGTCACCGTGGCGGGGTCGATGAGGTAGGGGAAGTACCGGCTCCAGGCAACGGTGTTGCCCTTATTTGCCGGGGTTCCGGTCCCGGTTATGGTTGTGCCCCCGCGTACTGTACAGTCCACATACTTACCGTCCTTGGTCCACAGGCCGTTCAGCGCCACTTTCAGGTCCTTTTCCACGCTGATCGTCTTACCCGAGACGGTTCCGCTTCTGCGGTCCACAATGTTCCCGGAGCCTTCGATGTCGCAGCTCACATCCATGTCGGTGGGGGAGATGGAGAGCTTCTTGATCCGCAGGGGGACCTTGCCGCAGGTGACGGGCACATCTCCTTCGTAGTTTATGGACGGGAGTACCTTGTCCAGCGTGAAGGTGAACTCAAAAGGTCCTTTCAGCAAGGAGCCGGTCATTCCTTCCGTTGTGAGCGACATCCCATTGCCCGTGATCGCTACATTCTCAATGTGCAGCGTCACCTCCGGATTTTCCCGATAGTTGTCCAGACGCATCGTCGCCGCCAACTGGACGGTGTCGCCCTCCCGGCTGACAACGCCGAGACGCGGCCTCAGCTCTGCCGTCAGTTCCGGTTTCATCAGGTTCTGGAACCACTGGTCCCGCTCTTCTTTGGAGAGGTTCTTCCCGGCGGACTCCGTCGCGATCTTGTTTTCCACATACTCCTTCCACTGCGCCTCCGGCATCCTGGCGGTGCATTTGTCCGAGGAAAGCCAAGAATACCCGTCCAGATGCTTCGGGAAGCTCGGACTCTTGGCAGTGAGGGACAGATGCACAGAGTTCCCCTCCCATACGGCGGCATTCAGTGTCAGCGTCTCCTTCCCTGCGGTTTTGGTCTGCTGAATGACGGTGCCCATACTGGCCAGGACGGCCTCCGTCGTCTCCGGAGCCTCCGGGTCCACCCCCGTACCCGAGAACCACTGGGCGAACTGCCCGGTCACCACGGCTACGGCGCAGGCGGAAAGCAGCAGCAGCGCCGCGACAATAGCAATTAGCCGCCAGTCCAGGCGCTTTCCGTGAATCCTGTTCCGTTGTTTCGCCCAATCCCATGGGCCTGCCAGCAGCTCGCTCCGTTCCCGGTAGTATTTGGGGGAGGCGTCCAATTCCTGGGATTCCGCCTTTTGGATGACGCGTTCATACTGTGCCACGTTGGCGTCCATCATTCCCCGGCGTAGGCGGTCTTCAAACTGCGTCATCGAAATATCCCTCCTTTTCAAGCTGTTCCTGGAGCATTTTTCGTCCCCGCAGCACCCGCATGGATACAGCGGATTCTTTAAGCCCCATCCGCCGGACAATCTCCCGATTGCTCTCCTCCTCCACACATTTCAGCTCTAAAATCCTCCGGTAACTCTCCGGCAAAGCCCGGATCAGGGAGACCAGATAGTCGTATTCGTCCTGATGGTCCTCCGGGGCCGGTGGGTCCCAATTCTCTGGGAAGGCGGCGAGTTTTCGTTCCGAGCGCAGGATGTCCAGCGCGGCGTTTTTTACCACCGTGACGACATAGCCCTCCGTTTCCTCCCAGGGCAGGGCGGAGACACGCTCCCAATTTTGCACCAGTTTCAGCCAGGTCTGCTGGGCGGCATCCTCCGCCCAGCCCCGATTTCCCAGGATATGTAGGGCCACGGCATAAACTTTTTTCTCATGGGCCTCGAACAACTTGGTAAACCTGCGCTGATCTTCTTCCGCTTCCAGCATGGAAAGAAACATCACAAGCATCTGGCTCTCCTCCTTTGCGTTGAAATTATGGTGGTCTTTTTATGAAACGTTCGGGGGATGGCAGACTATTTTGATAGTTCTAAATATGATTCTATTTGCGCGTAAAACGGCGAAAATAAGAAATATCGAAAATTTATATCGCACGATTGAAAAGAGCTTTTGCAATGGTATTCTTCTGTTGTAGGTTTCAAGATTAAAATTTTTCGAGTCAAACCTTTAGACAGGAAAAACTTGCTTTTTTAATTTTATCGTGTTACTATATAGAAGGTTGTAAATCCGGGATTAGCGCAGTTGGTAGCGCGGGTGGTTTGGGACCATCAGGCCGGGAGTTCGAGTCTCCCATCTCGGACCAACTGAAGCGGGGCCGCTTTTCGAACTTTTTTATCGGAAAACGGCTCCGCTTCATGCTGTATCCATTGGAATAGCTGGGTTTTCAAAAACCTTGATAAAGTTGTATTTTTGAAAAACGGGAAAAGCAGTTACGAAAAAAATACGTTTAGGCCCGCATTTTAGACACAGGATTTCTCATAAATCCTGTGTCTCTTCTTTTCCATACAGTTCTTCAAAACCCGCAGGAGCCTTGTACGCCAAGGTCTGATGGGGATGGATATGGTTGTAAAAGTTGACATATGCTTCCACGCTTTTTCGGAATTCTGCCTCCGAAGAATATTCATAGCGCAATGTCTGTTTTACTCCACATTTCCTCAGTGATGCGTAAAAGGCTCCCGAAATGTACTGTCCACCCCGATCACTATAAAATGTAAGATTGGAGGGCCTCCCTCGATTTTGGAATGCCTCCTTAAAAGCAGCCAACACCAATTGCACGCTGCATTTTCTCGAACACTCTCCAAACCAAGCTCCTGCAAAATACCTCTGATCCTCTTTTTCCCACATGAATGCCATTCTCAGCCAGAATAATCCGAATCTTTTCTGCGCCAAAACGTTGTTGGCTTTCATCAAAGACTTGCTGCACCTGTAGCATGAGTTGTGTTTCCATCAAACTTTCTTTGGTCATGCCGGCCCATTGTAGGAGCGGGCCGGAAATAACCCCCGTCAATGACTTTTTTGGAGCCGTTGTACTATAAAAAACGTTGGCGGTACAAAAAGTGACCACCAACAAAGGGAAAAAGACGCCGGACGCAAACGGCGAGTTGCGGTCTGCCCCAGCCGCTAAAATTGCGGTGTGTTGACCCCGGCAGACAAGGGCTATCGGGCAAACCCGCTGCGCCGGGTACATCTTTTCGTGTAATGGGCCAAAACCCACAGCAACCAGATTTGCACATTTGACTTTTTCGATCAGGATCATTAGACTTCTATTAGCTTGTAGGAAAATTAAAAATTGTCTGTCAAGAGTGGGATACTTTTCTGTTTTTCACAGTTAAAGTAATAGAGCCGTGGGACATCAGTACAAAGGAGAGGATGGAATATGCTTGCAATCTGTTTGGCCATGCTGGAGACGGAGCAGGACCAACGGCGTTTTACCAAGCTCTACAAAGCATATGAGAAAAAGGTCTACCTGACAGCGCTGCGCTTTCTGGGGAATCCGACCCAGGCGGAGGACGCCGCGCAGCAAACGTGGGTACAGCTTTTGCGGAGCTGGGAACGGGTGTGCGCGCTGTCCTGGAGCCAGACAGGCGGCTATGTGGCGACCGTAGCGAAGAATGCGGCCCTGGATGTTTTGCGTGTGGAGCGGCAGGCAGAGTCCTTCCCGGAAAACTGGGACCCGCCAGCTCAAGAGGAGCATCAGGAGGAATACGCTTATCTGATTTCGCTGATCCGGGCGCTGCCGGAAAACTACCGCCGTATCCTGGAGCTGAAATGTGTACAGGAGCTGAGCAACCGGGAAATTGCCCGGCGTTTGAAAATCAAGGAGTCTACGGTTGCCAGCCGGGTGATGCGGGGCCGGGCGATGCTGCGGGAATGTCTGGAAAGGAGAGATACGTGAATGTTGCCGTTTGATCAATGGCTGCCCCAAGCGCTGATGGACGCCAACCTGGCAGAATTGGAAAGCATCTTCCAACAGACGGAAGATGTGGAGGTAAATTTTTCTCCCTGGTATCTCCGGGAACGGATGAAATTGCTGGCGGACCCCGGGAGGTGGATAGAAGGGTATTCCAGCCGGAGAAGAAAACTGGATTGGAAGCTGATTGCGTTGGCGGCGGCGCTGCTGCTGCTGTCGGCCTGTGCGGCAGCGGCGTTTACCGGGCAGTTTTCCCAGTGGTTCCCCTGGCTGGGCGTGAATCCCGACGCTCCCGAGGCGTCGGAGGATATCATGGCCCGGATGGGCACTGTCATTGAGCAAAGCCAGACGGCGGACGATATGACAGTTGCGCTCCACGCCGCCGTGTGGGACGGGGAGACGCTGCGGCTGTCCGTGACGGCGGAAAAGCCGGATATGCCAGAGGAATGGGACGAGGAATTTTGGCACAGGTCCCATATTTACTGGGAGGAATGCCGTCTCTCCCTGCGGCAGGACCAGTTGGAGGACTACGTGCGCAAGGAAGTGGAAAGCCGCTTCGCTGAGATGGAAGTGGAGCTTCCACCGGCGGAGCTGGAGCGGTCAATCCAGGACAAAATGGCTGCAAGCTGGTTCCTATTCCAGCCGGGCTTTAACCTGATTCGCCGGGAGGGAGACAAGCTGTTTTTCGAGGTAACGATGCCCTTGGCCGGCTACGTAGAGCAGCCGGAGTTGACGCTTCACATGGAAAGATTGGCCACATACGAGGAGGAGAACGGTGCGGCGGTAACCATTGGAAACGGCGAACGCACCGGACCTGGACCGGACGTCGTGATTCTGGGCGGTCCTTATGACTTCACTTTTACCTTGGACAAGATGCTTCAGCCTGTGATATATGAGGGAACGATTGCGCTGACAGCAGAGAATATTCCGCTGGAGTTCTCTCGAATCAAGTTTACGGTCTCTGCCGTAGAGGCAGACTTCTGGAGTCCAGCTTCCATCGAATACTTATTGTCCCCGAACGAGGAGACCAGGAGTCCGGAACAGACATACATCGAAGAGGAGCAGGCCCAGGCGATGGGTCCGCAGGGGCTTTGGATGGAAGACGGCACATATGTCGATTTTTCCGACATGGGGAAGTCCTTCACCATGTCGCAAACCATGGACGGCACAGCAGGCGAAATGGGCTGTCAGTATCCTCACGTCGTCGACCCGAATGCCGTGACCGCAGTCAACCTGGGCGGAACCCGTGTGGAGCTTCGGGACCTGGAGCGCCGGGCGGAGTGAGCCGTCTGCATCAATAGTGAAATTGCGGGAGTTCAACGCCCGCCGGAAAACAGAAAGGAACCGAATGATGAAAACTTGGAAACAATTTATAGCCGGAATGTTCACCGTAGTATTGATCGCCGCTATGTTTGGGACGGCTCTGGCTGCGGGCGGCAAGCTGCAAGCCAGCGCTGCCGGTGTGGTGGTGATGGGCCAGGTGAAGGTGGAGCCGGGCAAAACCTACACCGTGGACAAACAGAAAATCCCTGCCGTTGTGGACTACGAGGCCCCGAACGGCAAGTCCTATCACTACCTGCCGGTGCAGATGTACACCGACTATCTCAACATCTGGAACAGCTGGAGCGAACAGCGAAAGAGTATTGTCTTGGGCGCTAACTCGGAGGGGCTGCAACATCAGGTTCGGGTGGTAACCAACGAGGAGCAGCTGAACGAACGGCCCAAAGCGGCTGAATTGGGTCTGAGCGTCGGACCCTTTACCGAGGTCTCCCCCAGTCTTGTGGACACGACGAAGGAACCCACCCAGGTCATAGATAACAAGACCAGGGCGCAGTCCATCACCGGCTATGGTTCCGGCGGGACCTTCCTTCCGGAGAACGGGAGGTACATTCTGCTCTCAATCACGAACAACAGCACAACGCAGGTGCGCTGCCAGGCGGGACTTCCGATCACGTTGGGGGTATGGGACCGCTTCCCCAGTGTGGCGCTGGACCCGGGCAAAACGTTGACCAGGGCCTTTCAGATTGCCGGGGGCACCACGGCGGAAGCCGCTGAATTTGTGTACAGCGTCAGTCCGGTGCTCAGTTACCTGGAGGCGCCGGATGGGGCCGATGTGACCATCACACTGATGCAGTACCGATAATCTTGATATACAAAGAGGGGTTACTATCATGAAAAAATACAAGTCGTTTTTTGCCGGAATGCTGGTCATGATCTCGGTCCTTGCCCTGTCCGGCACAGCCCTGGCCGCGTCCGGCCAACTGCAAATCAGCGATGCGGGTCTGGTGATTTCGGACGTTGTAAAGGTGAAGCCGGGAGACACCTATCCCGTGGATGGGCAGCGGCTTCCGGCGGCGGTCAGCTACACGGGAACCGACGGCAAACCCTACTATTATTTGCCCGCCCAGATGATGTCGGATTATTTCAACGTCCAGGTTGGCTGGAGCGAGGAACAGAGCAGCGTCGTTCTGGGCGCGTCCTCAAACGGCGAATCCAGCCAGGAACCGAAAGGCCCCAATCCCACGAAACCGGCCATTGGCGCGAAGGTAGGACCTTATAAAGAGATTGCCGCCAAAACGGTGGATACGAAAGAGAAGCCCTCCCTCATCGCGGACGACAAGACCCATGTCCAGACTGTCACCGGCATTCATGCGAGCAGCATCTTCAATCCTAAAAACGGGAAATACGTGGTTCTCCGAGTGACAAACAACGGCAAGGAACGGGTAACCTGGCGGGTAGGCCAGCCCGTCAGGCTGGGGGAACCCGTGTACCTTCCCGCCGTGGATCTGGAGCCGGGACACACCTTGACCCGGGCCTTTGAGATGGACGGAGACGCCCCGGAGGAAAATAGAGACCTTCTCCTGGATATCCGGGGTGCCGCCGGCACCAGCGGAGCGGTTGATGTCAAATTTTCTGTGATGCAGTTCAAATAACGCTTTGAATTCGGGCGGGAGTATGGAACAGTTTTTTTGGACTGTATCATGCTCCTGCCCTGATTTTGTTCCGAAAAGCCTTGCGCCGTCCGGCTGCTTGTGATAAAATTTTATATAAGAATCCAAACCGAAAGGAACGCCTCCATGCTTACTATTCGAAACGAGACCCCCGCGGATTACCAGGCCGTGGAGGAGCTGACGAGAAGGGCCTTCTACAACGTCTATATTCCCGGCTGCGTGGAGCACTCCTTTCAGCGGGCCGTTTCGCTGGGCTACGGCGCGATTGTGATTTTCGGCAGCCCTGCCAATTATACCGCCCTGGGCTTTCAAAGCTGCAAGCGGCATCGCGTCTGCACCGGGGAGGGGAAATTCCCGGCGGCGATGCTGGTAAAGGAGCTGGTCCCCGGCGCTTTGGAGGGCCGGGCATGGACGTACCGCGCCAGCCCCGCAATGGAGATTTCCGAGGAGGACGCGCAGCGCCATGACAGCACGCTGGCGGCCATGAAAAAGGAATTCCGCCCAAGCCAGGAGGAGTTTTATATCATGAGCCATGCGTTTTTGGAGTAAACTTCTCACCGGCCGGAGGGTTTCCGGCGGAACCAGCCATATCGAAAAAACAAGAGGGGATGGATGAATACGATGAATAACACTAAGAACGAAAAGCAGCTGACCCGCTGGCTCCTGATTGCCACTATCGTCCTGCTGGCGCTGGTCCTGGCGCTCCAGCTCTGGCAGATGTTCGGCCCAAAGGCCCCGGGCGGTCACGGCTCCCAGACTCCGGAGCCGGAGCTTGGAGCGGCGGCTCCCGCCGCCACCGAACCCCTTGCCGCCGGGGTATCTCCCGGCAAGGCCGCCATGATTGAGGACGTCCAGGCCCTGAATCCCGAGCTGTCCTTCGACAGCCTGGCTGCTCTCTCCGCCGGGGAGCTGGAGCAGCTCTGGGAGGCCGGCGCGCCGGGCCTGCCCATTGGCGCTTCCGCCGCCGCCGTGGCTGCGGAGGAATACGCCGGGACCCTGGAGATGGACTCCGTCACCTCCCAGACGGACCCGGAGCTGGACGAGTCCCCCGCCCACTATGAGGTGGAACTCCGCCACCCCACCATGGGGGAATTTACGTACAAGGTCGACGCCTATACCGGCGAAGTGCTGGAGGGCACGCCCGGCATCCTGCAAAGCCTCCAGGCCGCAAACGCGACGGTTCCCGCTGCGCCCGAAGGCGAGCGCTTGCCCGCCTCCGGCGCGGCGGAAGCTCAAAAGCCCGCCTCCGCCGCGGCAGAACCGGCAAAGCCCGCCGCCAAGTCCCAGACCCCTGCTTCCGACGCGCCCGCAAGCGGCGAAGAGGCCGCTAAGGCCGCCGCCTTCACCCACGCCGGGGTCAGCGCCGCCGACGCCACGTCCGTCCTCTGCAAGCTGGACTGGGACGATGGGCGGCAGGTCTATGATATCGAGTTCTGGGTGGGCGGCACGGAGTACGATTACGAGGTTGACGCCTCCACCAGCGTCGTGCTGAAGGCGGAGCAGGAGCGGAACAACCGCCCCGCCGGGACCTCCGGCCAGCAGCAGGCCGCCAGCTTCATCGGCGAGGAGGCCGCCAAGACCGCGGCCCTCACCCACGCCGGGGTCAGCGCCGCCGATGCCGGGTATGTAAAGTGGGAGCTGGATGAGGACGATGGCCGCTGGGTCTATGAGGTGGAGTTCCGCGTGGGCGCGGTGGAGTACGACTATGAAATCGCCGCCAACGACGGCGCCGTTCTGAAGGCGAAGCAGGATTCCTGAGCCGGAGGCGGATTGAAAACGAACTGTAAACATCCGGAAATTTTGTTGCGTTTTACAAAAGAATACGCTATACTAAGTGCAACGGTTAACGGAATGACTGAAACTGCGGAATTGGGGCCTGCTGGACAGGTTCAAAATATGAAAGGGGATTACCAATATGGCGTTTTCCATTGATGAACTGACCCGCAAAGCAAAGGACGTGGCCAACAAAGCCGCCGACCAGACGAAGGCCGCCGCTGAGCTGGTAAAGATCAACGTCGCCATCGCCGGCGAGCAGAAGGAGATTGACAAAAACTACCGCGCCATTGGCGAGTGGTTTGTTAGCGAGTACGAGGGCGAGATTCCCGACGCGGTGCGGGAGACGGTGGAGGCGGTGAACGCGTCCAAGGCCAAGATCGCCGAGCTGGAGGCCAGCAAGCCCGTGAAGGAGGAGCCGGAGGTTACCGAGGAGGCCCCCGCCGGCAAGAAGTGCCCCATCTGCGGGGCGGAGTCCGACAGCAAGTTCTGCCCCCAGTGCGGCGCGCCCATGGGCGATTGAACACGGCTCTCGCGCGCCGCCGTGGGGCGTGCGGATCGAACGGCTGAAAACGGAACTGCGTGAAAGAGACCCGGATAAAGAGTTTTCCCGGCGTAAGGCAGCCGCATGACGCGAAGGCGTCGTGCGGCTTTTTTCCGTCCGTCCCGCCCTGGGAGCGCCCCGGCAAAAGCGGGACGGACGGCAGGCCGCCGGGTCCTTGCAGCCGCTGTGATTCCGCTTTGCCTGAAGCAGCAGGTAGGCAGCCAGTTTTTCCCTTGCCGTGCGCTTCGAGGTCACCTCGATTTTCTGGTGAAAGACCAGGTTTTTTCCGCTATAACCTTGAGCAGGTTATAGATGATCCGCTGGTGAAATGCGCACGCATTGCTGCATGAGTGGGTAATTTTCATGCAGTCAATCCGCAAAATCTTGCGGCTTCCCCCTCGCCGTCAGGGTTTCGCCCTTTTTGCAGCGAAAGGCCCTGGCCCCAAGGCAGCTCAGCATAGCTCCGAGATCCTGTTCCGAAATCCCGTGAAACAGCGGGCAGGTGCGCAGCACGTCAAAATAATTTTTCATAAAACAAGCTCCTGTTGAAAATTCAACATACATTCCGCTGTCATTGTAGTATGCTGGACCCGGAAGGTCAACAGAAGAAATGGGCACTGTAAAGCAAAAATGAAAAGAAAAGACCCGAAAATCAGCGAAAAGCTCTACGCAACGAGGAAAAGCTCACGTTTACGCGATTTTGAAAGCACAAGGCCAGCACACTGAGCCGGTGTAAGGTTGTTCAATGCGGAA